>JAZOWF010000016.1:0-5584 GCA_045659065.1 Acutalibacteraceae bacterium
AATGCGTTAAAAACCACCGATATGCGTCAGCATTATCGGTGGTTTTCGCCTTTTCTTGCAACACTATTTCGCCTTTTAAAGTGCTTCGCAGTTTCGTAAGAACTAAAAATTTCTTGTATTGAAGCCATAAAATGCAGCAAGGCTGCCGCCTTGCGAGGCTTTTGGCAAAAATACAGGGAATTTTGTTCGAGAAACAAATACTTCCTTATGTGGCGTCGGCGAAGCTCTGTTGCGTTTTCTCTGTTGGCTTATCAGTTTAAGATGAGTGTAAGAGTGAAAGCTGCGGCAATTAAAAATGTTACCGAATATTTTTCAAGGTATGCACCGATGAAGTTGACGGCAACACCGGGAGCAAAGATGATTTTCTGAAGGATGTTACCCTTTTTGTAAACGCTTTCAACCATATGAAGAGCATCCTCAACAAGAGGAAATGCGTTGACAAAAAGTGAAACTGCAAACCAGTATCCGATGACATTGGCAATAATCAGCGCAATGTCATTGATTGCGGCAAACACGGTGAACAGTGAGGGGATAAGACCGAGAACAACTGCACCGATGATGCAAAGGAATGAGGGAATGAAGCAGAAGAAAAATGCTGAATTGACTGTGGGCATAAATTCGTGCTCAATGTGACTTGCGGTTTCATTCTTTTTGAGACATCTGTTGTCCTCAACGGGTACCTTCCATGTGCGGCAGATAATCTGCTCAAGCATACATCTTACATAAGCACCGGGGAAGGTGAGATATTTGACGATGATATATATTGCGGTCATCAGATGTCACCTCCTTTATCCTGAAGAACCTCGATAAGAGTCATTTCGCCGTTTTTATAAGCGGTTACAAGCTCACTGATTTCATAGCCGTAGCTGCTCAGAAGCGATGACATTTTCGTGTAGATGCTTTCATCGCCTGTGTAAAGTCCGCAAAGAGCATAAAGGTTGCAGCCCTGAACAGAATAAGAGCCTGTTTTCATAAGAGCTTCGATTTTTTCCATTGCAAGAGCGCCCTCGCCCTTGAGCAGATAACCGATTGTGTAATACTGATAATAATTGTAATCGTTTGCATAAGCGTTTTCCTGAGCCTGCTTGCAGATGTCAAGAATTGCGTCTGCATCGGGAGTTTCAAGGAAGCGGTAATAGCTTGCCTTTGCATTATAAGCTGCTGTGTCCTGACGGTTGATTTCCATAATTCTGTCAAAGCAGCTGTCAACGGTTTCCTTGTCACCGACAAGTGCTGCCGTGCTGCAGTAATTTGCAAGATAGGACCATTCATAGCCCTTGCCGATTTCGTCAATCTTTTTCAGCTGCTCAAGCTGTGCTTCGATGGGCTCCTTGTTAACACTCATTATAACATACTTATAGTATTCAATGAAGATTTCGTTGTAAGCGGTGATGCTGCCTGTTCCGTTTTCAAGGGGATTGACATCTCTGAGAGCCTCAAGGTCAGCCATCATTTTGTCATAATCAAATTTTTCACCGCTGAGTGCGGGATTAACGATTGCTGTGATTGCATAATAGCTTTCAGAAAGCTCCTTTGAAAGCTCAACGGTTTTCTTCAGATTTATGTTCCAGGGCATCTTGAGAGCAGTTGATGAATAGTAGGTGGTGATGATGTCGGCGGCATCACTCATATAGCCTGTAAGCTTATAGCATTCAGCGGCCTCTCTGACAGCTCTCATTGAGGGCTTGCTTCCTGTTCTTGAGCCGTTGAAGTAATTATAGTATTCATACATTGCATCAACGACATATCCTGCCTTGTAATTTGAGGATGCGTTTACAATTGCGGAAACATCCTCCATATATGAATAATTGAAATATACACCGGCAACAAGAGAGATGATCATAAGAATTGAAGCAATGATTCCGCCTGCACGAAGGGGATAACGCTTCATAAGCTCTCTGCATTCATCGCAGTAAGGGTAGCCTTCACCGTGAGCTTCACTGCAGGGTCTTTCACCGCAGCATTCACAGGGATTTTCGGGCTCGGCATCTTCGTCTGCGTCTTCGGTGATTTCGTCCAGCTCCTGAATGAGCATACCGTCGTCGGTGTCATCTTCACCGCGGAGTGATTTGTCAAGCTCCTGCTGGAACATATCCTTGAGCTGCTCAAGCTCTTCGCGGATGTCAACATCAGCTTTTGCTTCCTGCTGTGACTGAGCAGGGATTTCCTGTGCTTCTTCCTCTGCTGCAGCTTCCTGAGAATCTATATTGATTTCATTTTCTGCTTCTTCGGGAGAAAGAATATCTTTTTCAAATTCGTTCAATATCAGCGCCTCCTTTGGCATAATGGAAATATTTTAACACTCTTTAAGAAAAAAAGCAACACCTTATATTAATATACATCTTATTAAGAAGAACTTTAAAGCCTGTAAAAAATTTCCGGGGGGAGCAAAAACACATTATGTGGTGTATGGTGGCGGACTGTGCTACAAGAGAAAAAATACAATCAGCTAAAAAGCGGAAAAATGTTGACAAAACTCAACTTTTTGATATATAATACTATCTTGCAAGACTATCTTGCCTTAACAGAAAGCGTCGGACACCATATTGCGCCACTTCCTATACTCCTTGCAATATGTCCCGTTTTAGTAAAATTATAAAGGAGGTTAAGCAAAATGAAAAGAACTTATCAGCCCAAGAAGCGTCACAGAAAAATGGAGCACGGCTTCCGCAAGAGAATGGCTACAAAGAACGGCCGCAAGGTTCTTGCCCGCAGACGTGCAAAGGGCAGAAAGCAGCTCACATACTGATTTATGAATGAGCGTTTGTTTCTCAAGGGAAACAGAACACACAGAATCAATTGTGTTGGGATTTGATTTTTTTGCAAAAGTACCTTTCTTTAAATGAGAATACAGCTTTCCAGCGGGTTTATTACCGCGGAAAGTCATGCGCGAAGCCTGCACTGGTAGTTTATGTATTAAAAAACCGTGTGGGTATTTGTCGTGTCGGAATAACAACAAGCAAAAAAATCGGTAACGCAGTTGAACGCAACAGATCCCGTAGAGTTATTAGAGCTGCCTGGCAGTCTGTGTTCAGTCAGAATCTTACAGACGGAAGCTATGACATAGTTTTCGTTGCAAGATCAAAAACAAAATATCTTAAAACTCCGCAGGTAGAAAAAGCCATGACGGAACTGCTGAAAGAAGTCGGTGTTATAAAATGAAAAAGCTCTTTCTTGCTGTGATAAGATTTTACCGCAGACATATTTCACCGCACCTTCCGGCTATGTGCCGCTATTATCCTACCTGTTCTTGTTATGCAATTGAGGCAATTGAGACTCACGGTGCATTCAGGGGCGGTCTTATGGCACTGTGGCGGATTTTAAGATGCAATCCGATGTCCTCCGGCGGATACGATCCCGTACCACCGGCAAAGGATAAGCACAGACATCATTAAAGCTCTTTTATTTTAAGGGAATAATTTTACGGAGGAAACTAAAAATGTTTGATTTTTTATACGGCATTTTTGGCTTTTTGTTCAGATTCTTTCTTGATTTCGTGGGTAACTACGGCTTAGCCCTGGTTATTTTCACACTTCTTTTCCGTCTTATTCTTCTGCCTTCAACAGTCAAGCAGCAGAGATCCTCGGCAAAGATGGTACGTCTTCAGCCCAAAATCAACAGAATCAAAGAGAAATATCAGGATTATGCTCCTCAGGAAAGACAGCAGAAAATCCAGATGGAAACAAGCGAGCTTTATCAGCGTGAAGGCTATTCCGCAATGGGCTCAAGCTGTCTGCCTCTCCTTTTCCAGCTCCCCATCCTCTGGGGTCTTTACGGCATTATCCGTCAGCCTCTGACTTATGTGCTTGAGCTTTCAAGTGAAGCAATCACAGCACTCACAGACTCCGCTGTTTCTCTCGGACTTATTGCTGAAAACAAGGTTGCCTATGCAGAATCTCTTGTTATTTCTTCACTTAACAGCATTGTTGAGGGAGCTCCCGAGCTTCTTGACAAGTTCTCAGCAGAGATTGAGGCAATCAGAAACTTTGACTTTACCGTTTTCGGTGTTGAGCTCGGAAGCATTCCCAGCGCAGTTTATGCCGACAAGGGTATTTCAAAAGAATCCATCATTGTTCTTCTTGTTCCCGTTCTTTCAGGTGTGACATCTCTTCTTACCACACTTCTGACTCAGTACAGACAGAAGAAGAACAATCAGAGCATGAATATGCAGGGCATGGGCTGTATGATGCTTATGATGCCCATCTGGTCAGTTGTTCTTGTTTGGAGCTTCCCCGTCGGTATGGGTATGTACTGGATACTTTCAAATATTTTTGCATTTGTCCAGACTCTTATTCTCGGTTATCTTTACGCTCCCAGAAAGACAATTGCAAGAAACATGGTTGAAGAAACCATTTATCGCCGTTCTTATGAGCAGATGAAGATCACAGCTCACGAGAAGGCTGAAATCGACGAATAATTCACTTCAAATACATTCGTCACCCAATTTAAATTTAACAAAACGGTGGTGAAAACAAATAATGAAAATCGAAGCTATCGGAACCGGCGCGACCGTCGATGAAGCTATGAGCAATGCCGTCAAGGAGCTTAACGCACCTGCAGGCGCAGATGTTCACACTGAAATCATAGCTTATCCCGCAAAGAAGATTCTCGGTCTTTTCGGCGGTTCACCTGCAAAGGCAAAGGCTTATTATGAAACTCCTGACAAGGCAGAGGTTAAGGCTGCTCCCGCAAAGCCCGAAAAGAAGGCTGAGGCTGTCAAGACTGAGCCTGTAAAGAAGGCAGAGCCCGTTGTTGAGGAGAAGGCTGAGGCTGCGGTTGAAAGAACTCCCGTTAATGCACAGGACAGCAAGAGCATCAAGGCTGCTGTTGATTATGTGACAGACATTCTCAAGGGAATGGGCGTTGCAGATGTTGCTGTGGAGATTTACCGTACTCAGGAAAACGAAATCGTTCTTGAGCTTGACTGCGGCGATGATTACGGTGTAGTTATCGGAAGACGCGGTGAAACTCTTGACTCAATTCAGTATCTTACAAGACTTGCTGCAAACAAGTATAAGCTTGAAGGCGAGTATCAGAGAATTTCAATCAACGTCGGAAATTACCGTGAAAAGAGAAGAAATGCTCTCAGAGAGCTTGCTAAGAAGAACTCACAGAAGGTTCTTAAATACGGCAGAAATGTTACTTTTGAGCCCATGAATCCCTATGAAAGAAGAATCATTCATACTGCGGTTCAGGAAATCGAAGGTGTCACATCACATTCAGTCGGTTCAGATTCAGGCAGACGTGTTGTTATCACTCTTGCTGAGGGCGTAAAGCCCACCCATCCTTCAAAGGGCGGCTACAATAACAGAGGCCGTAACAACAAGGGCGGTTACAACAGAGGCCCCAAGAACAGAACTGCTGCTCCCGCAGTCAATGCTCCCTCAAGAGCACCCAGAACTGATGCAGGTGCAGAAAAGGTTTCTCTTTACGGAAAAATCAACTGATTGGCTTAAGAGCTGAAAACATAAAAGAAAAGAGCTGAACGCCGACGCCACATAAGGCAGTATTTCTTTAAAAAGTGAAATAGCATCACAATAATGCGTTAAAAACCACCGATATGCGTCAGCATTATCGGTGGTTT
>JAZOWF010000017.1:0-14681 GCA_045659065.1 Acutalibacteraceae bacterium
CATCAATTGTGCCGCAGCCGCAGTAACGCATACCTGCACGGAGACCGCCCATCATCTGATATACGGTTTCGCTGAGAGTTCCCTTGTAAGGAACACGTCCTTCAACGCCTTCGGGAACGTGCTTCTTGTTGTTTGCCTGGAAGTATCTGTCCTTACTGCCCTGATTCATTGCAGCAATTGAGCCCATACCTCTGTAAACCTTATACTTTCTGCCCTGATAGATTTCTGTATCACTGGGTGATTCCTCACAGCCTGCAACAAGTGAGCCAACCATAATTGCAGATGCACCGGCAGCAATAGCCTTAACAATTTCACCTGAATACTTGATACCGCCGTCACCGATAACGTTGATGCCGTATCTTGCAGCCATTTCAGCGCAGTCATAAATTGCAGTAATCTGAGGAACACCGATACCTGCAACAATTCTTGTTGTACAGATTGAGCCGGGGCCGATACCGACCTTGACGCAGTCAGCACCTGCTTCAATGAGAGCCTTTGTTGCTTCAGCTGTTGCAACATTACCTGCAATAAGTGAAATGTTGGGGAATGCATCCTTAACCTTTGCAACTGCCTTGAGAATATTCTGGCTGTGGCCGTGAGCTGAGTCAAGAACAAAAGCGTCAACGCCTGCAGCTGCAAGAGGAGCAGCTCTGTCAAGCACGTCTGCTGTTGCACCGAGAGCTGCTGCGCAAAGAAGTCTGCCTCTTGAGTCACGGGCTGAGCTGGGATACTGAACAGCCTTTTCAATGTCCTTGATGGTGATAAGACCCTTAAGCTGACCCTCATCATTAACAAGGGGAAGCTTTTCAATTCTGTGCTTCATAAGGATAAGCTTTGCCTCGTCAAGAGTTGTGCCCACGGGAGCAGTAACAAGGTTATCCTTTGTCATAACCTCGCTGATTCTGATGTTGTAATCAGAAAGGAAGCGAAGGTCGCGGTTTGTGAGAATGCCGACAAGCTTTCCGTTTTCGCAGATGGGAACACCTGAGAAGCGGTAGCTGTGCATAATATTTTCAGCTTCATAAACATAATTATCGGGAGCAAGGAAAATAGGATTTGCGATAACACCGTTTTCACTTCTCTTAACACGGTCAACCTCTTTAACCTGGTTTTCGATTGACATATTCTTGTGAATAACACCAAGACCGCCTTCACGAGCAATTGCAATGGCCATTCTTGATTCTGTTACGGTATCCATTGCTGCAGTCATCACGGGGATGTTGAGTTTAATACCCTTTGTCAGCTGTGTTTCAAGAGAAACATCGGCGGGAAGCACGTTTGACTCCGCAGGAATAAGAAGCACGTCGTCAAAGGTGAGACCTTCTTTTACAAACTTTGAATTAAAATCCATAATCATTGTCCTTTCTGTTTAATCAGCCAGATTTTTTCAAAATTCAAAACCGGAGCCTTTTTATTCAGCTCACAGATAATGAAAATTTATTAAGTAATTATATCACGTCAATGAAATGTTATCAAGAGGTATGAGGTATATTTTTTAATAAGTTGAGGTAAAAAATATTTCCAATTCCCTTTTTTGTAAATCTGATTATATTCCTCCGAAGCTTTTCCCACGCTTATCATGCAGCCGAAGGCTTATATTTATCTTTGGTCTGTCAGCCTTTTGCCGACGTATGCATTATCCTTAACATATACATATTCCTTATCCTTATCCTTATCCTTTTCCTTATCCTTTTCCTTATCCTTATAGGCATTTTTGGTATCAGCCGGTATGCATTCGCATACGTTTGCATTTTTTCAGGGCTTTTTTCACCTTCATAAAGTGATTTTCAGCTTAAATCCCATTTAAAATCACATCGCCATTTTTTCTTCGTCAGAATTTCACGGCACAAGGTAAAAATCTTCATTTCTGAAGGAAGATTTTTTCAACGGGCTTTTCAGATTTTTCTTATAAATTCAGAGAAATTCACCCGAAAAAAGATATCCACACTTTCAACATTGCTGAAAACCCCTTATTTTATGGGAGTTTTTCACGTTTTCCACATAGTTTTCCACAGTTTTGCGTGGAAAACTCGAAAATTCCGCGAAAATAAAAACTGTATATATGATACAAAATTATCAGATTTTTTTATGAAAAGTTCTAAATCACCTTTTATTGTGCTTTTATTTGCCTTAATATAATTTTTATGCTATACTGTTGAGAGCATATAAATTTTTTGACAGAAAGAGGAAAAGAGTTTTATGATCAGTACCAATAATGTTACTCTGCAGTATGGCGGCAGAGAGCTTTTCAAGGATGTTTCCATTAATTTCACAAGAGGTAACTGCTACGGTCTTATCGGCGCAAACGGTGCCGGTAAATCAACCTTCCTGAAAATCCTTTCAGGAGAAATTGAGCCCAACAAGGGTTATGTCACCATCACCCCCGGTGAAAGACTTTCCGTTCTCAAGCAGGACCATTATGCTTATGACGAATACGACGTAATCAGAACTGTTCTTATGGGCAATCAGAAGCTCGTTGACATCATTGATGCCAAGGAAGAGCTTTACGCTAAGGAAGAGTTCACCGAGGAAGACGGCATCAGAATCAGTGAGCTTGAAGAGGAATTTGCAGAAATGGACGGCTGGAGCGCAGAAAGCGATGCTGAAATTCTTCTTAACGCTCTCGGCATTCACAACGAATTTCATTATATGCTTATGAAGGAGCTCAGCGGTGAGCAGAAGGTCAAGGTGCTTCTTGCACAGGCTCTTTTCGGAAACCCCGACATTCTTCTTCTCGACGAGCCCACCAACCACCTTGACGTTGCCGCTATTAACTGGCTTGAGGAATTCCTCCTCAACTTTGAAAACACAGTTATTGTTGTCAGCCATGACAGACATTTTCTTAACAAGGTCTGCACTCACATTGCTGACTGTGACTTCGGCAAAATCACAATGTATGTGGGCAACTATGATTTCTGGTATGAGTACACTCAGATGGCTCAGCGCCAGCTCAGAGAGCAGAACAAAAAGACTGAAGCAAAAATGAAGGAGCTTCAGGAATTCATTGCCCGCTTCTCTGCAAACGCATCAAAATCAAAGCAGGCTACAAGCCGAAAGAAGCTTCTTGACAATCTTGTTCTTGAGGATATGCCCGTTTCCTCACGCCGCTTCCCCTTTGTTGAATTCAAGCCCGACAGAGAAATCGGTAACGATATGCTCACCGTTGAGGGCATTTCAAAAACAATCGGAGACAGAAAGGTTCTTGACAATGTCAGCTTCACCCTCAGACCCAACGAAAAGGTTGCCTTTGTGGGCACTGATGCCGTTGCAAAAACAACCTTCTTCAAAATCATCACAGGTGAGCTTGAGCCCGATGAGGGCACATTCAAATGGGGCGTAACAACCTCTCAGGCTTATTTCCCCGCTGACAACTCTGCCTTCTTTGACGGAGTTGAGGACAGCCTCATTGACTGGATCAGAGGCTATTCCGACCTTCAGTTTGAAACCGATGTCAGAGGCTGGCTCGGAAGAATGATGTTCTCAGGTGAAGAAGCAACAAAGAAGGCTCAGGTTCTTTCCGGCGGAGAAAGAGTACGCTGTATGCTTTGCAAAATGATGCTCAGCGGTGCTAACGTGCTTATTCTCGACGAGCCCACCAACCACCTTGACCTTGAATCAATCACATCACTCAACAACGCTCTCATCCGCTTCAAGGGCTCTGTTCTTTTCACCTCACACGACCATCAGTTTGTTCAGTCAATTGCCGACAGAATCATTGAATTCAGACCCGACGGCGTTTATGACAAGAAGGAAACCTATGACGAGTTCCTTGAGAACAACGAGCTTCTTATCACAAAATAAAGTCTATACAATTATATATAAAAGAGGATGTAAAAAGCTCGTTTTTTACATCCTCTTTTATTCTTCCTTTGCCTTATAAAAAATCCGACGAAATCAAAGCTTCGTCGGATTTTATTTTTAATATTCAGATTATGCCTTGTCAGCACAGCCGAGAACTGTCTCAATCTTGTGTGAAACAACGCCTTCGATTGCATCTCTTGCGGGTGTGAGATACTGTCTGGGGTCGAAGTGCTTGGGATTTTCTGAGTAGTGCTTACGGATAGCAGCGGTCATTGCGATACGGATGTCTGAGTCAACGTTGATCTTGCAGACAGCCATTGAAGCAGCCTCACGAAGCATTTCTTCGGGGATACCGATAGCGTCGGGCATTTCACCGCCGTAAGCGTTGATTGTCTTAACGTCATCCTGGTTAACTGATGAAGCACCGTGAAGAACGATGGGGAAGCCGGGGAGCTTTTCTTCAACCTCTTTGAGGATGTCAAAACGAAGCTGGGGCTTCTGACCGGGCTTGAACTTGTAAGCACCGTGGCTTGTGCCGATTGCAATTGCAAGTGAGTCAACGCCGGTTCTTGTTACGAAATCATAAACCTGAGCGGGATCTGTGAAGTTTGCATCCTCTTCACTTACGTTAACGTCATCTTCAATACCTGCAAGCTGACCGAGCTCACCTTCAACAACACAGCCGTGTGCGTGAGCATAATCAACAACCTGCTTTGTGAGAGCAACGTTTTCTTCGTAGGGAAGGTGTGAGCCGTCGATCATAACTGATGTGAAGCCGCCGTCGATGCAAGCCTTACATGTTTCGAAATCGGGGCCGTGGTCAAGATGAAGAGCAATGGGAAGACCTGTTTCTTCTGCTGCAGCCTTAACCATAGCAACAAGGTAGCCGTGTGAAGCGTACTTTCTTGCACCTGCTGATACCTGAAGAATAACAGGTGAGTTGTGCTTCTTTGCAGCTCTTGTGATACCCTGAATGATTTCCATGTTGTTTACGTTGAAAGCGCCGACAGCGTAGCCGCCCTTGTATGCGTCTTCAAACATTTTTTTAGTTGTTACTAATGCCATAACAAACACTCCTTTTTTCTATATATTAACAGAGCAAGTATACTCCGTTATGTCAAAATTGTCAAGACGGACGGTTGTTTATAAAACCGCACCCGACCGCCTGAGTTAAAATGCGGTTTTATTCTGCCCTTTAAAATCAGGCGTTGGGTGTATATACCAGAGCAAAGCAATGTGAACGGATTCTGCCCTGCATAACGTTGATTCTGAAGTTGTTACCGGTCATAATTGTTCCGCCGACGTTGATGCTTGAAATATAACCGATATCGTCTCTGACAGCGCTATCATGAGTGATAACGCTGATCCATGTTGAAGGATCGCCTGTAAGATCAATATTTGCATTTGATTTGACAAGAGCCTTGAGATCGTCACTTGTGATTGTGTAAACTGATTTGAAGTTTGCATCAAGATAATCACCGTAGCTCTTTCTGCCGCCGCTGAGGTAAGGAACGGTTGCGCCGATATTCTTGCCCCATACATTGTAATATGAGGTTGTGATACCTGCGCTCATTGCATGGAAGGGAGTGAGAGCAACGTCGCCTGCATGCGAGATGTAGAAGCCGTTCTGCATAACATCGTCGACAATTGAATAAGCAATTGATGAGGGTGTTTTACCGAATGCATTTGCAGATGCATCGAGATTGAAGTTCTTATACTTGGCAAAGGTATAAAGAGCAATTGCCTGAGCCTTGAGAGCTTCAGTGTGATAGGATGAGCCCATTTCTGATTCAAGAGCACTTGCGAGGAATTCTCTTGTGTTATATGCTGTGCCTGCATAAGTGATGGTTTCGGGATAGGTATCACCGATAACAAGCTTTGTGTTGCCGTCATAATAGTAGTGGGCAAGAATTTCAGCATAATTGAAGCCTTCGTTTGTTGCAAGATAGTTTGCACCGACCTGGCTCATACCGACACCGTGACCGTAACCGAAAACATAGAAGGTGAAGGTGCCTTTTTCGGAAACAATGGGATTTGAGGTGGTTGTTGCTGAAACATCGGGAGCTGTTGACTCTGTCACTGAGGGAAGAGTTGCAGCAGCAAAAATATCCTGGGTTGTGATCTGAGTTGTGGGCTGGGTTGTTATAATGGGAGCCTCTGTTGTAATTGAGGTTGAGGGTGCAGTTGTTGTGGTGGGAGCTGTGGGAGCTCTGAGCACAAGATAAGTCATCAGCATGGGGCTGAGAATTGAGAAAAGAAGCACAACACAGGCAAAAATCATCATACCCTTTGAAATGCTGATCTGGCTTGTCTTTTCCTTCTTCTTGAATGAGGGAGCTTCAACGGGCTCCTTCTCTTTTTCCTTGACCTCAATTTTAGCAATTGCCGTGCTGATTGCAACAGCCTTTTCACAGACAACGTCTGAAAGAATTGTGATTGCGTGAGGAAGAATCAGAGGAAGGTCGTCAATGTTTGTTGTGTTGATCTTCTTTGCTCTTGCAGTGCTTCTGTCAACAACTGCAACATAAGCAAAGTAAACTGTCTGACCCTTGTCGTTTTCTGTTGAATAAACCTCAGAAATTGCACCGCCGAAATCACTGCCTGTGTTATACATGGCCTCTCTTGCGTGACGGATGATGTGCATTGATTCGCTTTCACGTGCCTCTTCACCTGCAGGCTGAGGAATGGGCGTGGGAACATTGTTTCTGTCATATTCCCTTCTCTTGACGCCGATTTCTTCCGTTTCCTCTGTGATTTCATCCTTTTTCTGAGCATCAATAACCTCAACAAAGTTTACAACACCGATAAGGTTGTCCACCTTGTCATAAAGGTCATAAACCCACATTGTTGCTTCACCTGTTGCAAGAGCAACCTTTTTGTTTGTCTTGTTAAGGGATGAAACAAGCTTGTTGACAGCGGGAGTGAAGTCATATTCGGGAATTACATATTCCTTTTTATGTCCCTGCTCCTGCTCAGGTGCAGCTTCCCCGTTTTCTGAAGCCATTGACTGAGCAACGGAAACAAGCACAGAATCAATTCTTGTGAAATCAAGAGGGATGTAAGAAAGCCTTCCGTCAAATATGTCTGTTGAGAAGCCGCTGTAAAGACCGTCGGTTGTCAGATGGCAGACAGCACCGTCGGGAACAATGCTGTGTCCCTCCATATCAATCTCTCCGATATCGTCTCCTGCATTTTTGGCAATGCATTCACTGATTTCAGCGGAAGAGGAAAGATCAAGAATAAGCTTTGAAATAAGCTCCTTCTTTGCGCTGATGTAATCTGCGGGCTCAACAGCAATAATAATGTGATCGCCGTTTTCAAGACCTGACACAACTGAAGCAAACAAATCGTCATAGGTTTTGAAGCTTACGGTGTTGTCCTCGGAAAAACCGTGCTCATCCAGTGCAAGATATACTTTATAGATTGCATCGGATGAAAATGCCGAAATATCCTTGAGTTTAAAAAGTTTTATCATTGAATATACCTCCGATAATCCGGGTGAAGACCTTAAGGGTCTCCCGGGGTATTTTAATTATCCGACTTCCCATCTGCTTGCATTCTGATAAGGATTGTCGGTTTTTTTCTTGTCGTAATATGCCTGGGGATATCTGGGACTCTCGTTGACTGTTGCCTTTGAAACATCAACATCTGTGCTTTCACCGGGTCTTACAAGACGGGCTACAACAACAAATCTTGCATCGTCAAATTCATGTGAACAGGTTGAAAGAGTGAGAAGCTTGTCTGTGGGAAGCACGTCAACACCCGTATCATAAAGTGAGCGCTGACTGATTTCATTCAGATAAGCTGCAAAGCGTTCCTGTGTGCTGAGGGTTGTGAAATAATATCTGAACACATAGCCGTTATCCTGCTCCTTATAAGCGTTTGTCACAAAGGCCGCAACAATCTTCCAGCTGTAATCAGAATAAAGAGTGTTGAAGGTGATAACGGGTGCTTTTTTGAAGCCGTCAATGCTTTTGTATTTGTCAAGGGCACCGAAAACTGTTCCGTTGTTCATATGGTGTCCGAAAATAATTGTGTTCTGATCAAGATTGATTATATTATTGAGATGAGTAACAAAGGGGCATCCGTATTTGGTTTTCTTTCCGTAGAAGTTTTTCTCCATATACTCATCGTCATTGTCACCCTGGACAACGGGAAGGCTCAGTCCGACGCCGTCAGCCTCAAGGTAACCGACAAAATCACGGTTTGTGGCATAAAGCCTTGCATATTTGAGCTGGATAAAATCGGGAAAAACCACATTAGGGTATTCTTCCTTGATCTGTGCCCACTGCTCTTCGGGAGTCAGGGGAGCAGTTGTGGGCTCCTGAGTGATTTCAGGCTCCTCGTCCTCATCCTTTTTTGTTGTATCCTCTTCTTCCGTTGTGGATTCAACGTCGATGATGAGGTTTGAAATCTCCTGCTCAAGCTCATTGTTTTCATTTGAAAGACGGTATTCATTGATAAGCACACCTGCAGAAACGATTATTGCCACAAGGGAGATGCCGAGAATGATACGTCTGATGAGATCGGCAGTGGTGGCTTTTTTCTTCGGCTTTTTATCCTTCTTCTTTTTGGGAGCATCTTCAACTGTTTCCTCGAAGGCCTCCTCAACACTGAAGCTTGCCGAAGCATAAGCATTTTTGCGGGGTCTGAGCTGTTCGAATTCATCCTCGGATGAAGCATTTGCCCGGGGACGTCCCGGTCTGCCGCTTTTAATCATCATTGAATCAAGCTCAAAGGTGCTCATTTCCATTTCGTCAATGCTGAACTTTGAGGTGGCAGAGGTCTTTTCCTTTTTTTCCTCCTGCTTGCTTTCAGCTGTCGGAGCCCTGCCTGAGAAGGAAATGGTTTCTTCCTCTATTACGATATGCTCTCTTGCTTCAATTTCAATGCTGCTGTTTCTGACAGGAGCTTCCTTTTTCTCCTCAGCCTTCTTCTCATCCTGCTTTTCTTCCGTCTTGTTTTTCTGAACGGGCTCCTGCCTGACAGAAGCTGTGAAATTATCACTGACAAAAGCGGCGGAAGGCTCTTTTTTGTCCTTGTGGCTGTCAAAATCCGGACTCTGATAAAGAATTCTCATACCCGAGTCAGCTGATGCCTTTTCCTGCGGAGCCTCCGTCTGAGGCTGACCGAAGGGGAAGGGCTGAGTGCCCTGCGCAGCAAAGGGGTTCGGCTGAGCAAACTGGGGAAAGGCTGCATACTGCTGAGCAAGAAATGCAAGCTGCTCAGGTGTCAGCTGTACCGGCTGAACAGGTACACCCTGAGGAGAGTAATAATATCCGTTAGGCTGAACGGGTATAAAGCCGTAGGGAATCTGGATATATCCCGGTGGCACCTGCTGAGCCGCACCCGTTCCCTCGGGCATTTGTGCACCGCTGTTTGCGGGATTATCCTTTTCATTGGGAGTTTGACTCCGAAGATCAGAATTGCCCGAAAAAGGCTTATCCTCTCTGAATGAAGAATCACCCTCGTTGTAAATGTTTTTCATAGCTTATCTGTTTCCTTAAAAAGAACTTATAAATTCATTGATATCTCTGCCCTCTGACCATCGTTCAGGGCGGTTTATGATTGATAAACGCAATTCGTTGATTGCATTTGAAGCAGCGGCGAAGCGGTTATAATCTCTGCAGCTTTCACCTGAGGATCTTCCGTGATACTCCTTAAGCCACAGCCTTTCACCGTCGGTCACTGCAATATAAATGAGTCCGACTTCCTTTTTCGGATCGTCGCTTGTGGGACCCGCCATTCCGGTAACCGAAACACCGAAATGAGCGCCCGAAAGTCTTTTTACTCCGAGAGCCATTTCCGCTGCAACCACCTCACTTACCGCACCGTAGCGGTCAAGGTGTTCTCTGCTGACTCCCAGCACCTTTTCTTTGGTTTCATTGGAATAAGAGACAATACCGCAGCCGAAAACCTCCGATGCACCCGAAATGTCAGTTATTCTTTTTGCACACAGTCCTGCCGTGCAGCTTTCCGCAAAGGCAGCGGTAACCTTTTTTTCCTTCATCAGCCCGACTGTTGCTTCCTCGATGCTTTCTGCATCCACTGCATAAACATATTCACCGATTTCTTCAAGTACCTTCTCAAGCACATCGGAAATAAGCTTTTCCGCCTGCTGAACAGATTCAGCCTTTGCGGTGATGCGCAAAAGTGCCTCACCTGTTTTTGCATAAGGTGCAACGGTGGGATTTTTCAGTGATAAAAGCTGTGATACCCTTTCACTCATCATACTTTCTCCGATGCCGAAGGTTCTGACGGTGCGGGAAATAATTGTTTCTCCCGTGCGGGAAATGAGATAATCCCTGACGTATCTTTCAAACATCGGCTTCATTTCTGAGGGCGGGCCGGGAAGAATGATTATTGTTCTTCCGCCGTCATTCATAATGAATCCGGGAGCGGTGCCGTTGGGATTGTCAAGAACTGTTGCCGATTCGGGAACAAGAGCCTGCTTGAGATTTGACTCGGGCATATTCTCAATTCCTCTGCGGCGAAAAAATTCTCTTAACTGCTGTTCGATTTTCGGCTGTGAGACAAGCTCCTTTGCAAAAAATGCTGAACAGACCTCTTTTGTTATATCATCCTCGGTAGGTCCGAGACCTCCCGTAAGAATTACTGTGTCAACCCTTGAAAAAGCTGTTTCAAGAGCATCTGTCAGACGGTCAGCATTGTCACCCACGGTTGTGTGATAAATGACATCGGCACCCGTAAGAGCAATCTGCTCAGAAAGATATTGTGAATTTGTGTTGGTGATGTTGCCCAGAAGCAGCTCTGTTCCAACACTTATAAGCTCAACCTTCATAACCGTCACCTTCTTAATCATACAGTGATTTGTTTATGTCAAATTAAAGGATTTGTAAATTTAATTCAATCTCTGGAATTTCTTTTCTGTTATTTCTCAGTCAACGGGCTCATATTTCACGGTTTCAATTGCTCTTTCAATCATTTCACTGAAATCAAAAGCAGCCTCCGCCTCCTCAACAAGTCTGAGTGTGGGTCTTGTTCTGGGATGCTTGGGAGTGAAGACCGTGCAGCAATCCTCATAGGGAAGGATTGATGTTTCAAAGGCACCGATGTTTCTTGAAATTGAGATAATCTCGTGCTTGTCCATACCGATAAGAGGACGGAACACGGGCATATCAACGGCAGCATCTGTGCAGGCAAGAGCTCCCAGAGTCTGTGAAGCAACCTGACCAAGACTTTCACCTGTGATAAGAGCACCGCAGTCATCCTTTTGAGCAAGTCTGACGGCAATTTTCATCATCAGACGGCGCATAATAATTGTGAACAGCTCTTCAGGGCAATGCTCCTTGATTGCTTCCTGAATTTCTGTGAAATTGACAACGGCAAAATTAATTCTTCCGCTGTATTTTGCAACAATTGAAACAAGGTCACGGACCTTCATTTCAGCTCTTTTGCTTGTGTAAGGGGGAGCAGCAAAATGAATGGCGTCAAGCTGAAGACCTCTTTTTGCCATCATCCAGCCTGCAACGGGACTGTCAATTCCGCCCGAAACAAGAAGTGCAGCACGACCTGCAGTGCCCACGGGCATACCGCCCGCGCCCTTGATCTGATTGCCGTGAATGAAAACATTTTTATCTCTGACCTCAACGGTAACGGTGATGTCGGGATTATGCACGTCAACCTTGAGAGAAGGGATGTTTCTGAGAAGATGAGCGCCGATTTCACGGCAGATTTCGGGAGAAGTCATATGAAACTTCTTGTCACTTCTTTTTGCATTGACCTTAAAGGTCTTCACGCTTCTGAGCTCGTCACCGAGATAAGAAAGGGCTGTGTCCTTCATCATCTGAAAATCCTTTTCTGTGACTGCGGCTCTTGAAAAAGCAACAATACCGAAAACCTTTTTCACAACCTCAACGGCTTCCTCGAAATCCACGTCCTCACAGGCGGGCTGCGCAACAATTGTTGACTGTGATTTGACAAAGGTGAATTTTCCCACCCTTCTCAGCAGTCTGCGCTTTATGTTTTTAACAAGAACGTCCTCAAAGGTGCTTCTGTTAAGACCCTTGAGAGCAAGCTCTCCGTTTTTGATAAGTAATACTTCTTTCATCTGTAACCTCTTATTTTTTCATAATGACCTTCATTGCTGTCAGCAGGGTGCTTACGAAGGTGTCAATTTCCTGCTGTGTGTTATATCTTGAAAAGCTCACCCTGAGAGATGAGTCAATTATGCTGTCGGGAAGCTTCATTGCCGTCAGCACGTGGCTCTTATGTCCCTTTGCACAGGCTGAGCCCGAGGAAACATAAATTCCGCTGTCAGAAAGGAAATTAAGAAGAGTTTCACTTCGGTATCCCTCTGCGGAAAAATTGACAATGTAGCAAAGTGCATCCTCAGGACTGTTAATGACAATTCCCGGGATTTCCTTCAGCGCAGAAACAAGACTGTTTCTGAGACAGGAAACCTTTTCGGCGCTGCCCTTGATATCAAGCTCTTCAACAGCTCCGTAAAATCCTGCAATTGCAGGCATAGGCTCAGTGCCGGGACGAAGATCCCTTTCCTGTCCGCCGCCGAGAGTGTTGGGAAGAAGCTTTGTGCCCTTTCTGACAAAAAGTGCGCCCACACCCTTGGGACCGTGAATTTTATGGGAGCTGACCGTCACAAGATCGGCCTTGATTTTCTTGACGTTCAGAGGAATTTTGCCGAAGGCCTGAACAGCATCAACGTGAATCAGAGCGGGGGAGTTCTTTTCACGTACAATCTCCCACAGCTTTTCCACAGGCTCAACAGTGCCCACCTCATTGTTGACTGCCATCATACTCACCAGAACGGTTTTCTCATTCACAGCCTCTCTGAAGCTGTCCATATCAACTCTGCCCTTTTCATCGGCACCGATACGGATAACCTCGAAGCCTTCATCCTCAAGTCTTGCAAAGGCCTTGTCAACGCTGGGATGCTCAATTGCCGTTGTGACAACTCTGTTGCCCTTGCGCTTTGCCCCACGGGCAGCACCGAGAACCGCAAGGTTATTGCCCTCTGTACCGCCGCTTGTGAAAAGGATTTCACCCTCATCACAGGAAAGCACCTGAGCAATTTTCTTTCTTGCCGCACAAAGAAGCATATCGGCCTGAATACCTTTTTCGTGAAGAGATGAGGGGTTGCCCCATGAATTCTCAATGCATTCGATCATTCTGTTTTTCGCCTTGCTGCAGGGTGCCGTTGTGGCACTGTTGTCAAGATAAATACACACGAGCATACCTCCTCATTATAAAACTTTATATATTATACTATATAGAGAAAAATATTTCAATATCACAATGCATAAATTAAGGGGATAAAATAGTGAATTTTTCGTAAAATAATCTTATACAAATCACTAACAATTGCAAAATTTATAACAGCCGACAGGAGTTGTGCCATGAAAAAAAGAAAAATATCCGTAAGCAGCAAAATCATCAGCGTTCTTTCCGTGTTATCCTTTGCCCTTTGCCTTCTGAGCATAAAGCTCGGCTCAGAGCTTAAAGCAAGCCGTCAGTTAAGTGAAATTAATTCACTTAAAGTATTGGGTGAATTCTGTGAAAGTCTGGACAGTATAACCACCTCCTTACAGAAAAGCATCTGCTCGGGAACGGCAGAGATGCTCGAAGAAAACTCAAAGGAGCTTTTCCGCCAGTCAAGCATTGCAAAGGTGAGCCTTGCCGCACTGACAGACAGTCCCGCGGATGCTGAAGAAATCTACAAATTTCTTTCTCAGGTGGGTGACTATACCCTTTATCTTTCCGCCGCCCTTGACAATGACGGCACCGTGAAAAAAGAGGATTCGGAAAGCCTCGATCAGCTTCTCGCTTATTCGGAAAGTCTGTCCCGTGCCTTTGAAGAAATAACCGCCGACTATAACAACGGAGGTGTAACTTTTTCACAACTTATCAGTATCATTTCTGATGAAAGCGATTATGACAAAATAAGCTTCTCCCAATCCTTTTCCGACTCTCAGCAAACCTTTTCCGATTACCCGACTCTCCTTTATGACGGGCCCTTTTCCGACACAAGCTTAAACCGAAAGTCACAGTTTCTGCCCGAAAAAGAGGTAACGGCAGATGAAGCGGCACAGACAGCCGCCGACCTTCTGGGAGAAGATCCCTCTGCGCTGAAAAAAGAAGCAGATGTTGACTCTGAAATCGAAATGTTCTGCTTTTCAAAAAACGATATGAGCATCGGCATCACAAAGCGCGGCGGCTATGTGTGTTATCTGATGAATCCGGTTTTTGCCGGTGAGGCCACAATCAGTGCCGAAGAAGCAATCAAAAGAGGTCTTTCTTATCTTTCCGAAATCGGCTACACGGAAAAAATGAAGGAAAGCTATTACTCTGTTTATGACGGAATCTGCACAGTCAATTATGCTTATGCGCAGGATGATACCGTCTGCTATGCCGATCTCATCAAGGTCAGCATCTCACTTGAAACAGGGAAAATTGTTTCTCTTGATGCAAGGGGATATCTGATGAATCACCGCATCCGTCAGCTTCCCGAAAACATTATTTCCGCAGAAGAAGCCGTGAAAAGTCTTTCTCCGCGGCTCACCGTGCTTTCTCAAAAAAAAGCTGTGATACCTCTTGAAAACGGCAGCGAAGCCTTTTGCCTGGAGTTCCGCTGCAAAACCCATCTGGGCAGTGAGGTGCTGGTTTACACCGACTGTCTGACAGGGGAGGAAAAGGAAATTCTCCTTCTGCTTTACTCAGACAACGGTGTGCTGACAAAATAAAAAAGGAGGCGGCGCCGACGCCACATAAGGAAGTATTTGTTTCTCGAACAAAATTCCCTGTATTTTTGCCAAAAGCCTCGCAAGGCGACAGCCTTGCTGCATTTTATGGCTTCAATACAAGAAATTTTTAGTTCTTACAAAACTGCGAAGCACTTTAAA
>JAZOWF010000018.1:0-2766 GCA_045659065.1 Acutalibacteraceae bacterium
GAAACATTATGAAGCATATTATGGATATCTCAGGCATTGAGTACCATAAGGATGCAAAGAAGGATATTTCTCTTCGTGTTATCACTGACCACATCAGAAGCACAACATTTATGGTCGGTGACGGAGTTCTTCCCTCAAACACCGGTAGAGGCTATGTTCTCAGAAGACTTCTCAGTCGTGCTGCAAGACACGGCAGACTTCTCGGAATTCAGGGTACTTTCCTTTCAGATGTTTGTGAAACTGTTATCAAGGAAAATGCAAATGCTTATCCCAATCTTGTTGACAAGCAGGATTATATCAAAAAGGTTATTTCAATGGAGGAGCAGAGCTTCTATAAGACAATCGATAGCGGTTTAGGTCTTCTCAATGAAATGATGGCTTCTTCTGAAAACGGTGTTCTTTCAGGTGAGGACGCATTTAAGCTTCAGGATACCTTCGGATTCCCTATTGATCTGACTAAGGAAATTGTTGCCGAAAACAATATGAGTGTTGATGAAGAAAAGTTCAAGGAGCTTGTTTATCAGGCAAGAATGAAGGCTAAGAGCGTTAAGCGTGACGGAGCTGATACAGACTGGAGAAACTCAGGTGTATCCTTCAAGGATGTTGAAAAAACTGTTTTCACAGGCTATGAAGAAAACAACACGCAGGCAAAGATTGCAGCACTTGTTTCTGAGGGCGAAAGAAAAGACTTTGTTGAGCCCGGTGAGGATGTTATTGTTGTTCTCGACAAAACATCATTCTATGCTGAAAGCGGCGGACAGTCAGGTGATTTCGGTACAATAAGAGTCGGAGAAAGCGTTATTGAGATTTCCAACACAACCAAAGATGCAGACGGTGTTGTTCTTCATCATGGTACTCTCAGCGGTGACTCAATCAAAATCGGTGATGAAGCAGTTGCAATCTATGATGAGGAAAACAGAAAGGCCACAATGAGAAACCATACTGCAGCTCACCTTCTTCAGGCTGCACTTCGTCAGGTTCTCGGCACACACGTTGAACAGGCAGGTCAGCTTGTAAACGGTGATGTCGTGCGCTTTGACTTCACTCACTTTGCAGGTGTGACAGCAGACGAGCTTAAGGCTGTTGAAGCTCTTGTCAACGGTGAAATTCTTAAGGCTTATTCTCTTCTCGTTAAGGAAATGCCCATTGAAGAAGCAAAAGCTATGGGCGCAATGGCTCTCTTCGGTGAAAAATACGGTGATGTTGTAAGAGTCGTAAAGGCAGGAGATTTCTCAACTGAGCTTTGCGGCGGTACACACGTTGAATCAACAGGTAATATCGGCCTTTTCAAAATTGTTTCAGAATCCTCTGTTGCAGCAGGTATCAGAAGAATTGAAGCTGTTACAGGTATGAATGTTATGAAATACATTGAAGAAAAGAACAATCTTATTTCAGATACTGCTGCAGCAATCAAGGCTGCAAATCAGAATGACATTGCAGTTAAGGCTGCTTCAGTTATCAATGACCTTAAGGCTAAGGAAAAAGAAATTGAAAAGCTTTCAGGTGTGCTTGCAAACATTAAAACAGAGTCACTTCTTGCAGGTGCCGTAAATGTCGGAGACCTTGTGCTTGTAACTTCCTTCCTTGAGGATACAACCGTTGATGAGCTTCGTCAGGTTTGCGATCTTATCAGAAGCAAGGGTGAAAATTATGTCGGTGTTGTCGGCGGAATTCAGAAGGCAAAGGGCACAGGCAATATCTGCACCTGCTGCGGTAAGGATGCCGTTGCAAAGGGTGCTCACGCCGGCAATCTTGCAAGAGAGATTGCTAAGCTTGCAGGCGGTAACGGCGGCGGTAAGCCTGACAGTGCAATGGCCGGTGCTAAGGATATCGGAGCAATTTCAAAAGCTCTTGAAAAAGCAGAAGAAATTCTTGTTTCAATGCTGAAATAATGACAAACAAAGACAGACGTAGTTTGCTGCGTCTGTCTTAAGGAAAGAGAAAATTACATGAAGTAAAACCTGTCCGATTTGTTTTCTTGCTTTGTTTTTCGGTTTTGCAGGCCTCTGATTTGAAATCTGAGACTTTGAGATTTAAGCTGTATGAATTTGCTCTTGTGTTGCTGTTTAAGTTTTATGAAATTGTAAAAAACAGTAAAGGAGATGTAGCGGAATGAAAAAGACAATAAGACCTTCTGTTGCTTTGGTAGTATGGTTAGCTCTTCTTTTTGCCGTTGGTTTTATCGGCACAGTCGGCGATGACTCATCTGTTAAATATTTTCTTATTGGCATTTCCGTTGCTCTTTTTGTTGTGGCTTTTATCAGATATTTCACGGGAAAAAGAATTGATTTTGATGAGGACGTTTTCACTGTTGACGGAAAAACATATAAGTTTACGGAAATAACAAGAGCTGAAGTTTCCTCTGTATTAATCACACGTAACACAAGCTCTCTCTGTTTCAAAATTTATGTTGGGAAAGAAATGGTAGCAAAATTCACAAAGGCACAGAAAAACGCTGAAGAGTTTATTTCTTGTATGAATAAATTTGACATTAAGCTTAATGTTGAATGATATAAAAGGAGAAATTATTATGGATTGTATTTTTTGCAAAATTGCGGCAGGGGAAATCCCTTCCAACAAGGTTTATGAAGATGAGAGTGTTCTTGCTTTTTATGACCTTGAGCCTCAGGCTCCCGTTCACATTCTGATTATACCCAAAGAGCATATCGCTTGTGCTGCTGATATCACAGCAGAAAACAGTGCAGTTATATCTCATATTTTTGAGGTTGCTGCAAAGCTCGGTAAAGAGCTTGGTCTTGAAAACGG
>JAZOWF010000019.1:0-5942 GCA_045659065.1 Acutalibacteraceae bacterium
GAATGGAAATCAGAATCGGCAGGTCATAAATCGGGCCTTCCTTGCGGATATCGGCGGGGGAAAGATTGATTGTGACTCTGCTCTGCGGGAAAGAAAAACCGCTGTTTTTGATTGCGGAGCGTACTCTGTTGCGGGCTTCGTTAACAGCGGTATCGGGCAGACCGACAAGCTCGATTCTGGGCAGCCCCTGACCGTAGTCAACCTCAACGCTGACCATATAGCTCTCTATTCCGTAAAGACCCATACTGTTTATGCGCGCAAACATTTTATCACTCCTTTGACCTTTATTAAAATATAATAACATATTTTGACAAAAAAGGCAATAAAAAAGCTAAAGGCATCGGGTGCGGACCCCAATGCCTTTAGCTTTTATAGAAGGATGTATGTTTTGCCGCAGTATCCGCCGCAGACTTGCGGAATGTCTGCGGGTTTCACACTGTGGCAGGAGATGGTTTAGTCGTTTTCTTCGGCAACTTTCTTCACGATTTCATCGGGAACGGCTTCGCCGTGTTTAACGAAGAGAATGAGAAGCAAGCTGAAAATAAACATAATCGGGCTGTAGTAGAACAGCGACATATAAGTTCTTGCAAACATTCTGATAAAGCCGTAAACGATGGGCGATGCAATCTGAGCCGAGAAGGTTGCGGTGTAGTAATAACCTGTGAAAGTGCCAACCTTTTCGATGCCGCCAATATCGAGAACGAGGGGAAGAGTGTTAACGGTGATGAACATATTTGCTGCGCCGCCGAGAACAAGAACGGGATAAATGAGAATGCTGAGAAGCTTTGTAATATCTTCAACTGCGGTGTTGATTTCAACAAGAGCGTCATCAAGAGTTGGAACGTCTTTGCCGAGAACGTCTTTTGTAACTGCGATGATGCTTTCGCAACGGTCAGCCTGAGCTGTGACTGAAGCATCGAATTCAGCGTAGTTGGGGCTGTAGTCTGAAACGTCTTCGCCCGCAGCAATTGCATTTCTGTATGCAATATATTTATCCATTGAAAGAACGTCTTCGTCGGGAATCTTCTTATCTTCTTTTGAAAGCTTAACTTTTTCGCCTGTTGCTTTTTCAAGCTCTGCAGCTTTCTTTTCCTGCTCTTCGGTATATTCGTCAGCCTTGTTGGTGTTGAATTCGTTGAGCTCTTCGTTTACGTAGGTATAAGCATTGTTGATGGTAACGTAATCGTTGATTTTGAGATTCTGTTTGCCAAGCATACCGAGGAAAATGCCAAAGAAAATAACGAATGCAGAAAGGAAGATTGCAAGACCCGAAATGATGGTTTTCTTTCTGCCGAACTTTTTGCCGAGCTTACCTGCGGGGATAGCTGCCGCACCTGAACAGATTGCAAAGAGAGTCATCAGGAAGGTTGCATCCGAGGTAACCATATGGAGAATTTCTTTTGCGAAGAGTGAGAAGAAGGTTGTGATTGCATTTGAACCGCAGAAAAGGAAGAACAGAGCGCAAAGCATAAACAGAAGGCTCTTTCTTTCACCCTTTGAAAGCTTGTTGGCCTTTCTTTCAGCCTTTTCAGCTTTCTTGGCCTCTTTTTCTGCCTTTTTCTTTGCGGCCTCATTCATTGCAATGTTCTTTTCAGCCTTGACCTGAATACGGCTGTCCTGCTCCTTGACAAAGAAGAGAAGAACAAGAGCGCCTGCAATCATAACAATTGAGCCGATGATGAAAACAATGGGGAAGGTCTGGCTTTCTTCTGTTGCTGCACCGAAGAAAAGAGCATAGATAAGTGAAGCAATTGTACCTGCAACCATACCGACGGCACCGCCGATACCGCCCATAAGGTTGATAATTGCGTTACCTTCAGATCTGAGCTCGGGAGGTGTGAGGTCGGGCATGAGAGCAACAACAGGTGCTCTCCAAAGGGACATTGTGAAAACAAAAAGAATGATGCATACCATTGTTGCGGGAAGGCTGCCTGTTCTGAGTGCAACAAAGGGAATCAGAGCAAATAAAAGAGCAGAAACGGGAGCACCGAAAACAATGAAGGGACGGCGCTTACCGAGCTTTGAATGGCAATTGTCGGAAAGCTTACCGAAGGTGGGCTGGAAGATAACACCGAAGATGTTATCAAAGGTCATAATAATACCGATGAAGAGAGGAACAAGAGAAATACTTGAGCCGAAGCCGACGTCTTCACCCTGAGCTCTTGCAAATTCTGCAAGGAAGGGAACAGCCTCGTTGAGCTTTGCACTCAAAGCGGTTACCCAGGCAGATTCTGTAAGAAGCTTGTTAAGAATCTTTGTGATATAGGGATCATAGATGGCCCAGGCAATTGAAGAAGCCATAAAGCCGAATCCGGTTAATACTGTAAGTTTGACATTAAGTTTGTTTGTTTTTTCAGCCATGTCAGAACTCCTTTCCATTATTTGTCAGATTTCGTCTGACTGATTATTATTATATACTTTATTAAAATAAAAAGCAATATAAAAATATTTTTTAAACATTTTTTTATTCCGGTATAAAAAGGGGTTCGATGGCTTTCTTAATTTGTTTTGCGGACTTTGGCTTTTGCTGAGAAGAGAGCTCCTTCAGGGAGTGTTTGCAAGATTGACGGAGCTTTGATTTTCCGACGTACTCTTGCCGTGATGATTTTACTGCTCCCCCTGTGCTTCGTCGGTTTTTCTTGATTTTTCAAGCTCGGATGTCATTTTTGCAAGAGTTTTTTTATCCATATTACAGATAATGCCTATACCCACAAGCATAATTACAGCGCTTAAAAGATAAAGCCCCGCAACAAGGTAGCACATATTTTTTGCCGTCTGCGCACTTTGACCTATTGTGCCAAGCTCTGCCTCATATCCGAGAAGACCCATAACAACCAGCACCGCCGAGGGACCTATTCCCTGGGAAAGCTTTCGGAAAAAGGAGTGAAGGGAATAAACGGTGCCTTCCTCACGGACTCCGAATTTCCATTCGTTATAATCAATGGCATCTGCCATAACTGCCCAGGAAACACAGGTGAATACTCCTGAGCCCAGTCCGTAAAAGGTCAGACCGACAAGATAAATTACGAGAGCTGTGTTCCGGCTTTCAACAGCGGGGAAAAAGAGCATTATCACCGAGCCGATAAGGGAAATTACCGTTCCCGCTGCGGCAGCCTCTTTTTTTCCGAATCTGTCTGTGAGCTTTTTGATGAAGGGTATGAAGAACAAAACGGGAACAAAGCCTGCAAGCTGAATCAGACCTGAAAGATAGGCCTTGTTGAAATAGGTTGCAAACATAATAGTGTTTGCTGTTGTTGCAGACTGCATACCGAGAAACATTCCCATTGCGGCAACGGTTGCGCCCACTGCGGGACGGTTTTTCATAAATTTGCCGAAGGATTGAAGAATGCTGAATTTGTCTTGTTTTTTGTTCGCTTTGACAGAGTTTTCATTTCCGCGGATTGTGATTGTTTTGAGCATAAACATAAATGCCGCAAAGCCGATTATGCCCATAAGCAAGGCGGCAAGAAAAACACGGTTTCCGAGAAGAACCTCCTTGGCTGTGCCTGTGAGAGGGTCAAGGATTTCATCACCGATTTCATAGGGCTCATTTGTGAGAGGATTTGTGTGAAACTCCCCCGTCCCGTCATACAGAACCTTTTCCCAGATGAGAAGCGGAAGAATAACAGTGGGAATAATTGTTCCGAGCATAGAGCCGATGCTTCTCCAGGTGGAAAGCTGTGCCCGTTCTCCGCTGTCCTCGGTAATCAGGGAAAGCATTGAGCCGTAAGGAACATTTGCAACGGTATAAAAAGCATCCCAGAGAATATACCCGAAAACATATAAAACAGATTTGACGGCAACGCTTGCGTTCGGGAAGGGCAGAAAAACTGCCGCTCCCGCAAAAAGAAGACCGCAGGCACCGATAAAAATATATGTTTTGAACTTTCCGTATTTATAGCTTCTTCTGTCATTGTCAATGAGATTCCCGATAAGAGGGTCATTGACTGCATCCCAAATCTGAACAATGAGAAGAAGGACGGAAAGCAGACCCGTATCCAGCATCATAAAAACAAGCCAGAAGGTCTGCACCGTTCCTTTAAGTGCAAAGCTCATATTACAGCCGAAATCCCCCGCCGCATAAGCAATTTTGTCGGCAAGACCGAATTTGCGGTGACCGTCGGAGCCTTTTGCTGTTTTGTTTTCCTTTTTCTCCATATTTTTTCCTCCGAATTTCAGTCTGATCTTAAATTATTTTGTGAAGCTTTCAGAAAAAAATACGGACAGAGCCTTATATAATTCATTACAGCGGACAATAAAAAAAACAGAGCAATCCTTTTTTACAGGATTGCTCCGACGGTGTGCATCGGTTTATTTCAGTTTTTCAATGAATTCGTCCGCTTCATTTCTTGATTTGAAAATAATTATTTCTCTGTCGTTTTTATATTTATCAAGCAGCTCATAAATATAAGGCAGGGTATCCTGAGGAAAAGTCTCAATGAAGCTCATAAATTCGGGGTCAAATTCAGTTTCCGTCCAGGGTAAGTCGTCGCGATTTTTGCCGATTCTGTCCCTTACACCCTGAAGGCAAAGCTCTGTGGGCAGGTCAAAAAGAAAAACCGTGTCACAGGTGATAAGCCTTGTTTCAATTGTTCTTTTATAATTGCCGTCAATTATCCATTCTGCGCTGTTAAGGATTTCTGATAACTGTGAGTCAAAGTCCTCTCTGGGAATATGGGTTTTATCGGGTTTATGCCATATAGCATCAAGATGATAAAGCGGCAGACCCGATGCTTCAGAAAGCTTTTGTGCAAAGGTTGTTTTTCCCGAGCCGGGACAGCCGATAATAATTGCCTTTTTCATTTTGTGCTCTCCTTTTAAAGCTTTTTTTGCATATAGACTATATCCTGATAAGTGCCGTCTTTAAGCTTGAATACTTTGGGCCTTACGGATATATTTTCAAAGCCGAATTTTTCATAAAGAGCTTTTCCTCTTTCGTTGTCTGAAACATATTCGAGTTCAACAATTTCCGTTCCTTCGTGTGCTCTTGCTGCTGATAACAGTTCTTCAAACGCTGCAGAGCCAAGACCTATTCCGTGGAACTGACGAAGAAGAGCAATGCCGATTGCCGCACGGTGCGATGTTTTGGTGAGAGTGTTGAAAATTATATCGCAGTTGCCGATAATTTTTCCTTCTGCATAACAGGAAATGACAAGGTGGCTGTCTGAATTTCGGCTGCTTTCAATCCATTTCTTCTCATCTTCAACGGTCATTCTTTCCCAGTCTTCTTCATATTTTGAAATAAAATCTGTTTCACGGCTGATTTTTTTCATTGTGCTGAGAAGTTGTTTTGCATCTTCGGGTTCAGGTGTTTTCAGGATTGCTTTTACACCGTTTTTCAGAATAATCTCTTTTTCCTGAAATATCATTATAATTCCTCCTTATAAAAAACAGGTATCTCCTTCATCACCGGGAGATACCTGTCAGTCCTTATTCTTTTGCTGTTAACTGCAAGGGGACAAAGCATCTCTCTGAATAATAAAACAAAGATTCATTGACGTTTTGTCCGCCTGCCCTTCTTTAAAATTCAAACTGTCTCTGCCTTATTTCTGACAGTAAGCAATAAAGCGCTCAAAAGCAGCCATTCCCTCTTGAGTTCTCTTGTAAACACCTGCATGCTCAAGGCATTTTGTGAAGCTCTTACCCACTTCCTTGCGGATGATTTCTTCAACATTGTCCTTGGTGATTGTGTAATTATCCTTGAAGGAGGCAACCCACTGAGCGTGCTTTTCAATTTCTGCATCGGAAGAGATATCCTTGCCCTCAAGAATAAATTCCTGAAGCTTTGCAAGCTCCTTTTTAAGTCTTGAAGGAAGAATTGCTCTGCCCATAACCTCAATAAGACCGATGTTTTCCTTTTTGATGTTGTGGATTTCCTTGTGGGGATGATAAAGTCCGTCGGGATGCTCCTCGGTTCTGATGTTGTTTCTGAGAACAAGGTC
>JAZOWF010000020.1:0-23618 GCA_045659065.1 Acutalibacteraceae bacterium
ACCCGCTTCTTTGTCAACACCTTTTTTAAAGTTTTTTCAACTTTTTTCAGAGCTGACTTTTTGTTCTCTGCCCCGGCTTCTGCCGAAACAGTGTCGTTATTCTATCACCCTTTTCCGTCTTTGTCAACAGTTTTTTACAAATTTTTTTGGCTATTGTGCACTAACGCACCCCTCTTTTGTACTCTCTCCCGGGTGTGTTTGTGCCCTCCGCTGAATCCTACACTATATCTTGTGTCAGAACACACTTTTTAGCTTCTTTAACTATATGGTGTATATTTGTGCCCTTTTTATATTTTTTTACAGTTTCCTGCTTTTCTCCCACTTATATATATCTTTTCTCATTTCCCTCCGCCGCTTCAGCCGTCTTCGGCGGTGTATCACTTTCACCCTCGGTCTTCATTTCCCCGCGTACGAAAAAGCTATGAATTATTCCTATACTATTATATATTGAAAAATGCCTTCACTTGCAGCCTTTCTATACTATATATAATCACAATGGACAAGAATAAAAATATGTGCTATCATTAAACCAAAATAATAACATAGAATATTATGAGGTGATTGTTTTGAAAAAAATTAATATCAAAGAGCTTAAGGAAAATGCCGTATCACTTTTCGACGACAGCTGGTGTCTCATTACCGCAGGTGACGAAGGCAGCTATAACACAATGACTGCCTCCTGGGGCGCAATGGGTGAGCTTTGGAACAAGGATATCTGCTTTGTTTTCATCCGTCCTCAGCGTTACACCTATGAATTCACAGAGAAGAACGAGCTTATGACCCTCAGTTTTTTCACCGAGGATTACAAAAAAGCCCTCGCCTTCTGCGGCAGAAACAGCGGCAGAGATTTTGACAAGGCCAAGGAAACAGGACTTACACCCGTATCCGTTGACGGCTCCGTTGCCTTTGAGGAAAGCCGTCTTGTAATCGTACTTAAGAAGGTTGCCTTCCAGGACATCGACCCCGAAGGCTTCGTTGACGGCACCATTGACGAAAAGTGCTATCCCGACAAGGACTATCACAGAATGTATATCGGTGAGGTTGTAAGCTGCTATATCAAATAAAGAAAAAGAAAGCGGGTTGAATATAATGGAAAGAAAATGGGTTACCTCCTGGAGTGCGGCTGCCGTCAAGGGCGGATTTCATCTGCCGCCGATTCATCTGAACAACGGACTTATCCACGGTACTGCAAGAACTGTTCTGCGCTGCGGTATTGACGGAAATGCAATCAGACTTCTTTTTTCCAACCGATACGGCACAAAGCCTCTCACCCTTTCCGCAGTTTCCGTGGCTCACATCACAGACGGAAGGCTGAAAACAGACGCGCCCGTACCCGTCACCTTCGGCGGACAGAGAAGCGTTACTATTGCCGTCGGTGAGGATATGCTTTCTGACGAAATCAGCTTTGATTCCAAGGGCGGAGAAAAAATAGCCGTCAGCATCTATGCAAAAAAGGCTGTTTTTCAGACAAAAGGACTTTACGGCGGAGACACCTGGCTGAGTGCAGGCAATCAGACAGACACAAAGGATTTCAGACCCCTGTGGCATCTGTCACTCACAACACCGATTGTCACAATGCAGACTAATCCCTTTCTGACAAGAGTTGATGTGCTTGCCGCTGAGGATTCCTGGGCTCTTGTTGTTGCAGGTGACTCCACTCTTTCAAATGAGGTGCCCTACATTCTTGCGGAAAGACTTCGTGAGAAAGGTATCCGAAATATTTCCGTCATTCAGCAGGCAATTGCAGGCAACCGTATTCTCGACAACGGAAAAGGAATCATCGGCAATCTTTACGGAGAAAACCTTCCCGACAGATTTGACAAAGATATTGCAAAATGCTGCGGTGTTAAGAAAATTCTTCTCAAGGAAGGCATCAACGATATTATTCATCCCCGCTCACGCACAATGAAAAAAGCTGTTTTCTCAACTGCCGAGGAAATCATCGACGGTCTTGAGCTTATCACAGAAAAGGCTCATTCAATGGGCGCAGAGATTTACATCTCCTGCTTTACTCCCTTCAAGGAGGCAGGTAAGCTCATCGGAAGCATTGACGATTTCAAATGGAGTGAGGAGATGCAGTCCGAAGCCGACAAGGTGAACAATTTCATCAGAAACGGCGGAAGCCACGACGGCTGTATCACCGTTGATAATTTCACCGACGAAAACAAGCCCTTCACAATGAAGCAGGAGCTTACAATAGATTATCTTCATTATCACCTGAAGGGTCAGGAGCTTTTTGTTGACAATGTTATGGAGGCTATGTTCGGATAACTTTTTCCTCCAAAGAATACATTTTATAATATTAGTTTACAGTAAAATTAAAACTTTATTACAAAATCGCGGTGCTACTTTACTTTCCTTTACAAAAGACGTAATATTACTCTTGAAGAATAACCGAAGGCGGTGTCAGTCTTTTATGGATAAAATAAAAAAATTCTTCTCCGAAGAAAAGGAAGCTTTAAAATTAGGAGTGACAAAAACAGAATATATATGCTGGTGGATTTTAAGAGCACTGCTGGTATTCGGGCTTTGTTATAAAATCAAAGAAGCAGGAAGCGTTGATATGACGGTGCTCATTATTTCTCTGAATCTTCTTGCGTCCTTTACCGTGACTCTTGTAAGAATTGTTTTTTCTCCCGTCAAGGTCATCAGAAGACTTTCCTTCCGTGCTCAGAGCTGGCTTGATGTTATGATTTTTTTCGGCTCATTTCTCGGTCAGGCAATGAATCTGAACTGGAAGGTTACAAGCTACGATAAAATCCTTCACGTAATGGCGGGATTTTTTGCTGTATTCATCGGCAACGAGCTGATTTCAATGTTCATCAAATCCACCGACAAGGTCTCCGTGGGCATCAGAACATTTTCTGCGGCAGGCTTTTCTTACATAGCTATGGTTGTGTGGGAGGTATTTGAGTTTTTCGTTGACTTCTACTGGCCCGGCTCAAACAATCAGGCATACAATGTAAGCCCCGACAGAGATCCCTTCTTCTTTGCAATTTTCGGACAGGGTGCCCAGAATGAAAACCAATGGGCAGTCTTTGACACAAATGTTGATATGCTCTGTGCAATTGTCGGCTCACTTCCTGCAATCATCCTTCTTGCAGTTATTCTCAAAAAACGCGAAAATAAGAAGGCGGCAGAAAAGGTACCCTTCAATGCTGCTTAATAAAAAATAAAAGGTTTCTTCCGTTCAATCCGAAGAAACCTTTTTTCTTTATAATTTTTTCCATTCAGGGCAGAGATATCTTCTTTTGCCCCTGCTTTTCTTTCCGTATTCAATCGCTCCCACGGGACAGACCGAAATACACGCCATGCAGTGAGTGCAATCCTTTTTAACCCACTGAGGTCTGCCGTCCTTCATTGAAACGGAATTGAACACACAGACTCCTTCACATTTTCCGCAGGAAATACATTTTTCTGAAGTGGTGAACTTTCTGTTGCTTATAACAGCCTTATAAAATACAGGCTTTATAATATGAGTTTTTATTTTATCCGTAAGAGTAATTTTCTCACAAGGGAAAGCATCGGCGCTTCTGATATAAACCGCCGCCTTTTTCAGAGTCTCGGGAGCCTTCTCCAAAAGCTCTCTGCATCGCTTTTCATCGGGTACGTCAAACATTGCAATATAATTTTCAGGCATCACAACCTTATATACGCCGCCGAATTTCCATCCCTTTTCTCCGCAAAGCTTTTCAAGCAGCTTACCTGCATCACCGATATCCTCTCCGCAGGTCATAACGAAATAAGCTCTTACTGCCATAGGAAATTCATTTTCTCTGATAAATTTTTCAAAAATCTCAGGTATCTGCCAGGAATAAGTGGGACAAACAAAAACAAGCGTTTCCGAGTCGTCAGACTCCGCTGACTGACCGTTTTTTATAAGCTGACCCGCATCAATATTTTTCTCCCCGAGATAATCTGAGAGAATATCGGCACAGTATTTACTGTTTCCCGTACCCGTAAAATATATAATCATTCTAAATCACCTGCCTTTTTCATCATAACATATGTTGTAAACATTTGCAAACTGTGATACAATTAAGTTGGCGAATGTAATCCGAAATAGCCTGAAAGAGTTATTTTATAAAGGCTTTTCGGCGTATCGCACTCAAAAGGCGGCAGCCTTTCATCGTGCTCAGCCACCAAAAATCCAATTAAAAATCTTCTCTTTCAGGTCGAAGATTTTTTGAATAAGGGATTTTTGTCAAGCTGAGGCACAAAACGCAGTAAATCCTTTCGGATTTACGAGTATTTTAACAATAGATTGGCGGAAATCCATATTCAAAAAACTGTTTCGGATTACATTCGCCAACTTAAAAAAACAGAAAGAAGGATTCTTATGAAAAAAGTTCTTGTAACAGGCGCCTGTGGCGGAATGGGAAAAGCTATCTGCGAGCTTCTGCTCAAAAAAGGCTATAAGGTTTACGCAGCGGATTACCGTGAAGGTGAAATCAACAAAAACATAATCTTCAAAACCTGTGACGTCTCAGACATACAGTCAGTAAATGAGCTGAAGGAATTCATTGAAAAGGATTGCGGAAGCCTTGATGCAATCATTCACACTGCAGGAATTTATGATATGGATTCTCTGATTGAAATGAGTGAAGAACGCTTCTGCGGAATTTTTGACATCAATCTTTTCGGTGTTTACCGAATCAACAAGGCCTTTGCACCCACAATGAAGCCCGGCTCAAGAATCATTATAACCTCAAGTGAGCTTGCACCCCTTGACCCTCTTCCCTTTAACGGAATTTACGGAATAACAAAATCCGCCCTTGAGAAATATGCCTTCTCTCTTCGTATGGAGGTAAACCTCAGAGGAATTTTTGTTTCAATCATCAGACCCGGCGCCGTAAAGACAGGTCTTCTGGGAGCATCAACTGCAGCAATTGAACGCTTCAGAGAAAGCACTCAGCTTTATAAGACCAATGCTGAAAGCTTCAAGAAAATTGTTGACAGCGTTGAATCAAAAAATGTCGAGCCCGAAAAAATTGCAGAGCTTGCTCTTGCCGCCCTTCGTGACAGAAGCCCGAAATATGTTTACAACATTAACAGAAATCCTCTTCTGAAAATGCTCAATGCAATGCCCGACAGACTTCAGGTGTCAATCATCAAAGAGGTTCTCAAAACCAGATAATAAAAAAAGGAGATGCTCACCGCATCTCCTTTTTATTATGTATTAATTTTACCACTTGTTTTCAACGTACTCACAGAAAGCATACATATCCTTGATTTCAAGCTTTGTTCCGTCATCAAGGGTAACGTCACCGCTCCACAGACCGTGAACCTGATGTGTGTGCATTCTTGCAATGCCGAGATTCATGTCTGAATGGTGGTCAAAGGTAGGCTTCATTGTAAGATTGAATCTGCCGTCCTCTGAAACGAACTTCCAATCCTGCATAAATTTGTCGGGCTTGGGGAAGGTTTCAACGTCAACAGCGCCGAACTTGTGAGCCTTGCCGTCATAGAACAGACAGGTTTCTGTTGCATTGCTTTCATCACCGATTGCCCAGGTGATTTCAAAGCCGAACAGATGCTTTTCGCCATTTTCGTCAGTGAGATATGTTGAGCCGTTGCCCCAGTACCACACCATCTTATGAGGTGTGTTTACTCGACCCCAGTCAAGTGCGCAGAAGGAATTATCCTTTGAGAAGGTGTATTCCTTGTCGCCGTCCTTATAGAAGCCTTCACAAGGCATACAGTTCTGCTTGGTTGTCATAAAGTATTTCTTGCTGTCACCTGCAAAGGGAAGAACGGTTGTGATGTTTTCAAGTCCGGGCATAATGTCCATATCAAACTTGCATTCAACAACCTTATCCTTAAGAGCCATCTTGAACCAGATTGTTCTTGAATTCTCTCTTGTGTCAAAGTCGAATTCTGCCTTGCCGATTTTTGCTGCAAAACGGTTGGGAGCATCACCCTTGGGATTGGGAAGATATTTCTTTCCGCCAAGGAAAAGCTGAGTTGCATCAACAACAACCTCACCCTTTTTAAGATCAATGAGCTTACCTGCAACATAACCGCCGATGCCGATGTTGGCAAAGCTGAGCTGCACCATAAAATCACCGTTTGAAACCTGATAGAAGTCCCATTCCTTTTTGCTCATGGGGCTGCCCTTTTTGACATAGTCTCTGTTATACTCAAAAACGTTCTTTCTTGCCCAGCCCTTTGCAAGGAGCGTTCCGTCGGGAGCAAGAAGAGGTGTTTCCTGAGTGTATTCTGTCTGCTTTGATTTTTCCTTCCACTGCTGGAAGGGTACATAGGTTCTTTCCATAATGCTTTCTCCTTTTAATATTTTATTAAATCAATTGTAATCTTTTTCCGCTGCAAATTCAAGATGTAAAGGGAAAATAATTAAGACTCCCGTTAAATAAACTTTTATTGACTTTAACCGCCGTAAGTTATATAATTAGGCTGATATAAAATGTAAAGGAGAACAATATGGAACAATTTGCAAAAAGATTCAAAATTGACTGTTCACCCGTAGCTCACGAGGGCTGCACTTATGTCAAGGGTGACACCCGTTTCACTCTCATCACGCCCTGCCTTCTGAGAGTTGAAACCCAGGCTGAAAGCAATTTCTGTGACGAGCCCACCCAGAGCGTCTGGTTCCGTGATTTCTGTCAGCCCGAATTCAAAATCAACGAAACAGATGACATTGTTGAAATCAAAACAACAAAGGTAAACTTCCTTTATTCCGTCAAGAAAAATAAGATGCTCAGAATCAAGCTTGTTGACGGAAGAACAATTTATGATTTCACAAAGGGCAACCTCAAGGGCACCTGCAGAACCCTCGACATCACAGCAGGTATCATCACTCTCGGTGACGGTGTCTGCTCAAGAAACGGTGTTGCGGTTCTTGATGACAGTGAAACTCTTGTTCTCAAGCAGGACGGCTCAATTGTCAAAAGAGATCACAAGGAAACCGACCTTTATTTCTTTGCCTACGGCAATGACTACATCGGTGCAACAACTGACCTTTATAAGTTGACAGGCAAGGTGCCTCTTATCCCCCGTTATGCTCTTTCAAACTGGTGGAGCAGATACAAGGCTTACACTCAGCAGGAATATCTCGACCTCATGGACCGCTTCAAGAAGGAAGAGGTACCCATCACCGTTGCAACGGTTGATATGGACTGGCATTGGGTTAACATCAAAGAAAAATTCGGCAAGGACAGCCACAAGGTGTCAAAGCATAAGAACTTTATGGAATATGTTTATGACGTATGGTCAACAGGCTGGACAGGCTACAGCTTCAACACCGACCTTTTCCCAGATCCCCAGGGCTTCCTCAGCAAGCTCAAGCAGGACAATTATCACGTAACCTTCAACATCCATCCTTCAATGGGTGTGCGCTGGTTTGAGGATCAGTATGAGGATATGTGCAAGGCAATGGGTATTGACCCCGCAACAAAGAAGCCCGTTCCCTTCGATATCACTGACAAAAAATTCACCCTCAATTACTTTGACATTCTCCACCACCCCCTTGAAAAAATGGGCATTGACTTCTGGTGGATTGACTGGCAGCAGGGCACAAAGACCAACACTCCCGGTCTTGATCCTCTCTGGGCTCTTAACCATTATCACTTCCTTGACAATGCAAAGGATAACCACAGACCTCTTATCCTCTCCCGCTTCTGCGGAGCAGGCAGTCAGCGTTATCCCCTCGGCTTCAGCGGTGACACAACACAGACCTGGGCAAGCCTTGACTTCCAGCCCGGCTTCACCGCAACCGCTTCAAACATTGCTTATCCCTGGTGGAGCCACGATATCGGCGGTCACTGTATGGGTAAAAAGGATGATGAGCTTTATCTGCGTTGGGTACAGCTCGGTGTTTACAGCCCCGTTATGAGACTCCACTCAACAAACAACGACTTTGCAGGCAAGGAGCCCTGGAATTACAGCGGTCCCGTTGAAAGAATTGCAAAGGATATGCTCAGACTCCGCCACAAGCTTCTTCCCTACATCTACACAATGAACTACCGTACACATATGGACTGCAGAGCAATCTGTGAGCCTATGTATTACGCATACCCCGAGGATGAAAAGGCTTACGAATGCAAGAACGAATTTTTCTTCGGCACTGAGCTTATCGTTGCTCCCATCACAGAGCACACAAGTGCAGACACTAACCTTGCAGGTGTGAATGTATGGCTTCCCGAGGGAAGATACACCGACATTTTCACAGGTAGAATTTACAGCGGCAACAAGTTCGTCAGAATGTACCGTGATATCGAAAATATCCCCGTGCTCGCAAAGGAAGGCTCAATCATTCCCATGAGCGCAAATGACAGAACAAACGACTGCTCCAATCCTCAGACTCTTGAGCTTCTTGTTTACAGAGGCAACAACACCTTCCTTCTTTATGAGGATGACGGTGACACCCTTTCATACCAGAACGGTGAATATCTCAAGACAGCCTTCACCGTTGCTGAAGAAGGCAATAAGGTTTCCTTCTCAATTGCAAAGGCAGAGGGTGACAGTTCTGTTGCTCCCGAAAGAAGAACCTATGTCATCAAGTTCAAGGATATCGTCAAGGGTGATGTTTCTGTCAAGATCAACGGAAAGAAGGGCAATGCCGAAATCAGCACCGACGGTGATACTCTTGAGGTTACTGTTTCTGCAAAGAACAGCTCAAAGATTGAAATTGCTGTTGAAAGCTGTGAATACCTCAAAAATGAGGATATGAAAAAGGAGCTTACTCTTGTTATTTCAAAGTTCCAGATGTCAACAGACCGCAAGGCTATGATCTTCAACGATTTCATCAGAAACGGCAAGGAGCTTCCCAAGGTTTCCAAGGACTTTGAGGGTCCCATCAGAGAAATCCTCGAGCTTCACAGAGACTGATTAATACAAACAAAAAGGAGATTTTCAAACGAAAATCTCCTTTTCTTTATTTTATTGCTTTGGCAAAGCTTTGAGTGAGCATTCCTTCAAGCTCACCGTAAGAAACAAACACGGCCATTTCTCCGTCAGCCCTGCAGGTATAAATCGAGCCGGGCACAATAAATCTGATACCCTCTTCGGTAAGCACCCACACATCAAGCATTTTTTCGTCAATGCTTGTCTGAGAAACTCCGCCCTTCAGCGCAACAAGCTCTTCAAGCCTATCTCTGCTTTCAGCGGTAACAACATCGGTCAGCTTCAGCTCTTTTTTGTTTTTGATATCATAATTATAGGCAAAGCTGCTTTCACCCCAATAATTCGGGCTGATTGTTGTGTACTGAACAAGATAAAATCTCACCGAAGCAAAGCGCTCTGCCACAAGATAGCTCTCATAAAGACATCGGGTTTCTCCCTTAAGCTCAAAGTCCTCGGGAAGCTCCATATCAGAAATATCCGTTCCCTCAAGCTTTGGCTCTGCAAGCTCTGAAACAAACGCTTCAATTTTTTCATCCAAAAAGGAAATTTCCGTTTTGGGAAAGGAAAGGGCAATTTTTTGTGAATCCTTTTCAACAATCACCTTGGAAGGAGCACCGAAAAGCTGCTTTCCGTCATCAAGGGGATCACCGTAAAAAACAAGATATTCGAATTCAATCTCCTCAAGGGCATCACCCTCGGGCTCTGTTACTGCTTCTTCAGCCTCGGTAGCTTCTGCCTGAGAGGTATCGGCGACAGTAAGCTCCGTTGTCACTGTCGTTTCAACGGATTCCCTGTCCTTTGCCTTTGACCAGTTGTAGAATAAGCTTGCTGCGCAAAAGAAAAACACAACAACACAAATAACAAACTTCAACTTTGACTTTTTCATTTTTTCACCCTCTTTCAAGTGAGTCTTTTACGGCAGAATGTTACCCGCCGCCTTGTAAATCTCATACCATTCCTCACGGGTGATTTTCACATCTGCACCCTTGATGCAATCCTCAAGGCGCTGAAGATTGGTTGTTCCCGTAACGGGCATCATCTTTGCAGGATGGCGGAGAATCCATGCGAATGCAAGGGTTGTTTTTGAAACGCCGTATTTTTCCGCAATTCTTTTCATCACCTTGTTAAGCTCGGGGAATTTTCTGTTATCTATAAAGCAGCCCTTGAAAAAGCCGTACTGCATAGGTGACCAGGGCTGAATTGTGATATCATTGAGTCTGCAGTATTCGAGCACACTGCCGTCACGGTTGATACCTCCCTCGTTGCAGAGATTGACATTGATTCCAGAGTCAATCATCGGCGTGTGCATAACTCCGAACTGAAGCTGATTTGCACAAAGAGGCATATCAAGATATTTCTGAAGAAGCATCATCTGATAAGGATTCTGATTCGAAACACCGAAATGGCGCACCTTACCCGCTGCCTTCAGCTCAGAAAAAGCCCTTGCAACCTCCTCAGGCTCCATAAGAGTATCGGGGCGGTGAAGAAGAAGCACATCGATATAATCTGTACCGAGTCTTTCAAGACTGCCCTCAACAGAGGACATAATATGCTCATAAGAAAAATCAAACATTTTTCCCGACACTATTCCGCACTTTGTCTGAATAATCAGCTTTTCTCTGTCCATTGAAGAGATTGCCTTTCCGAACACTCTTTCACTTTCACCGCCGCCGTAAATATCGGCGTGGTCGAAGAAATTGACTCCCATTTCAAGAGCCTTGTTTACAAAAGCGGAAACCTCCTTGTCACTCATTGAGCTGATTCGCATACAGCCCACAGCAACCGTAGGCACCTGAAGTCCGCTTTTACCAAGCATTATGTTATACATTTTCTTTTTCTCCTTTTACTTATATTTCTCAATTGAATATTAACACAATTTTTCTTCTTTCACAATGTCTGAGGAGTTTTTTTATTGACTTTTTATAACAATTATAGCATTATATAATCATACATTTTAAATCAGGAGAAACTGCAATGAAAACAGATGCCAATCTTACAAAAGAATTTTCACCAATTATTAGCGCACATCTCGGCAAGAAAATAAAAGAAACCTCCTTCATAGGCGGCGGAAGCTTTGGCAAGGTCTATCTTTGCACCACAGCCGAAAATGAAAAGCTGATTGTCAAAGCATATTATGTAAAGGGAATGGAAAAAGCCGAAAAGCAGCAGCTCAGCATCCTCAGAGAAAACACCGATGCTCCTATGCCTGAGGTTTATTTCACCCATTCAGATGAGAAAAATACCCTTTTGTGTATGAGCTTCATTGAGGGCAAAAATGCTCTTGAAATGCCCTTCCTTTTAAAAAGCAAAAGGCAGAAGGCTGACTTTGCATCAGCCGTTGTTGACGGAATGCTTCAATGGCATAACGTAAAGGGTGAAAAATTCGGCTATCTTGAAAATCCCTGCTATGACTCCTGGAAGGAATTTTATATCGAAAACAAGGCAGCTCAGGATATTGAAAAGCTCCGCGAGCTTTCACAAAAGGGTAAGTTCCCGAAAAAAAGCCTTCAGCTTCTCGAGAAGGGCTTTGAAATTTTCAAAAATGTTGTTCAGGAGCCAGAAGCTCCCGTCCTCATTCACGGTGACCTTAACATTATGAATATTATGGCCGACCCGTCAGATATGAAGCTGACAGGCTTTATTGATCCCTGCGGCTCAATGTGGGCTGACCGTGAATACGATCTTTTTCAGCTTCGTAATATGTGGGGTGACGCCTACGGCATTTACGAGCAGTATAAGAAAAAGCACCCCGTCAGTGAGCACTGTGATTTCAAGGTTGCCTTTTACGGTGCCCTTCACGAAAACTCAATGAGACTCAAGGGCGGAATTACCGTTCCCTTGTGGGAAATTCAGAACAATCTGAGACTCAGAAAAGCAATGAAAGAATATTTGTAATAAAAACAGCAAAAAGAACTGAAATCACCGAAGTGACTCAGTTCTTTTTTTCATCAGATATTTTCAACAGCCGCCTCAATCAGTCTGAAGGCCTTGTCAACAATTTCACCGTCATCCTCACAAAGATTCAGCAGCGGTGCTCTCACTCCGCCAAGGGCAATGCCTGTTCTTTTTTCAACAACAGCCTTTGCAACGGCATACATATTACCCTGAGCCGAGCACATTGTATAGGTGACCTCATTTGCGAGATTCTGAAGAGTCCTTGCTTTTTCAAGGTCTCCCTCAAGCAGAGCCTCGTCCATTTTTATGTAAAGCTCAGGCATTACTCCGTATGTGCCGCCGATACCGCTGTCTGCACCGATGATTCTTCCGCTGATGAACTGCTCATCAGGTCCGTTGAAGACAACAAGCTCACGGTCTCTCAGCTGTGCCTGTCTTTTAAACATCTGTATATCCTGAACAGGCATTGATGAATTTTTGATGCCGACAACACGTGGATTTTCAAGCATACGGTCAAGAAGAGAAAGTGTCAGAGAAACACCCGCAAGCTGAGGAATGTTATAAATCACAAAATCTGTCGAGGGAGCCGCAGCGGAAATATCATTCCAGTATTTTGCAATTGCCTTTTCCGGCAATCTGAAATAAATGGGAGGAATTGCCGCAATTGCATCAACGCCGAGAGCTTCTGCATGACGGGCAAGCTCACAGCTGTCCCTTGTGTTGTTGCAGGCAACGTGTGCAATAACAGCCACCCTTCCTTTTGCAACCTCCATAACAGCCTCAAGAATCTTTTTTCTTTCCTCAACGCTCAGATAAATGCATTCACCTGAGGAGCCGCAGACATAAAGACCCGAAACACCCTTTTCAATCAGAAAGGCTGCATAAGCCTTTGTTCTTTCCGCTGACACCTCACCGTTTTCATCATAGCAGGCATAAAAGGCAGGAAAAATCCCCTTATATTTATTCATTTCACCACTCTCCTTCTTTCAGTTATTTTCAAGCTCTTCAAGCATCTTATCAAGCATTATCAGACATCTCGGCACGTGGAAGGGACCCTTAAAGGTTGAACCGATGCAGGCAGGCATTGTGGGCTGTCCGTCACGTCTGAGATATCCGTACCATTCACCGCAGGGAGCCGCTGCAAAATATTTTTTGCAGTAAGAAAGCACCCTTTCAAAAATCTCAAGATACTTTTCATCACCTGTTTTCCCGTAAATCATCAGAGAAGCAATCAAAGCCTCATTGTGAGGCCACCAGAGCTTCATATCGTGCTCATAAGCCTCGGGCGGCTTGCCGAGACAATCGAAGAAATAAAGAATTCCGCCGAATTCCTCATCCCAGCCCTTTGAAAAGGCCATATCAAAAATTTCAACGGCTCTTTTACTGAGCTGTTCATCTCCGGTTGCAATTGCTCTTTCAAGCAAGAACCAGCTGCATTCAATATCGTGGCCGGGATTGACAACTCTGCCTTCGGTAATGTCAAGTCTGGGACTTCCGTCCTCGGCAACGCTTTCAAGGGTACAGCCAAGGTCTTTTTTTACGTGATAATTGAGAATATCACTGACACATTCCTCCGCCCTCTGATTATAAAGCTCAGCATTTTCCTTATCAACACGAAGCATAATGCTTGTCATATTCAGCATAATCATCGGAATACCGAGAGCTCTGCCTGTACGGGTTGAAGGCTCAGTCTTTGCCCCGAGTCCCGTGGGATCCTTCATTCCGTGATTGAGCTTCCAATAAATATCATAGGCTCTTCTTGCTCTTTCAAGATGCTCAAATTCACCCGTTACTCCGTAATATTCCGCATTTGCAATGCAGTAAAATGCCTCTGAATAACAGTATCTTCTTTGTCTGAGAGGCTTGCCGTCACAGGTAACGGTGAAATAAAGTCTGCCCTCAGCCTTCGGATTGATGCAGTATTTTTCAAGAAAATCAAGACAGCTTTTGCTTGCTTCAAGCCACTGCTTTTTTACTCCGTAGACCTTGCACATATAAGCAAAAATCCAGCCGCAGCGTCCCTGCATCCAGACGCTTTTGTCTGTTGAAAAAACTTCTCCGTCCTTGTCAAGACAGGTATAAACGCCTCCGTTCACCTTGTCCATACCCTTTTCAAGCCAGAAATCACACACGCTTTTTAATTCCTGCTGAATCCAGAGTCTTTCTTTTGCAATATCCATATTATTTCTCCTTTAATTTTCTGCCTTGATTGTAGCACAAGAAAAAATAAATGTAAACACAACCCTTGCACAAAAGCTGTCAAATATCAGCTTTTTCCCGTCATCCTGCCGAATCTTCCCGAAAAAAAGCTCACAGCTGCACACATCAAAGCCGAAACGGCAGCATTGATCAGAAAGGGATTAAGGGGAGACAGCACAAATTCAAAAATATCCTTTGCGGATGCATCAGCAAAGATTTCAGACCAATTCATTCCGTAATGATAAGCCGAAAAAACATCTGCACATAAAACAAGAATTAAAAATACAAGCACCGAAATGAGCTGAAACTGCCTTTTGCTTTTATAAAATCTTATGAAATTCCAGTTTACAAGAGAAAGAAGAAAGGCTGTCACGGGCACAACAAATCCAACGGCAACACTTCCGTTCAGAAAGCCCGACGGAATCCTCCACTCAAGAAAAACTCCAAGAACAAGCATTGCAAAGGAAAGAAAAAGCAACACACTCTGAAGAACAGTGGCTTGCCAGAGTCTCAGAGGATTTTCTTCGAAAGAAGGCAATGAGACAGCCTCCGTCGGCTCATTCTGCTGCATAGCCCGATAAATTTCCGCACATTCTCTGCACTGTTCAAGATGCTCCGTGACAAGAGCTTCGCTTTCCTCACTGCTGCATCTGTCGATACAAAGAGGGATAAGATCTCTGACAATCTCACATTTCATCATCTTTTTTCATCCTTTCCGAAATTTTCTGTCTCGCACGGTAAAAGGTAACCCTTGCCCAGCTTTCGCTTTTACCGAAAAGCTCACTGATTTCCTTCAAAGAAAGCTCACCGAAAACATTCAACATAAAAACCTCCTTATAAGGCTCTTCAAGCTCGTGTAGATAACGAAGAATTCTTCTGACATCCTCTTTTTCAAGATATTCCTGCTCAGAATCAGCTTCAGAGCTTTTTATCAGCTCTTGATCAAGAGGAAGATTTTTCTTTTGTCTTTTGTAATATGCAAAGTATGTGTTCTTTGCAATCTGACAAAGCCACACCGAAGCTCCCTCTTTGTTTCTCAGCGAAGAAAAATTCATAAAGGCACGAAAGAAGGTCTCCTGAGTCAGCTCCTCAGCAATACAGATATTGCCCGAAAGCCTTACAAGATATTTAAAAATCATATCCTTGTTTTCTTCAAAAACTCTTTCAAACTCCGTCACCTTCTCACCGTCCTTTCCTTTTCACTTATAAGATACCATAAGAAAGAAAACGTTACAAGAAAAAGACAAAAAAGTATTGTTAGATACAAAAAAAGACGGACATCTTTTTATCCGTCTTTCTTCGGCTTTTTGTGAAAAGAGCCTTTGTTACCATTCAAAATAATATGTGTTATTTCTTGCACCCTTGAGATATGTTCTGCCGTATTCACAGATAAATCTGATTTTATGCTCCTTTTCATTGAATGCAAAAATCGGCTCATAATCTGACGGGGCATACTCATATTTCTGACGGTAATAAATAACCGTCCAGTCATTTTTCTTTTCCGTTACAGGCTCCCCTGTGCTGTCAGCGGGACGGAATGCCTCATAATATTCAACCGCCTCATAAAAGGCCTCATCATCAAGGGGAATTTCAAGACGCACAACCGTTGTCGGCGGCTCGTGAGCAACACCGTGATCCTTGTAATAATATTCATAGCTTATGCCGTCGGTGTCGGGAAGCTGTGCAGGCAAAAACTCCGCCATCACCTTTTCTGCCGCATCAGAATCAAAAATCATATAATTTTCCCTTTTATCCGTGTATGACTGCACATAGGCTTCGGGGGAGGAAATGCTTGCAAGAAAAGCCATTGCAAAAAGAAAAAATGCACTCCACACATAAAGGCAGACCGCCAGCACAGAAGCCGCCGTTTTAATTTTAAGACCCTTGCCCGCAGCCGCACCCTTTTTTCTGTTGAGAAAAACAATAATAAAGGGAAGGATTGCAGAAAGAATTACAAAAATAAATATCAGCTCAAAATCATACCGGGGATAAAGATATTCCTTTATATAATGAGCTTCGACTCTGAAAATCGGGATATAACAGCAGCCGGAAAAGACCATACCGGCAATTCCGAGGCCGAAAAGCAGCTTTCTCATAAATTTCTGCAAGGGAGAAAGCTCACTGTCCTCACTCGGCACTTCCTTTTCCTTCACAGAGGGCTTGTTAAGACTCAGACTTATTTTTTCAACATTAAGCTCATTCTCATCAAGCAAGGGATTAAGACAGTCGACTATCTCAGTATCAGACTGAATACGGCTTTTTGTTCTTTCGATGAAGTCTCTGAGAATTTCTCCGCATTTTTCAGGCTGCTGCTGAAGAGTGCTGATTTCAGAAATTGAAAAGCCCGCCTTTCTTAAAACAGAAATATTCTTCAGAATCTCAACATCCTGCTGAGAAAAATCAATATTTTTTCTTCCTGTATAGGATTCACTGAAGCAAGGGCTGACAAGTCCGTTTTCAATATATAATCTTATGGCCCTTTCCGTAAGTTCTGTTTTTTCCGAAACCTCTTTTATTTTCATTGAATCACCGCCTTATCTGAGTCTATCATACCTTCTTACCCTGGGTAAGAGTCAAGAGTTTTTTCGAAAAAACATAAAAAGTTATCTGAATTTTCCCTTTTGGGAAGAAAAAGCTTCACAAAGACTCTGACGCAATCCGTCTGAAGCAAAATTTATTGACAATTATTTTCCCCTGCTATATAATATTTTTGTATGCTGAAGATAGTTCAGATTCCCTTCAGCAAAGCAAAATTAATTTGAAAGGAAAGAAAATATGAACACAATCGACAAAAATTACGAAGCTCTGTTCACCCCCTGGAAAATCGGCAATGTGGAAATCAAAAACCGTATTGTTATGTGTCCCATGGGCGGTACATCCCTTTTCGGATGGTTTGAGCTCGGCGGCTGCCACTTTGACAAGGAAGCAGCAAAGCTTTTCCTTGAAAGAGCCAACAACAATGTCGGACTTATCATCCCCGGCATCGCTCCCCTTCGTGACACCTTCTGGGGGAAATGGCTCTGGCAGAATCCCAAAATGTTTGAAGAGCTCAAGGAATTTATGGATGAAATACATAAAACAGGAGCTAAGCTTTTCATTCAGCTCACTGCAGGTATGGGCAGAAGCTGGGCAAACACAGAGCTTGTTGCTCCCCTTCACAAAAACAAGTCCACCCGCGCCCTTGACAAGCCCATCCTTGACACATCACACGAGCTTGCCTGTCCTTCTCCTCAGCCCTCACGCTGGGCACATGACATCATCTGCCCCGAAATGACCAAGGAGCAGATTCACGAAATCATTGAAGCCTTTGCAAAAACTGCAAAGCTCTGCCGTGATGCAGGTGTTGACGGTGTTGAGGTACACGCTGTTCACGAGGGTTATCTTCTTGATCAGTTTGCAATTGAATTTTTCAACAAGCGTACCGACGAATACGGCGGCTCTTTTGAAAACAGATACCGCTTTGCAGCTGAGGTTGTCAAAGCAATCAAGCAGTCCTGCGGCGAGGATTATCCCGTTTCTCTCCGTTATTCCGTTGAATCAAAGATGAAGGGCTTCTGTGAAGGCGCAATGCCCGGTGAGGATTACACCGAGGTGGGCAGAGCAATGGCTGAATCAGAAAAGGCAGCCAAGTATCTTCAGGATGTCGGCTACGATATGCTCAACGCTGACAACGGAACCTACGATTCATGGTACTGGGCACATCCCCCCATGTATATGCCTCAGAACTGCAACCTTGACGATGTTGCTCACATCAAGAATTTCGTTGACATTCCCGTTGTCTGTGCAGGACGTATGGAGCCTGACGTTGCTTCAAAGGCAATTGAAGAAGGCAGAATCGACGGCGTTGGTGTTGCACGTCAGTTCCTCACCGATCCTCAGTGGGTAACAAAGCTCATTGAGGGCAGACTTGAAGAAATCAAGCCCTGCATCTGCTGTCACAGCGGCTGCTTCAACTTCTCATCCTCAAAGGGTCACGCAAACACTCAGGACCTTCTTGACACAATGGGTCTTGCACGCTGTGCGCTCAACCCCGAAACAATGCAGTCCAAGAAATACAAAATCGTACCCGCAAAGAAGACCAAGAAGGTTGCTGTTATCGGTGGCGGTATCGGCGGTATGGAAGCTGCTATCGTCTGCGCAAAGAGAGGACACAAGGTTACTCTTTACGAAAAGACAGACAAGCTCGGCGGTGTATTCATTGCCGCAGCTGCTCCCTCCTTCAAGGAAAAGGACAGAGACCTCATCAAGTGGTATATCCGTGAGCTTTCCTGCCACGATATCGATGTAAAGATGAACACCGAGGTCAAGGATATTGCTTCTCTCGGTGCTGATGAGGTTATTGTTGCAACAGGCTCAAAGGCAAGATCAATTCCCGTCAAGGGCGCTGACACCGCAATCGAAGCTGTTGAATATCTTCTCGGTGAAAAAGAGGTCGGTGAAAAGGTTACTGTCATCGGCGGCGGTCTTACCGGCTGTGAAATTGCATATGACCTTTACCTCAAGGGCAAGAAGCCCACAATCGTTGAAATGCAGGATGACCTTATCACCACTCCCGGTGTATGTCTTGCAAACACCTCCTTCCTTCGTGACTTCTTCAAGACATACAAGGTACCCGTTCACCTTGAAACAGCTCTTTCAGAAATTTCTGACGGCAAGGTTACCGTCAAGAACAAGGACGGCAAGGTATTTGACATTGAAAGCGACAGCGTAATTATGTCAGTCGGTTATGTTCCCACTCCCGTTGCTCCCAAATCAAAGCACGTTCACCTCATCGGTGATGCTGCAAAGGTAGGCAACCTGCGTACAGTTATCTGGGGCGCCTGGGACATTGCAATGAAGATTTAAGTAAAGGAGAGACAAACAATGATTCTTACAAAAGAACAGCAGGCAATTTTAGACGGATCACAGGGCGACGTAATGGCAAAGGTTATGAAGACCCTTGTTATGTACGGTGAAGCCTTCGGTGCCGAAAAGCTGGTACCCATCACCTCTGATTATAACCACCTTGTTACATCCTTCGGTCTTAAGGTAATGTCACCCGTTTATGACCTTATGCAGACAATCCTCGATGCAGGTGTTTCCTCAGGTCAGAAGTTCTCCGTTGACCCCCGTCCCATTGACAAAAACGTTCCCGCAAACTTCCTTCAGAATCTCATCTTCAACAAGTTCATGTACACAAAGCAGGACTTCTATGAAAATCAGCTTGAAAAATTAGGTCTTCTCAACAAGGACGCCTTCACCTGCACCTGCTATATGGACGAGGCAGGCAACAAGCCCAAAAAGGGTGACGTTCTCTCCTGGGCTGAATCAAGTGCCGTTGTTTATGCAAACTCAGTTCTCGGTGCAAGATGTAACCGTAACTCAGGTATCATCGATATTATGGGCTCAATCGTCGGCTATGTTCCCTATTTCGGTCTTCTCACCGACGAAGGCAGAAAAGCAACATGGGTTGTTAAAATCCAGACCAAAAACAAGCCCGAGGCTCAGCTTCTCGGATCAGCAATCGGTATGAAGGTTATGGAGGATGTTCCCTACGTAACAGGTCTCGACAAGTGGATCGGCACAGAGCTTGATGACAGCGCCTGCGCTTATCTCAAGGACTTCGGTGCAGCAACCGCTTCAAACGGTGCTGTGGGACTTTACCACATCGAAAACCTTACTCCCGAAGCAGTTGAGCTTGGTGAAAAGCTTATTGCAGAGGGTGCAAAGGAATATATCATTGACGATGCCGAGCTTGAAAGAGTTCAGAAAAATTATCCTGTTATCTGGAAAAAGCCCGATGCAACACCCAAGCTTTGCTTCATCGGCTGTCCCCACCTTTCACTTCAGCAGCTTAAGGACTGGACAGATAACATTGAAAGTGAGCTGAAGAAAAAGGGCAACTCAAAGGTCAGCATCCCCACCGTTCTCACTGCAGCGCCCAAGGTGCTTGAAGCCTTTGAAAAGACTCCCTATTATGCCCGTCTGAAAGCAACAGGCGTTACAATTTCTTACATCTGTCCTCTGATGTATATGAATAATCCTCTGTGCAAAAAGATGCCCGTAATTACCTGCTCCAACAAGCTCCGTACTTACACCACCGCAAAATTCTATAAAGAAGCAGAGATTTTATCAATAATTACAGACGGAGGTAAAAAATAATGAAACAGTTCAAAGGCAGAGTTATCACTCCCGGCACTGTAACAGCTGAAGCTGTTGTTACAAAAAACGGCTTCAACACTCTCGCATCCTTCCAGAACGCTCTCCAGTTCGGAGACAAGGAGGTTAAATGCGGTGATCAGAACAATGCTGATTTATACGGCAAGTCACTTCTGAACAAGGCTCTTTGCCTTCCTCAGACAATCGGCTCAACAACAGGCGGTCTTGTTCTTTACTGTGCATGTGCACTCAAGAAAAATCCCGCTTGCATGCTCTTCTCACTCCCCATTGACTCCCTCGCCGCTGCAGGCGCAGTTCTCGGTGATGTCTGGGTTGACGATGTAACCATGCCCGTTATCGACTCCCTCGGTGATGAGTTCCTTGATTATGTCAAGGACGGTATGACAATCACAATCAAGGAAGACGGCATTGTAGAGGTCGGCTGATAAAAATAAAGAAAAGAAAAACGGCTGTTAACTCAGCCGTTTTTTTGTGTGGATTTTTCCGCAATACTCTGCGATAAATGTCAGTAATTATTCCTTTTCATCTTCCACGCCAAAGGCCTTACCACCCCTGAATCTGTTTCTGAATTCAAAGCGGCTTTCGAGAAGCCTAGAAAATCGTCCGATAAGAACACCGTTGATAAGAGCGCACAAAACCGTACCCCACTTTACTCCTTCAAACACACCGAAGCCGAAGAATGCGAAGGATAAGACAACACCGAGCACAAGGCTGAAGATGTCATAAGCGGTTTTGATTTTGTTTATATCCTTTTTGGTTTTCACCGAAAGCTCCTTGACAATCAGCTCATAAGCCTCGGGTGCAAGGTAGGTGTGAAAAAACAAGGACACCGCCAAAGAACCGAGCACAACTCCAAGCACATACCACAGCACACGGATTCCGAAGCTGTCTGCAGGCAGCGGCGCAATAAGACTCATTGCTCCGTCAAGCAGATTTCCGTAAATAAAAGCAGTCACAAAGGAGAAAATATAAAAAAGCTTGAATCTTTTCATCACCGCAACAATCACGAGCACAAGCACTCCCTGAAACAGATATTCCGCCACGCCGAAGGTAAACCATGGTAAAAGCTGAGAGACCTTAAGATGCAGAATATACGCAGGTGCAACAATCATCGACATACCGAAATCCGCCTTTTCACTGAAGGCGGCGGCAAATGCCATTATAACAAGACCGAGCACATAAGAAATTTCCGTGTAAAAAACCTTTTTCTTCATAAATCACACCTCATAAAAAAAAGAGCCCCCGGTGTTTGATATAGAAACACCAAAAGCTCTGTTTTGTCGATATATTGATTATATCATAAATTCGAGTAAATTTCAACTGTCAAATCCGTATCGATAAAAAATTATATACCGAGAAGCTGTTTTTTCTTTTCATTGAATTCTTCTTGAGTTAATACTCCCTCATCAAGTAAGCTCTTGAACTTTTTCAGCTCATCTGCTACAGAGATTTCCTGAACAACCGTATTACCCCTTGAACGAAGCTCTCTGCGCTTTGCTTCAATATATGAAACTATTGAGCGTGCAAGCTCAAGATTTTCCGCACTGACGGGCACAGCATTTTCATCGTCAACCGCATTTAAAATGCCGCCGCGTCTTTCTGTACTGCCGGGATAAGCAAACTGAATAAAACCGACCGCAATACCGGAAGGCTCTTTAAATTGAACTGAGGTCAGATCTGCAAAATCAATCTGCTTGTTACCCGTTCCGCCGCCTGTTGCAGTATTACTGAGAGACTGAATCAGACCGCCCGTTCTCATATAATTTAAAACGAAATAGGTGTCGTAAACCTCAAGGGAGGTTCCCGTGTGAGCAACCAGTCTGTATTTGTAAGCAGTCTGTGTTCCCTTAGTTTTATTAAGATATGAAATTGCACTTTCAATTGCATGAACAGCTCTTTCTCTGTCCTTGAAAAGATATGTCAGCTGATAATTTTTATTGCCAGAAAGCATCTCTGCAACGCCGGGCAATGCAACTGTCGGAGCGGTTACAAGCTTTATTGACTGAATATTTTCATAGCTGATGAAGCTGTTTCCGTAAAACACACCTTTTTCTGTTACACAGAAGGGCTTTGTTCCAGGAGCCTGAAGCTTTCCGCAAGAAAAATATTCCTTATTTTCATTCTGCTCCATAAATTCAGCCTTACGCTCATCGGCTTCCTCATTGAATCTTTTAGCCGCAGCATTTTCAGCCTCAACACTTTTTTCCTTTTTGGTTATCTTCTTTAAAATAAGAACAAAAGGAATTGACACTATAACGAGAGCAATAACAACAGCAAATTCTCCTTGAAACAAGCCGACTGCACCGAACAGTCCGAAAAAAGCCAGAACTGTTATCAAAGCCTTTTTCAGCAGCTTATATAAAGCTATTGATTTTTTCACCTTCTGATGTTCAAAATTCTTGTTTTCCATAATTATCCCCCTGAATTGCTATATCTTTATATAAGTATATATCTAATTAAATAAATTGTCAAGTGAATATATAGCCTTTAAAATAGAGTCACAGAGGTGATTTTATGATTAGAATCAGTTTGGATAAAGCTTTAAAAAAGTATAATATAAGCCGCTATGAGCTTTCAAAGCGCACAGGCATACAGTATCAGATAATTGATAACTACTATAAAAACAAGGTAAAGAGATACGACAGCTTTGTTCTTGAAAGAATCTGTCTTGCACTTGATTGCAGTATAAATGAAATAATTGAGTTCATAAAAGAATAAGCACCCATTTTCATAATGGGTGCTGTCTTTATATTCAGCCTTCCTCCGCCTTGTCCTTCTCTCTGTATCTTATCATAGAAATAATAATTGAAGCAATTGCAAGCACAGAGCCTACACAGGCACCGTAGGCCTGAGAAAGAAAATTATAAATCAGCCAGAAGGGTGCACTGCACAAACCGAATTTTCTGATTGTCTGCTCATTTTCACACCAGAGACCGCCGGTCTGAAAAAGAGCCCCCGCAATAGGAAGAAGCTCAAGCCAGTCCTTGCGCACCGCCGCAATAATAAGACCCGCCGCAGTAATAACAATCAGATTTGCCGACGCTATAAGCTTTGTATATGGTCTGAATTTCGGTGAGCCCTTTTTGCCGGCAAAAAATGATCCCACAGTTGAAAGGCTGTCCATAACCGCACCCGAGAAAGCACCCAGCAGCACATATTGCAAAACATATAAGGCATTTGAAATACAGGTTGCCCAGACAATCTGTCTGCGCTTTTTAAGCTGATAGCTTAAAAGATAAAGACCGACCGCCGCAAGACCGATAACCTGAGAAGCAATAAGCACTGCTGACACCTCCTTTTTGTTTTATATACATTTTACTTTATTTCAGCTCTGTTGTAAATACCGAAAAAGTTCCCGCCTTATTCGCCGACGCCACATAAGGAAGTATTTGTTTCTCGAACAAAATTCCCTGTATTTTTGCCAAAAGCCTCGCAAGGCGACAGCCTTGCTGCATTTTATGGCTTCAATACAAGAAATTTTTAGTTCTTACGAAACTGCGAAG
>JAZOWF010000021.1:0-22629 GCA_045659065.1 Acutalibacteraceae bacterium
TTTGCTCTTTCGATAGCCTGATCAATAGCGTCGCAGAGCTCACCGATGTTGTTACCGTCAACACAGATTGTGTTGAAGCCGAAAGCTCTCATCTTATCAGCTACGGGTTCAAGCTTCATAACCTCTTCTGTGGGACCGTCAATCATGCAGTGGTTACGGTCGATGAAAACGATACAGTTTGAAAGGTTATAATGATTGATTGTCATAAAGCCTTCCCAGTTTGAGCCTTCACCAAGCTCACCGTCACCTGTTACGATGTAGGTGAGGTACTCCTTGCCGAGAACTCTTGCTGCAAGAGCTGTACCTGCTGCAATTGAAGCACCGTGGCCGAGTGAGCCTGTTGATGCATCAACGCCGACAACCTTGTTTGAGTCAAGGTGCATACCCATCTTTGAGCCTGAAAGGTTGAAGGTCTTAAGAAGCTCAACATCGTTGAAGCCCTTGTCGCAAAGCACGGGAGCATAAGCAATAGCTGCGTGACCCTTTGAAAGGATGAAGCGGTCTCTGTCTTCCCATTTGGGATCGTCAACCTTGATGTTAAGATATTTGTGGTAGAGTACTGTGAGAAGATCAAGTACGCTCATACCGCCGCCAAGATGTCCGCTGCCTGCCCATACAGTTGTCTGAATTGTGAGCTTACGAAGTTCGAAAGCCTTCTTTTCAAGAGCAAGCCATTCTTGTTTTGTAAGTGGCATAATGTTTTCCTCCAATTTTGATAATTTTTTATTAAAAGGCACAACGCCTTAGTTTAACTTATTTGAAAAGCTCGGGATGATTTTTTGCAACTGCTGCAAAAGCCTCATCAGCAACGTCGATTGTGTAAGCAATATCCTCATTTGTGAGTGAAGCGTTGATGAAATGGTTATGATGGCTGGTGATGAAAATGCCTCTTGAAACCATTTCAGCAACCCATTCCTGATGAAGAATAAGGCTGTCATCGTTAGCAATTCTGAGATAGAAGAGAGCCGGAGGACCTGAAGCAACAAGGTCAAAGCCGTGCTTTTTACCTGTGCTTACAAGACCGTCGACAAGGTTTGTTCCAAGCTCACGGAACATCTTGGGAGCGTCAAGCTTCTTCATCTTTTCAATGTTTGCAATACAAGCTGCAAAGGGAACAGCTGAAAGCCAGTAGGAGCCGGTGTATGAAAGGCTGCTCATTGCGCCCTTAAGGAATTCCTTACCGCAGATAGCTGACATATTGTAGCCGTTTGCAAGAGCCTTACAGAAGCAGATAAGGTCAGCTTCAAAGCCAAAATAAGCATCGGAGCCTGCAAGGTCAAGACGGAAGCCTGCACGAACGTCGTCGATGATAAGAACGATGTCGTTCTTTGTGCAGATTTCTCTTACCTTCTTCCAGAAGCCGTCGGCGGGAAGAACGTTATCGTGGAAGTTACCGTGGTCATAGGGCTGAGCAATGATTGCAGCAATCTGATTCTTGTTTTCCTCGATTGCTTTTTCAATTGCGGGAATATCATTCCAGGGAAGAAGGATGTTGTTAGCAACATCTTCAACAAGAACACCGGGATAGTCCTTCTTCTGACACCAGGGTGAAACACCGTGATAGTAGCCCTGGAACATAATGATTTTCTTTCTGTGAGTGTAAGCACGTGCACACATGATAGCGCCCTGTGTTGCGTCGTTACCGTTCTTTGCAAAGAATGCCCAGTCAGCTGTTTTAACGGTGCTGACAAGAAGGTCTGCGCAGTCGAGCATAACGCTCATGGGAGTTGTTGTGCAGTTGCCCTTTTCAATCTGCTTGAGTGCGGCAGCGTCAACGTCGGGATCACAGTAGCCGAGAACGTTGGGACCGTAAGCGCACATATAATCAAGAAATTTGTTTCCGTCAACATCCCAGATGTATGAGCCCTGAGCCTTCTCTGCGAAGAAGGGCCATTTTGTAACGGGGATGAACTGACCTTCGGCAGGGCCGAGGTGACCGTAGATACCGGAGGGAACTATTTGGGTAGCCTTTGAAAAGAGCTCACGGCTTTTGTCAAAGTTGTAAACGGGATGACTCATTATTATTTCCTCCTTTTTTATAACAGATAGAGTGCAACTCTGTCGAGAATTCTGTTGACATTGTCAATCATAAGGATGAGACCGCTCATTGTTACGGAGCCGTCACCGACAGCAGCAATAGCATTGATTTTGCCGTCAAAGAGGTCTCTTGCGATTTTAATTGAACCGAATTCCATCTTTGAGCGGTAGCTTGCGGGAGCCTGCTTGATTGCGGTGAGCTTGTGATCTTTAACTCTGAGAGTTGAAGAAACACAGTTCTTGATGCTGATTTCAACAATTCCGTCGGGGATGAAGCTTGCACTGTATTTGCCGATTTCGTCGTTGTTACCGATCTGAGCAATTGCAGCGGTGATGAGATAGAACATAAGCTTAGTGCTCTTTTCGAAGAATACCTCATCCTTGAGATCCTCATCAGAAGCTCTGAGATATTTTGTGAGGATGTCTGTCAGCTTTGTGAAATTGTTGAGAAGAAAGCTGATTTTTGAAAAGCCTTTGACAGGAATGGGGGTAACAGTTCCGTCGATAACTCCGTTGAACATCTTACATGTGGGGAAGGGGAGAAGAACTGTGCAGTTTTTTACACCTTCTTCGAACTTGCAGTGTCCGTTGAAGAAAGTGAGTGTTGCGCTGGGTCCGCCGAGCACAGTGAATCCGATTGATACGGGTTCATTGACCTGAGCGAGTTTACTTGCTTCCTCGTCAAGCTCGCAAAGGTTTTCCAAGGCGCCTAAAATACCGTAAAGGTTAATATACGCCAAAGTTTTTGCATCGGTCATAATCAAAACCTCCTTAAGAAATAAATTGAAGACGCAAATTGCCTTCATATCAAAACTATTTTACTAAAAACAGAGGAGACTGTCAATGCTTGGCTCAATAAAAACTATGAAAAACATATATATTTTTTTGCTTTATATGTTATTTTTTATATATTTGTGCAAAAAGCGGTACAGAATCATTTTTTTAACACAGTGCAATCTGTTGAAAAAAGAAAAAAGCTGTGATATAATGTTGGAAATTTTTTGTTTACGGAGACATTTTATGAATAAACAGATCAATAATTTCAGACTTGCCCTTTCGGCAATGCTTCTTGCGACGGCTTATGTTCTGCCCTTTCTGACAGGTCAGCTTTCAACAATCGGATCAAAGCTTTGCCCGATGCATATACCCGTGATTTTGTGCGGATATATCTGCGGCGCTCCCTGGGGACTCGCCGTGGGCTTTATTGCGCCCTTGCTCCGTTCGCTCACTCTCGGAGCACCGACTCTTTTTCCCCGTGCTGTTGCAATGGCCTTTGAGCTGGCCGCTTACGGCTTTATGAGCGGTCTGTTATACCGCAGACTGCCGAAAAAGAAGATCAATATTTATGCTTCCTTGCTGCTTTCAATGATTATCGGCAGAATTGTCTGGGGAACGGTGCAGCTTTGCTGTGTGGGCTTTGATATTTCAAAATTCAGTCTGTCTGCTTTCTGGGCAGGGGCTGTGGTCAATGCAATTCCGGGCATAATCGTTCAGATTGTTTTCATTCCCGTCTGCATTGCCGTGATTGAAAAAAGATGGGGGAAAAGCCTCTGATAAAATAAAGAAAAAATCAGATGCATCCGATTTTCAGGGATGCATCTGATTTTTATTTTAAGCATTTGTTTTTATGCAAGAGGAAAGCTGAGCCGGAATATTATTCGGGAATTACAATCCGGAAAATGCCTTGATTATCAACCTTGAGAGTCAGACCCTTTATATACTTGTTGAAGATAATTTCACTTTCAGCACTTGAAAGCTCGGCACGACTGTTTATAAGTGCACTTCTGAAAAGGTCATGAGCATTGCCCAGGTTGAAGCCGGCAGCAATCTGAGCCTCAAGCTCCTTGCGGAAGACAACCTTGAAGAAGGCATTGTTTTCAAGAGTTTTGAAGTTGTCAACATAGCAGTAGAGAATATTGTTCTCTCTTAGGATGTTTTTGAAATTGTGTCCGCACTTTTCTCTTTGAGCCATAACCATAAATCTGACATCCTTGATTGACTCAATAACAGACCAGAAATCCGAGTCAGAGGAGGCAAGAATAATGCTGTCGGCATTTTCTTTATAAACTGCCTTTGAAACTCCGACCACAAGCATATGATCAACAAGAGATTTTTCAGCGGCAATTCTGTCAACCTTGATGTTTTCAACGGGAATTTCAAGAGAAAAATGCTTGAAATAATTCCAGGCGTTTGTTGAATGCTTCAGGTCAGAGTAAACAACAATTTTGTCAATTTTGCAGATTTCATAATCGGAAAGACTGTTTATTGTTGAAGCAAGCATATAAGGGTCGGTATTTTCTCCGTCAACAAAAATCTGAATTTTTGTGCCCCGTTCAATGAATTCGTTGATGCTGCTTTTGATGAAATCACTTGCATCAACAACATAGCTTCTGTCTGAAAAGTTTTCATGGTTGTTGTTATAAGCAATTTCAAGAATTGATGAGTCAGTTGCAAGAATGTATCCCACATCAACAGGCTCACGCCAGTAAAGATATTTCTGGAAGGGATAATCAAGCTGATTGAACTGAAATTTTTTCACCTCTTCGGTAAGGTTTGCGGGCATTATAAACAATGTTTTTATATTTTTGAATTTGACCCAGTCGGGAAAATATTTTTGCATTTTATCTATTCTTTTTGCTATTTCCTGATTGGCGTTGCGTATGTATTCATTAATATCATTTTTACCTGTAATTATGTATATTTCCTGCCTGTATATAGCCTTGAAATCTTCTTCAAACAATTCCATTTTATCAAGCGGCTTATAGTCGGTAGCACCGATGTTTCTCATTGATCTGCTGACAAATTTGAAATTCAGCATCAGCTTGCTTCGGATATTGTTCAGATGTCTGATTGCAATGCAGTCGCCGTCCTTTTCAAGCTTTGCCTTAATCTCCTCAAAGGTTGACTGTTCGTCCTCTTCTATTCGTTTAAGTAATTTTTCTTCGGGGATACCAAGAAGATAACCGATGGTGAGAGCAATTTCTTTCGAATGCTTTCTGAAGGTGTTTTTGTTGGCTGCGGTGCTTTCTTCAAATGCTTCGGGGAAAAAGTCTTTGAGGTTTTCAAAAGTAATGTTTTCGTGCATAATATTTCTCCGTTCTTAAAATAGATTCCGGTTTAAAACAATATGTTTAAATCGGTGTCTATATTATTAATTATCGCCTTGAAAAAAACAACTCCGACATTCCCGTTTTCCTTTATTAAAAGTGAAAAAGCAAAAAAACTTTTATTTTTATATAAAAAAATCACACCGAAGCTGATTCAGTGTGATTTTTTATTGTCAGTCAAGATTTATAATGTTGAAATAGCTGTTCATATCAGTGAATTTCTGATAATAGAGATTCTTCGTGTCAAGGGTGAACTGAAAGCTTTTCTGATTGAGCTCAGTCACTGCTTTTTCAAGGCGTTCCGCTTTTTCACGGCTGAAGCCCTCAGGTGAAAAATAAGCAAGAGTGATATGGGGAGTAAAGGGGTAGGGCAGCGGTCTGAAAAAGTCAATTGCATTATATATCTGCATCAGCTTTTCATATTCATTTTCGTCAGCGGGATAAAGCCCCACAACAATGCTTGTACTGACCATATTGAAAATGAATTTGCTTTTCATTCTGATTTTTGTTTTTGAAAATCTGTTTTTCAGAGTCAGCATATTAAGCTCATTTGAGAAAAGCTCCTGAGCAATGCTTTCAAGACAGGGGGAGCTGCTCAGATCGTGAAGAGTCATATGCAGAGTGTGAGGCTCAAGCCTTCGGCAAAAGCAGTCTCCTGCATTTTCATAAAGAAAATCTATACAGCCGTTAAGGGCTTCTTTTGTTTTTGTGTCGAGATTGAAAACAACAGTATCACCGTAAAAGCTTTTAAAGCGTCCGTCATTTTCCGCCTTGTCAGACACAGAGCGGTTTGCGGTGAAATAGCCCTCACCGAGACTTAAGCGGCTGTACTGAAAGCTGCTTATTCTTACCATAAATTCGTTATAAGTTTCCATAATAAGAACTCCGCACTCAGATTTTTTGCCCTTTTCTCAGTAGCATACAGATAAATTCTGTCACAGCGCCTTTTTTCTCTTTGTATTTTTTGCCGCCGATTACAGTGTATTCAGCCTTGCAGAGAGAAATCTCAGCTCCCTTACAGGAAAGAAGATCTGTTTTGCTGACAAAAAAGTCAGCAAGCTTTCCTTCTTCAAGAGTTCCCGTGTCTTCTTCACCGAGCATTTTTGACGGATTCACAGTGTAGGCTTCAAGAGCCTGATAGGGAGTCAGAGACTGTTCGGGAAGATAAAAGTCAATCATGCCGAGCATCTGATCATAGGGATTTATTGACTGTACGGGTGAGTCACTTGAACCGCAGATGCATACACCTGCATCTGCAAGCTCCTTTAAGGGAAGCTGCTTGTTGATTAAATCTTCACTGAGATACTGCTCATAGCTTTTGAGAAAATGCTTGTCAATCCAGGAAAAGCCGGGCTGAACAGAAAGTGCAACAGGAAGCTTTTTAACTGCTTCAACTGCTTTTCTGCCGGGGAATTCAAAATGGTCAATTCTCATCAGCCCCTTATCAGAGGGGAGTCTGTCTGAAAGCTCCTGATAAACCTCTGTAATCAGATCAATTGCCGTCTCACCGATTGCGTGGCAGGTCAGACGGATATTTTTATCCAGAGCCTCTGAGACCTTTTCTGAAATTTTTTCTTTTGAATAATAGCAGTGCCCCTGATTTCCGCCGTCCTTATACGGCTCATAAAAAGCCGCACTGTGAGAACCGACAGAGCCGTCAAGCTCCCAGGAGCCGCAGCCGCCCACGCGTAAGCTTTTCTGCCTTTTTCTGAAAAACTCAAGGCGGGAAAAATCCATATACTGAGGATAAAGCCTTACTCTGATATCCGTGCGCATGGATATGAAAGCAAGCACCTTGGTGAGAATATCGTTATCCACATCCTCGTTTCCGTCAAGAGCGCAGACTCGGGTGATGCCGTAGCCTGCACAGAGATTTGAAAAGTTGGCAACACCCTTTGCAAAGGTGGAAAGGGTGACACCTGAGGCAATAAGGTTTGTGACCTTGCCCTGCATAAATTCGTGAGCCTCACCTGAGAAAATGCCGTCACCTTCTTTGGTATCAAGCTCAAGAAGCTCCATCAGCTTTGTTGAAAGGGCAGAGCTGTGTCCGTCAATACTGTAAATAATGACTGCTCGCCCGTCAGACCATTGGTCAAGCTCAAAACGGGTGGGCAGTCTTTTCTCATTTATTGCAGAAATAATATAGCCGTTGGCTGTGATTATTTTCTGGTTTGGATTTTTCTGACAAAAGCTGCGGACTCTTTCACCGATATCCTGAAGATTATCGGGCTTTATTCCCTCAGAGGTTATGTCACAGATGCTGAAATTTGCAGCGGAAAGAACCATTGTATAAAGCAGATGCAGATGTGAATCTGTAAGACCGGGATAGACATGGCATCCCTTAAGATCGGTTCTTTCCGAGAAATTCATTGAATCGGGAATTTCGTTTCCCACATAGCATATCCGTTTGCCCTGAGTAACCATAACGGAATAAATGTCCTTTTCGTCAGTCATTGTGTGGATATGACCGTTGAAATAAAGCTTTTTTTTCATATTGTCACCACATTGCCCACGGCCATAAGAATCTGAGCGGCAATTACAAGAATCTGAACAAAGGTGCCACATCTGTTGCCGAGGGTGCTGTCTCCTTCATCCCTGAGGCTTTTTCTGTAAGAGGGAATAACAAGAATGGCGTTGAGAATACCGATGAGACCGCCGCCGATACGCATAAATTCCATAAAACCGCCAAGGTTGAGGAAGGTTAAAAGTAAAGAGGGGATTGTTGCAATAAGCCAGCAGAATTTTCTGCTCTTTTTAAGTTCCTCCTCTGTGATTTCAGCAAGAGCAAGAGAGATTGACCAATAGCTTGTGAGCATTGCAAGAACCGTGAAAACAGAGCCTGCAATCTGAGCCCAGCTGCCGATACCCTTACTCCAGCCGATCATTGCCATTTCTGTTACCTCTTCTGAAGAAAGAAGGGCACAGACAGTAATAACAAGCATAAGAACAAGGTTGTTGGTCAGACCGATGAAGACGGCTTTTTTAACCTTTTTTACATCGGAATCAAGACCCTTTACCGCCTGAGGTACAGAGAAGAAAGCAGAGAAGGCAAGCATTGCCATTCCGAAAAATGCAAGAATGTGGTTGGGTTGACCTATGCTGAAGACAAGGGGATTGCTGATGTTGAAAAGAGATGAAATGGCAAGAATACCGACTACCGCAAAAATGACGGTAACTGCAACGGTTTCACTTACTCCCACAGCCTTCAGTCCGAGAAGCACCACGCTTGCGGCTATTAAATAGAAAATAAGCTTTGACGCAAGAATAGGAATGCCCAGAAGCTCTGTCAGAATTTCTGCTGAGCCCGAAATATATGCGGCAAGGTTTGTAAACATAACAAGAGCCATAAGCGCGTAGAAAAAGAGGGTCAGAGGCTTCTGAAGCTTACCTGTGAAAAGATACTTTGAAAAAACCTCAACAATCTGGGATTTGCCGCCGCTTTTAATTGCAATGTCAGCAATCATAAGGTGAATGACGTAATTTGAAAGGAAGGCAAGAAGGAGAATAATAATTGCCATAACAATGCCGTTCTTTTCGGCAAGATAAGGCATTGCCATTATTCCGCCTCCGACACCGTAGCCGGTTATAATACAGGCACTCTCCCAGACTGAAAGCTTAGTTTTTTTCATCCTTAAGACTCCCTTCAGATTTCTGTCTGTCTGATGATATCCTTAAGGCTTTCAGCACTCTTGCGGAGAGCTTCAATTTCGCTGTCTGTAAGAGGAAGGATAACCTTGCTTTCAGCGCCGTTTCTGCCGACAACGTTGAGAAGGCTGAGGCATACGTCGTCAATGCCGTATTCACCGTGAAGCATTGTTGAAACAGTCATTGTGGTGTCAATACCGCTGAGGATGCACTTACAGATGTGGCAGACAGACATTGATACTGCGTAGTAGGTTGCACCCTTTCTTTCAATAACTCTTGCACCTGACTTCTTAACGTATTCTTCAACGTCAGCAGGTGTGAGCTCGGGAAGCTTGATGCCCTTTTTGTTGTGTGATTTTCCGTATTCGAGAACGGGAACGTTTGAAATGTTTGCGGTTGACCAGGGAATCATTGATGAGTCACCGTGTTCGCCGAGAACGTAAGCGTGAACATTCTGCTGGCTGATGTTATAATACTCTGAAATACGGCTTCTGAGTCTTGCAGTGTCAAGAATTGTGCCTGAGCCGATGATTCTGTCTTCGGGGATGTTTGAGCATTTGCAGAATGTGTATGTAAGAATGTCAACGGGGTTGCTGACAATGATATATGTTGCATCGGGAGCATGAGCAGTGATCTGGGGGATAATGCTCTTGAGAATGTTAACATTGGTCTGAGCAAGGTCAAGACGGGTCTGTCCGGGCTTTCTTGCAACACCTGAGCTTATGATGACGATGTCGGAGTTTGCCGCATCAGGATAATTACCTGCATAAATTGAGCATGAGCCGCAGAAGGGAGTACCCTGACGGATGTCAAGAGCTTCACCCATTGCCTTTTCACCGTTGACGTCAATCATAACGATTTCTGTTGCGATGCCTGTTGCAGTGAGGGTGTAAGCAATTGTTGAACCAACGCTGCCTGAACCGATAATTGTAATCTTATTCATTAATATCAAATCCTTTTCTTTAATTTTTGCATACAATTATACACAATTTTATCTTTTTTGTCTATATGTAAGGGATATTTTTAGCTATATTACTAATTTTTTGCAAACCTTTATGCCACATTTTCATTTTTTGTTGAACTTTACGGCGGAATATGAGATAATGGAAAAAAACAGGAGGGATAATATGAGTAAATTCAGATGGTGCTTTATCGGTACAGGAAGCCTTGCAAGGCAGGTTGCCTCCCAGCTTAACAAAAGCGGAAGACACGAGATAGCTTCCTGCTACACAAGAAGCTATGAAAAGGCGGTTGAGTTTGCAGGGAAATACGGCGGTACGGCTTACGAAACAGCAGAAGAGGCAATCGGGGCCGAGGGCGTTGAGGGTGTGTATATTGTTACTCCCCATAACGCGCATTTCAGATATGCAAAGCTTGCCATCGAAATGGGGAAGCCTGTTTTCTGTGAAAAGGCTTTCACCGTAACCGCCGCGGAAACAGATGATCTGATTTCACTTGCAAGAGAAAAAGATGTGTATCTTTGTGAAGCAATGTGGACTTGGTTTTCATCTGCGGCAAACAAAACAAAAAAATGGATTGACGAGGGTAAAATCGGAAAAAGCCTTTCTGCTGATTTCCGTTATCACGTGAGAACGGTCGGCTACAAAGGGCGGCACACCGATGCAAAAAGAGCGGGCGGAGCCTTGCTTGATATCACCGTTTACCCTGTCACCTATGCCTACAGGCTCTGGGGCATTCCCGACGAAATCAGAGCAAGGGGAAAAATCAGAAACGGCATTGATCTTTCAGAGGAAATCGAGTTTATATACGCTGACGGACCGAGGGTAAAAATCAGTGCCTCAATTAATGATTTCAGAGGTCTTGAAAATATGAAAATCAAGGGTGAAAAAGGTGAAATATATGCACCTTTCTTTCACGCTATGAATACGGTGAAATTCAAAAACGGACTTACTCAACGCGAAAGATTTACCGGCAAGGGTCCGAGGATGAATTCTTATCTTGATGAGTTTGACAGCGTTTCCCGCGACATCAGAGCGGGACGAAAGGAAAGCTCTGCAGTGCCGCTGAAGGCAACCTCAGATGTTATGCATATCCTTGATGATATAAGGGAATTGATAGGTCTGAGATATGATGAGCTTGAGTGATTCTGATAAAAGCTTCGGTTTGATAAGCATTATCTTTTAAGCGGGAAGCTCATTTTTTAACAATAGGCTTTTTCAGGCTGAGAGTAAATATGTTGCTGTAACACATTTCGTATAACAAAAAAAACAAAGAGTGATAATGTTAAAAATTATCACTCTTTTTCTTTTGAAAAATTATGATTTACAACAATAAAAAAGCGGCTGAAAAGACCGCTTTTTTTATTGCCTTTAAGTTGCTTATCTGCAGTCGCAGGGGAGTGTGATTTCAAAAATCATTCCCTCTTTTTCACCTCTGCGCATTGTGATTACGCCGCCGTGAAGCTGACAGATTTTCTTTGCAACGGTCAGTCCGATTCCGTTGCCCGTTGCCTTGTGAGACATATCTCCCTGGAAGAATTTGTCAAAGGCGTGTTTGATTTCTTCATCTGACATTCCCTTGCCGCTGTCCTCAACGGTGAAAATGAAATTGCTTTCTTCCTTGCGGATGCCGATGGTTACGGAGGACTCGGCAGGAGAGTATTTGAAGGCGTTGTCAATGATGTTTGTCCAGAGCTGCTGAAGCAGAAGCTCATTTGCATATATCAGAAAGTCTTCACCCTCAAGACTGAAATCAATGTTTTTTTCACGCCATTTGTTGTTGATGAGAAGAGTGACAAGTCTTATCTGTTCACTGACATTAAAGGCCTTGACATCTGTGAGAATGGTCTGATTTTCAAGCTTTGTCACAAAGAGGATGTTTGATGAAAGCTCGGCAAGTCTGGCGGATTCACTGATGATTATGTCAAGATATTCCTTCTTTTCTTCTTCGGGAAGGCTTGCATCTCTGAGAAGTCTGGCAAAGCCCTCAATTGACACAATGGGAGTTTTGAATTCGTGGGAAAAGTTGTTGACAAAGTCATATCTCATTGTTTCAATGCTTCTGAGCTCTGTTGCCATTTCATTTGTCTTTTTTGCAAGAGTGCGCATTGATCTGAAGCCTGACGGATTGACTGAAACCTCATAATTTCCTGCCGCAATTTCATCAATTGCACAACAGACTCTGTAAAGCGGCTTGAAAACAAGCTTTCTGAAAATCAGAGAAAGAATAAAGCCGAGAATAAGGCTTGTTGTTGCAATGATGTACTGACTTGTATGTCTCGGAAGCTTGTCAAGCTCAAGAAAGGGAGTGCTGCTGACAATGGCATAGAAGGCAATTACAACAGCGGTGCTTGTTGAAATGATGATAAAGACAGAGAGGGAAAAAAGAAAAATACTTTTTGCTCGGCTGAAAATTTTGGTTGAATTATTTTTCATTGGTGATTACCGCCTTATAGCCGATTCCCTTGATTGCAACGATTTTGAATTCGGGATAGTCCTTGAACTTGTTTCTGAGTCTGTTGATGTGAACATTGATTGTGGTGTCCACAGAGTTTGAGTTCATGCCCCAGATTTCATCCATAAGCTGAAGTCTTGTGAAAATCTTATCGGGGTAGGAAAGAAGCTTGAAGAGAAGATAAAACTCCTTTTTGGGCAAAGTCTGGGTTTCATCCTCCCTCTGAACCGTGAGGGCGTTATAATCCAGAACAACCTTGCCGATTGTAAGCTTCTGTTCACTTGCAATGTTTGAACGTCTGAGCAGAGCCTTGATTCTGAAGGTCAGCTCCTGGACGTCAACGGGCTTTGTCAGATAGTCGTCAGCGCCCTCGATGAAGGCTTGGTATTTGTCCTCTGCAAGAAGCTTTGCGGTGATTACAATAACGGGAATCTGAAGGTTATTGCCCCTGATGTTTTTGAGAAATTCAATTCCGTTCATTTCGGGCATCATCAGATCAAGAATAATCAGGTCAATATATTCCTTGTCAAGCACCTTCAGAGCCTTTGCTCCGTTGGTTGCCGTCTTCACGTTATAGCCTGCTTCCGTGAGGATAATCTGCATTAATTTCAGTGCACTTTTGTCGTCTTCTACAACCAGAATATTGAACATAATTTTTCTCCTTTTTCAGCACATTATAAGTGCATTTTAAATGGTGAAAATTAACGGAAAATTAACGTTAAGAATCGTTTACATTTTATTAATAATAATATTCGAAAAATTAATTTTAAATTTACTGTTTAATGGTTAAATATTAGTGTCTGTAATAATGCTCTTATATTATAGAAAAAAGAAATCTGCCAAATGCGAGGCGGCAGAGCTGCTGTAATAAAAGAGCCCCCCATTTGTATTTTTTGTTTGTAAAAACTTCAAATACAAAAATCTGATTAACAGGAGGCGATTAATTAATTTTTTCAGACAGGCAAACAAGCAAAATGAAAAAATATTAACGGAGGAAAAAACATGCTAGTTTCAAAACGTGAAGTTAAAAAGACTTCAAAAAAGCTTTTGAGTGTGCTTCTTGCAGTTATGATGATTATGACAAGCATCAGCGTATGCTTCGGCTCAATCTCATTTGCTGCAGCAACAGGCGTAAGCGATGCACAGTGGAATGCACTTGCAGAGGCGCTTGCAAATGACACAATCAAAAACGCAACCTTCTCAGGCTCAGCTAATGATTACACAGTAGATGACCCTGACGGAAAGATTGTTGCAGCGGTTGAAGCTTATTACACTGTGTTCAATGCTCTGGCTGACAGAAACCCCTCAGGTTCATCTGCAGGTAACAGAACAATCAACCAGATTAACAGCTCAATCAAATCTCAGATGAGCTCAAAGATGGGCGCTAATTATTCAGCATACGGTGTTGATGCTTTCCTTACCGGTCTTCTTGCAGGTGCAAACGTAACTGCAACCGGTACTCAGCAGTCAAGTGCTGAAACAACAAGCTCATCGGGTACAGCTCCCGGTACTAACTACACAGTACCCTCTTCTATCAAGCTTACAGTTATGATGGAGAGCGCTATCACCGGTTACACCATTGACAACCTTCCTGCAAGTGTTGTTACATCAAAGTCATTCACAGTATCACACAAGAATGACAAATACGACTACACTTACACAACCCAAGACAAGACATCCGGTTCAGGTTGTAATGCGACAACAACAACCTATTACACACATAAGTACACCTACTACTCATATGTTTCTGCTGCAGTTTCAGCTGTAAACGGTCCTTCAGTTGACACTCAGACAATCATTGATTCAGGTAAAACTCTTGCAGATTATGCAGCTTACTTCTCAATGAACATGGATGAGCTTTATGCAACTGACGCTGCAACTCTTACAACAGTAAGCACAGCTGTTGCTGCTGCCAAGAAGGCAGTTGTTGACGGCTTCGGCGGCGGTGTATTCACACACTTCTTCAGCGCTTATGCAGTTGACACTCTTGTCAATGACATTGCAACAGCAAAGGAAATTCAGGTTATCGCTCCCAAGCTCCTCAAGGCTTATGAGGATATGGAAAAGGGCTATGCAGATATCATTACAAACAAGGCTGCTCTTACAGAGCTTGCTGCAACAATGAAAACTGCAATTGATACTTATAACGCAGCTTCAGCTGCTGCAAGAGCTTACTGCACAACAAAGGGCTTTATCGTTGCTGACGTAACAGCCTTCCGTACAGCAGTTCTTCGCGAAATCGAGCTTATCAATCTTCGTGAGCTCATCGCAAAGATTTTCACTGACACAGCTCCCTTCTATAACTATGATGTAGATGGCGTTGCTGCCAATACAGTAACATCATCAATGATTGGTGAAGCTATTAACACAGTCGCATCATTCATTTCACAGCTTGGCGCTTTTAAGGCTGCTGATATTCTTGATATTGCAGAATTTGATTTAACTGCAGACCTTACAAATCTTAAGAATAACCTCAACTACCTTGCTTCAGTTGCAGGCTATGAAGACAGATTCTCAGCTGAATATGCAACATTCGCTGCTGAAATCTTCTCAGTAACTGACGCAAACGGTGATATCGGCACTCTTCTTGATGCACTCAAGAAGTATGACAGCTGGTACACAGGTCTTAAGAGCCTCATCAACGAAATGAAATCAGCTCTTGGTGAAGATGTTGCAAACAAGCTCTTCGATGACCTTAACACCGTAATGGTTGAACGTATGGAAGACGCTTATGTTGCTCTCAATGCTCTTCTCGAAGGTCAGATTGATTATGCTTATGATCTCTTCAGAGCCTTCGTTGACGGCGGTAACGATGTTATCACCATGGCTAACGTTTCATTCTATAACAAGATGAAGGGCTCAATCGGTCTCATCAACACCGAAGCTTACAATTATCTTAAGGATGAAACAGCTCATTTCAAGCTTTCTCAGACTGCTATCGATAAGTACAACGAAATGCAGAGAGAATTCCCTCAGTATGAGGAATTCCTTAAAACTCACGGCTTCTCAAGCTATGTTCAGACAACAATGCCTGACCTTGAAAGACCTGACACTGAAAAGGACATCGCCCGTGAAAACGAAAACGGTGTTTACAAGACAAGTGATGCTGATATCGAAAAGATTATCGCAAATCTTGATGCTCTTCTTAAGAATGAGCAGGTTAAGTCAATCCTTGGCGGTCTTATCAATAAGGATGAAGACGGCAACCCCACAGGTGAAGACTTTGAGCTTGGTGCTCTTGTAAACGGTCTTCTTGAAGATGTTGTTTATTCAGACAGCCTCGTTAATACAATCATTCAGTTTGTATATCCCATCGTTGCAAAGGAATTTGCAAAGGTATGGGCAGGCCTTCCCGCAACAATTACCATTCCTGACGTTCCCGCAGGTATCGGTTCACTTACAGCTGACGTTACTGCAAAACTCTCTCTTTCTGATGTTGAAACAGCTATTGCAGCAGTTGGCGTATTCCTTGCTCCTTCAACTCTCGCAAAGAACCTTAATAATGAATACGGTGAAAACAGCGGTGAGTATAAGAAGTACACCCAGGTTATCAATACCCTTAAGTCCGCAACAACCAAGGCTGTTTATAGCCTTAACGGTGAAGGCGACGAAGATGATACCTTCATAAATCCCTGGGAAGATCCCGCTCTCTTCAAGAATGTATATGATGAAGAAACAGGCGAGCAGATCTTTAATGATGACGGTACACCCAAGCAGGTTTATAAGCTTGAATGGGGTATTGATAACGCTACAGATAAGAGAGCAGCATTCATAGACGCTATGTGTGCAGCCTGCTCAGGTCTTGAACATCTTCTCTATGCTATCCTTACTAACCAGTATATGGCTAACGCTAATGACAGCGACGGTGTTCCCAGAGGTCACAAGATCGGTACAGGTTCAGGTTCAGCTAAGGTTTCAATTGCTACCCTCGACCTTACAATCGACCCCATTACTCTTGTTCTTTCATTCAGCGCTAACGACGGTTGGGACAATGCTCTTGTTCCCATCTTCGAAGCTCTCGGTCTTAAGAACATTCCTCATAGTGAGGATATGAAGACAACAAGACAGTTCCTTGAAAATGGTCTTTTCCCGATGATTGATCAGCTTATCAATCGTCTTAACACAGACCCCGTGACATTTGTTCTTGAAGCTCTTCCCAACCTTGCTTTTGCTCTTGAAGGCGGACTTGTTAAGCCTCTTCTTAACATGCTCAAGACAGATATCAACTACTATGCCGATGCTTCTTATAAGGTTAACGCATACGTTACAACCATTAACGGTAGTATGGATAAGGCTATGAAGTCAGAGGAACCCATCAAGATTAACATCGGTGAAATGATTAACCTTGATGATATGGGTCTTGACGTCGGCTCATTCCAGGCAATCTGGAATATGATTGCAGGCGGCGTTGAGCTTCTTAAGGGTATTGATGCTCCCGATGCAGGTAAGCTTGCAACAATGGGTGAGCTCGTTCCTCAGAAGACAAACAGAAGCGACAGAAATTATGCAACTACTTCAGTAGGCGGCAAGACACTTGCAGCAGACGAAGCATGGCACATCAAGGCTAACAAGGCTGACGTTCTTGTTTACCTTCTTAAGTGGGCACTTGACAGCGGTATCCTCGGCAAGTTTGAGCTTCCCGCAGAAGGCATTGTTGCTGACATCATTGCTTCACTTAATGAAAACCCCGACATCATTCTTGCAGCTGTTGTTGAACTTCTCAACCAGAAGGAATATGACACTCTCAGAGAATTTGACTGGTTCCAGGGTGTAATCAATGGTGAATCAGTTGTCGGTAACTCAGCTTATGAAGAATACCTTAACCCCAACAATGACTGGACAAAGGAAAAGGCTGAATATCTTTATGAGCATATCGATACAATTGTTGGTGCAATTGTTTCACTTGCAGGTCTCGACTTTGATATTCATGCTCTTCTTGAAGAATCAGTCGGCGGTCTCTTCACAAATGAAACCGTAACAGCTCTTGCAAAGCTCCTCGGCAACCTCGGTGACATCAATGCTCTTATCGCAGGTGACAAGGCTGAAACAGAAACTCCCGATGCTCCTGAAACAGTTGCAGAAGGTGATGAAGAAGCAGCAGCTCTTGATCTTGACGTTGCAGCTCTTCTCAAGGAGTTCCTCGGTCTTGACTTCAGCTCATATGCTCAGTATGCAAACATCGGTGAAGACGAGGTTATCGACTTCGGCGTTGAAAATGCTGACACCTTTGTGGATGCTCTTGTTGAGCTTCTCAATCCCTTAAAGCCTGTTCTTGACTTCATTCTCGCTGGCAAGAATCTTGAAATTACACTTTCAGATTCAAATAAGGTAACTCTTATCGGTTACAACGGCTACAATAATGCTATTGTTCCTCTTCTTGAGGCTCTCGGCTGTGATGTTGCAGCTCTCGGTGCTGATGACAATGCTCTTGAGGTTGTTCTTGACGCTCTTGTAAGCAAGGTTGGTCTTCTTACAAACAGCCTTACACCCATCAAGGAAATTGTTGATCTTCTTCCCGGTGTATTCTATTACATTGCAAGTAAGGGTCTTTCAGTAACAGTAAGAAACCTTCTCCAGCCTGTATATGTAATTCTTGACACAATCAGACCCGTATTTGATCTTGATCTCAATGCTCTTATCAACGGTCTTCTTCCCGAAGATTTCGGCATTATGCTCAACATTGACGATATCGGTCTTGACTTCATCTTCGATCTTCTCAAGAAGTTCGTTCCCGAACTTGATCTCTCAGCTGCTAAGGATCTTATCTATGATATCTGCCTTGAAGCTGCAACTGAATATGATTCAGCAAGTGATCTTCAGGATGATTGGATGAAGGGTGCTTACTCAGAAGATTTCGATCAGGCAGACCTTCTCACAGTTGTTCTTTCATTCCTTCTTGACTGGGCAACAGAAGAAGATAATGCAGCTGCTCTTGATGAAATGCTCGGCACAGACATCATTTCTTCACTCGGCACAGTATTCAGCGATATGGAAATTTCTTATGAAACTCCCGTATGGTACTACTGGTTCGATACAGAAGAGAAATTCAACGATTATATTGCAGGCGGAACAAGCCTTCCCAACACTCTTACAATGCTTACATATCCCAACGACTGGTCAGAGGAAGCAGCTGATTACATTGCTGCAAACATTGCTGATCTCGTTGATATGGTAATTGCTCTTGTCAATAAGGATAAGGAAGACGGTGCAAAGTCAGTTTCAGAGCTTCTTACCGGTCTTGTAAACGGTATGCTCAGCGCAGATGTTATCAATGACATTATCGCTTCAATCAATGAACTCCTTGCAACCGTTGACTCAAATCTTATTGAAGCAGCAGGTCTCCTTCTCGGCGTTGACCTCATCGGTCTGAGCAACTATGAATGCACAGCTGAAATCAACAGCATCAGTGATTTCATCGGTGAAATTTCAAAGGTTCTCACAACATATGCAAACGGTCTTGTAAATCTTCTCTTCTTCGGTGACGACTACAGATTCTTTGCTAAGCCCGGTGAAGACGCAGTAACAGACGAAATCGTTATCAACGGCGGTCTCGGCTATGAAAAGGGTCTTGCACTCCTTCTTGAAGTTCTCGGCGCAGAGGTTCCCGATCCCAAAACAGCAACAGTTGAAAGCGTTCTTGGTTCACTTGCTGCTCGCGTTGAAGCAATTCTTGCTGATCCCGTAAACGAAGCACTTGATATTCTTCCCAATCTCGTTTACTTCCTCAATGCAAACGGTGCAACAGTTGTTGTAAACAACATCCTCGCTCCCGTATTTGCTCTTCTTGAAAAGCTTACAGCACTTGGTGTTGAGCTTGATCTTGCAGGTCTTCTCGGCTTTGACATCAAGCACCTCAATCTTGACGATATCTTTGCTCTTGTTGAAAGCAAGACAGAGCTCAAGCTTGACGCAGCAGAAGAAATCCTTTCAGGTCTTTGCTTCGGTAAGATTGAAAGAGCAGATTACACTTACAGAATGGTTGCTGAAAGAGGTGACGTTGTAACAGTACTTATTACAACAGCACTCATTCTTGTCAGTGACGATGATTTTGCTGCTCAGCTTGAAGAAATGCTCGGCACAGAAATCATCACAGCAGTTAAGAAGGTATTCGAATCAGCTCCCGTTACATACAAGACTCCCGACTGGTATGCTCTTGATGAAAACGACATCGATTATGACAATGCAACAATCGGCGTTATCGAGTCAGCAATCGAATATCCCAACAACTGGACGGAAGAAGCTGCAAAATATATTGCTGATAACCTTGGTTCAATCGGTGATATGGTTGCAGGCATGATTGACAGCAATTATGCAACTCTCGGTGATCTTATCAACGATAAGGTTGATATCTACACACCTGAACTCCTTGCATCAATTCAGAAAGTACTTGCTGATCTTATCGGCGGTCTTGATGAAGAGCTTGCAGAGCTTGTAAACATCGGTCTCGGCGCAGCAGATGCTCTTCTCAGCGCAGATGTTCAGGGCCTCCTTGATTATGATGTTTCAGCTGTAACCGATAAGGAAACCTTCGTAGCAGCCCTCACAGGTATGCTTATGGAGATTGAAGGTCTTGTTGACTGGCTCCTTCTCGGTGAAGATTACACATTCTTCGTTAAGGAAGATGATGCATCAGATATCATCACAATCAACGGCGGACACGGATATGCTGAAGGTCTTGCACTTGTGCTTGAAGCTCTCGGCGTTGAAGGTCTTCCCGAGGTTTACGGTGTTGAAAAAATCGACACAGAAGCTGTTGTAAAGGCTGTTCTTACAGCTACATTCGACAGAGTTGACGCTATCCTCGCAGATCCCGTTAACGAAGTATTCAACATTCTTCCCAATGTTATCTACTTCATCAACTCAAACGGCGTAACCGTAGCAGTTGAAAATCTCATCGGTGCAATCAATGCACTTCTCATCAAGCTTGAAGGCTTCGGTCTTGAGGTTAACATTGCAGAGCTTGTTAACTTCAGTGAGATCCTCGGTGTTGAAACAGAGCTTGCTCTTGACAACATCTCAATGGAAGCAATCATTGCTCTTGTTGCTGAGCTCACAGGTCTCAACCTTGACAAGATTGCTGACGTTCTCAACGGCTTTGCTCTTGGCAGAGTAGCTGCTTACGATTCAGTAAGCTCAGCTGACATCACAGCTAAGATGTACTACCATGACGAGTTTGCTAAGCATGATATGATTACCGTTCTTGCAACTCTTGCTATCATCACACTTACAGATGAAGCAAATGCTGCTAAGGTTGAAGAAATGCTTGGTAAGGACATTTATACTCTCATTTGCAACCTTTGCAATATGAAAGAAGCAGATGTTCAGGAATTCGATTGGCAGTTCACAGATAAGGCTGATACCGATTATGTATTCTCCGCTCTTTTAGATTCTGAAATCTTCGAGGAATACACCTACGGTTCACTTTATACAGAGGAAAAGGCACAGTACATTGCAGATAACTTCGGTGATTTTGTTGATGACGTCCTTTATCTCCTCGGCCTTGAAATCAACGGTATCCCCGTAAATAATCTCAAGCAGTTCATTAACGATCTTCTTGACGGCTCACTTTACAACAGCTCAAATGTTGTTGCAATCCGTGACGCTCTTGCAGGTATCCTTGAAGCTATCACTAAGCTTGAAGTAAACGGCGCAGTTGTCGGCGGTCTTATCGCTGACGTGCTTGCAGCTGCTGACGTTGCTTATCTCAATGATGTTGCTAATGTTGAAATTGCAGAGTTCACAAACGACAGAGAAGCATTCGTTGCAGCTCTTTGCGACGTTCTTGAGCCTCTCTATCCCGTACTTAAGTATATCCTTGCAGATGAAGACTTCAGCTTCTTCGTAAATATCGAAGGAACAGATGCAATCACTCTCAAGGGTGCTGAAGGTTACAGATACGGTATCATTCCCGTACTTGAAACTCTTGAATGTCAGGATATCATGGCTCCCGAGGCTTATTATGCAGCAGTAGCTGCTGACGGTGATGTTCTTCTTACATCAATCCTTAATCCTCTTCTTAACAGAGTGGATGAGCTTCTTGGTGAAGATGCAGATCCCGCTCAGGAAATCCTTGATATGCTTCCCAACCTTATCTACTTCATCAACTCCAACGGTGTTGACACAGTAGTTAAGAACACTCTCAATGCTGTTTATACAGTTCTTGCTGCAATTGCTCCCGTTGCTGAAATTGATCTCTATGCAATTCTCGGTATTGATCTTGCTGAAATCGACTTCGAATGGCTCTTTGCTAAGCTTCTTGAACTCATCAAGAACGCTACAGGCTATGAGTTTGCAGATCTCGGTGCAGACGCAATTGCTGAGCTTACAGTAGGTAAGCTTGTATCTTACGATTCACTCACAGGCAAAACTGCATATAAGATGGTTTATGCTGAAGGTGAAAGCGGCGACAAGGCTGAAATGGTAACTGTTATTGAAAGACTTATTCTCGAATTCATTATGCACGAAAACAACCGCGAGATGGTTATCGGTCTTCTCAAGGATTATCTCGGCATGGATGGCACAGCAGAAGAAGTTATCAGAGCAATCCTTCAGTCAATCGCAGATGTTACTCTTGAAACATCACTCGGCCAGGATACAGCTCTTGCAACAATTTACTACGTATTCTACGGTGCAGAAGTTGGTGCAGACTTTGCAGCAACAGGCATCAAGGATCTCAACGCAGAATGGACTCAGCTCCTTAAGGATATGAAGAATTCTGATGATATGGGTGAGGCAGCAGCCGGCACAATCATCACAACAATTCTCGGTTGGGAAATCTTCGAAGACATCATTGATCCTGAAATCGGTATTGCTCCTAACGGCATTATCAAGTTTATTCAAAAGATCATTGAATACTTCAAGGCAATTGTTCAGTGGTTTGAAAACCTCTATAAATAAGCTTCTGAAACAATGAAGGTTATTTGATAACTGACAATAAACTCCGTCGGCTTCGGCTGACGGGGTTTGCTTTTTTCTGAGCTGTGAAGGGGAGAGTCCTGCTTTTTCGGTACGCGGAACAGTGTTGCCTCGGATTGCAGTGATGCACCGCCCAATTCAATGTGATGAAGGTCGGAATTTTCATTTGATTTAACCGTTTACGGCGGCAATATATATAATAGTATAAGGCGCATATATATTATTTTATAATTGTATATATTACAAACACACGGCTAAGTGGATAAGAGGTTGGAGTTTTTTTACAAAAATCGTTGACAAAATCAGAATATCGTGATATTATAACAAAGCTCCCTCAAATGAGGGAAGCATAACAAATGTTACGCCTCGAAAAAAAGTTGAAAAAACTTTAAAAAAGGTGTTGACAAAGAAGCGGGTATGTGATATACTTGCAAAGCTGTCTCGGAAGGGGCGGCAGATTGGACCTTGAAAATTAAACAACGAGATAAGAAAAGGAACCCGAGATTTCGAT
>JAZOWF010000022.1:0-10751 GCA_045659065.1 Acutalibacteraceae bacterium
CTTATATTCAGAATTGCAGGAGTTGGTATTATTGTTTCAATTCTTAATCAGATTCTTATGAAAAGCGATAAAGGTGAATACGCTGCGCTGATTACCGTTACAGGCATTATAATTGTTGTACTGATGGTTATTCCTCAGATAAGAGACCTTTTTGAAGCCGTAAGGGAGCTTGTTGATTTTTAGTGGTCAGGATTATATTTTGTACTATTGCCGTATGTGTGCTGATTACGGTTTTAAAGGGTCAGATAAAGGATTTTGTTCTTCCTGTTGAGCTTGTTTTCATTTGCCTGGCGGTTGCTTTGATATATGACGAATTCTCTTACAGAATAAACAGTATATTTGATTTAGCAGATGAGTTGCAGCTTAATTCGGATATATTTGCTTCCTTGATAAAGGGTGCTCTTATTTGTCTTATAACAAATATTGCTTCGGATATCTGCTGTGATAAAGGCAACAAGGCACTGTCAGATATAATTCAGATTTCCGGAAAGCTTGCAGTGACAGCTCTTGCTTTTCCGTATATTGAAACGGTTCTTCGGATTTCGACGGCATTTGTGAAATGAAAAAAGTTCTAATTGTATTCTCTGCCTTGTTGGTCATAATGCTTTGCACTTTTTCGGTCTGTGCAACTGAGTTTTCTCTTGAAAATGATTTGGAGCAGCAACTTATATCGTCAGTTGACGATGATGTATTTGAAGCTCTTGGGCAGTTTGGGATTGAAAGCTTTGATGATATATATAATGTCAGCTTTGATAATATCATAAGCTATTTTAAAAACTTTTTTGAAGACAAGCTTATGTCTTCTGTCGGAATGTTCCTTAAGCTTCTTGCAATGATGTTTATTCTTTCCTTTGCTTCGTCGGTTGTAAATGATGATAAAAGCAGAGAGCTTCTTGTTTTTCTTTCTTCGGCGGCAGCGGTGATTATCTGCATTGAAGATATAAACGGCTGCATTAATGCGGGTATATCCTTGCTCAATATGAGCGCTGCATTTATGAAGGCGTTCGTGCCTGTGTTTGCGGTAATAATTGCAGTCAGCGGCACACCGGCATCGGCTCTGACTTACAGCTCGGCGGTTTTGTTTGTCGGTGAAATAATTACTTTCGTTATTAATAACGGTATTGTAGATATTATCGGTGCATTTCTTTGCATCGGAGTGGCATTTTCTTTAAACGGTGAAATGAAAGCATCGTCGGTTGTTTCGTTTGTCAATAAGATTATAAGTTTTATTATGGGGCTTTGCGCAGGCGTTTTTACTTCGGTTCTTGGTGTAAAAGGAGTTCTTTCTTATTCGTCAGACAGTGTAGCAACAAAGGGTGTGCGCTTTCTTCTGGGCAGTCTTATTCCTGTAGTAGGCTCTTCAATCAGTGAGGCATATTCCTCGTTGCTTGGCAGTATAAATATAATCAAAGGCTCTTTTGCCGTTGTTGGTATAATAGTTATGGTGATAATAAATATCCCTGTAATGGCTGAAATTATGCTGTATCATTTATCAATGAAGCTTTTGTCTTTCGTTGGTGAGCTGTTGTCATTAAAAGCCCTTTCTGACATTTTTTCTGTGTTTTCTTCTGCAGTCAGAATTATTCTTTTTCTTACAGTGTATCAGCTTTTTGTCCTCGTTATATCAACGGGTATAATCATTTCCTTCAGAGGCGGTTAAATTGGATTTGTTGTCAACCTGGTGCAGAATGCTTGCTTTCATTTCTGTGTTAAGCGGAGTTGTAAATTTTCTTATTCCTGACGGCTCAGTGAAAAAAGTTTATAAAACATTATGTACTGCTGTGTTGGTGTTTTCATTGGTATCTGCTCTCGGAAGAACGGATATAAAATCCGCTGTGAAGATGTTTGATAAAAGCAAAACGCAAATTGCTGTTGAGGACAGATATAACTCTTATATTGAAGACCAACTTTTATCATTAGCTGAAAAGGAAATTGAGAATTTGATTCTCTCTGAGACTTCTGAGCTTACAGAAAAAGGTAATATCGAAGTTCGGTGTTATGCTTCTCAGAATGAATCAATTGCGGTTAAAGTTAAAATCAAAGGTAACTTTTCCTCGGTCGAGAAGGATGAGCTGGTAAAAAGAATCACAGCTGTAACGGGCGGTGAAACGGAATTAATTTTCGAGGGAGACAATGCTTATGAAGGAGAAAAGTAAAATATCCTACAGTAATTTTTTTGGTAAAATCGCGGAAGATAAAAAAACACTGCTTATAATTGCTGTCGGTCTTTTAGGTATTGTTCTTATCGGCTTTTCGGGTGGTGCCGAAAGAGAAAATTCAAATTCTGCTTCAGATAATTATCAGCAGGAAAGACATATCGAAGATTATGAGAAGCAGCTTGAGGAGCTTCTGAGTCAGGTTAATGGTGCAGGCAGGGTAAAGGTTATGATTACATATGAAAGCGGATATGAAACTGTTTATGCCAAGGATACTGACGAACAGTCGGAAGACGGCAGAACTAAAATTTCAAGTGAAATTATAATCGTGGATTCGGGCAGTGATGAAAACGGAATTACGGTTAAAGAAATATATCCGATTGTCAGAGGTGTTGCAGTTGTTTGTCAGGGCGGAGGAAATCTATCAGTTAGGTCTGAGATTATTTCAATTATCAGATCCCTGTTCAATATCAGCAGTAACTGTATCAGTGTTACAGAAATGAAACTATAACAGAAAGAGGTATTAATTATGGCAAAGAAAAAAAGACAGATATTATCGGCGGTGCTTGTTGTAGCTTTGTGCTCCGTTGTTGCTTTGAATTGGTTTCTGACTGAATCACAGCAAAGCGGTACAGATACTTCATTCAGCTATGAGTATGTAACCGGAAATCTTGGTGATTCACTTTTTGTTGCAGGTACAACGGCTCCGTCATCTGACACGGATGATACGTCCGCTTCACAGAATGCTGCAACAACGCTGAGCTCATCTGATTATTTTCTTAATGCAAAGCTGAAAAGACAGAATACATATGACACAGTGATTGACAGTATCGAGGAGCTTCTTGATGAAGAGGGTATGAGCCAGGATATGAAGGGTACAATCAAAACAATGATTTCTGATTTTCAGCGTGATATGAAAGCGCAGACAGATGCGGAAAATATAATTTCTGCTAAAACAGGCGGGGATTGTCTCGTGGTTATTAATTCAGGTAAGTGTGAGGTGATTTTGCAAAAAAATACACTAAATGACAGCTTAGTGTTGCAAATTTCCGAAATTATCCAAAAAAATACGAATATTTCTGCAGAAAATTTAACAATAATTGAGTCAAAATAGTTGTACGATTTAAAATTTGTGGTATAATGATTGTGATTGTATAAAAACAAATTCGTTCAGAGCGAAGGAAGGATTATGATTATGACAAGACATGAAGCACGTGAGTTAGCCTTTGTAATTGTTTTTGAAAAAAGCTTTCACGATGAACTCACTATTGTTGAGCTTATTGAAAATGCTGTCGAGCTTGAGGTTTTGCCCTCAAATAAGTTTGCAGAAAAGCTTGCAAAAAAGGTTTATGATAATGTAGAGGAAATCGACAAAAAAATTGAAGCGAATCTCATTGGCTGGGCAGCCAACAGAATTTCAAGAGCTTCAAAGGCAATATTGAGAATTGCTGTCTGTGAGCTGCTTTTCAGTGAAGACATTCCTGTCGGAGTCGTTATAAATGAGGCAGTTGAAATTGCCAAGAAATACGCAACACCCGAGGATGCAAGTTACATCAATGGTGTTCTCGGCTCACTTGTAAGAAAACTCGATAAATAAAAATGGCATACATAGGCTTTGATACAAGTAACTATACAACATCCGTAGCTGCTTATTTTCCCGAGGAAAACAGGATTGCCCATCGGAAAATGCTTCTTCCTGTTGTTGAGGGTGCACGCGGCCTTCGTCAAAGTGATGCTGTTTTTCATCATACCGTGCAGCTTTGTAAGGTGCATGATGAGCTTTTTTCTTCCGAAAAAATTACAGTTGATGCTGTAGGTGCTTCTGCTTTTCCGCGAATGGCAGAGGGCTCATATATGCCTTGCTTTCTTGTCGGTATGAACACGGGAAAGATTCTTGCTAAGACGGAAGATGTGCATTTTCATACAACATCTCATCAGAACGGTCATATTCTTGCTGCGCTTTATGCCTGCGGTAAGCTTGAGCTTATTAAAGAAAAATTCATTGCCTTTCATTTTTCGGGAGGAACAACAGAGGCTCTGCTTGTTGAACCTGATGAAAAAGAGGTTATAAAATGCACACTTATTGCTCAGAGCACTGACCTCAAGGCCGGACAGGCAATTGACAGAGTTGGTGTTATGATGGGGCTGAAATTTCCTTGCGGAGCCGAGCTTGACCGTCTCTCTCTTGAAAGCACTGCACACTTCAAAATCAAGCCCTCGGCAAAGGGTGCGGATATCAGTCTTTCCGGTGTTGAAAACAAGTGTCGCAAAATGCTTGATAACGGTGAATGTAATGAAGATGTTGCCCGTTACTGCATTGAATATATTTGTGCTTCGGCTGAAAAAATGACTGAGGAAATTATTTCTCGGTATGGCAAGCTTCCGCTTGTTTATTCAGGTGGAGTTATGTCTAACACAATCATAAGAACAAGGTTTGAAGAAAAATTTTCAGGATATTTTGCGCCGGCAGAGTTTTCATCTGATAATGCAGCGGGGGTTGCTATTCTGACTTATTTAAAGGAGCAAAGACTTTAAATGGATTGCGTTTTAACAGTATCGCAAATTAATACTTATATAAAATCCGTAATTGACGGTGATTTTAATTTAAAAAATATATATGTAAGCGGTGAAATTTCCAATTTTACCAATCATTATCGGACAGGGCATTTTTATTTTACCCTTAAGGATGGCAATTCGGCTCTTAAGGCTGTTATGTTCAGAACATCTGCTCAGAGAATCAGATTTGTTCCCGAAAACGGAATGAAGGTGCTTATAAGAGGCAGAATATCAGTGTATGAAAATGACGGCTTATATCAGCTTTACTGCGAAGATATGATGCCTGAAGGAGTAGGAGAGCTTACAATCGCCTTTGAGCAGCTTAAGCAACGTCTTGCTTCGATGGGAATGTTTGATGCGGAAAATAAAAAGCCTCTGCCGGAATTCCCTCAGAAAATCGGCATTGTTACTTCTCCCACAGGAGCGGCATTACAGGACATTCTTTCTGTTCTCGGAAGAAGATATCCCTCTGGTCAGATTATTCTGAGAGGGGTTCAGGTTCAGGGTGACAGCGCCGCAGGGCAGATCGCTCAGGCAATCAGAGAGTTTAATGATCTTAAGGCGGCAGATGTTATTATTGTCGGACGCGGCGGCGGTTCAATTGAGGATCTCTGGGCTTTTAACGAAGAGATTGTTGCAAAAGCAATTTTTGATTCTGAGATACCGATTATTTCGGCGGTCGGTCACGAAACCGATTTCACAATTGCCGATTATGTTAGTGATCTCAGAGCTCCTACACCCTCTGCGGCAGCTGAGCTTGTTGCTCCTGATTACAGAGAGGTGCTTTATTCTCTTGATAAGTCTCTCGATTTTATGACTGAGGTGATTTATAACAGAATCAACAGCTATAAAGTAAGGATTATGTCCTGCGCTGAAGCCATTGAAAACAGAAACCCTGAAAAAATAATTTCTTTATACAAGCAGTGTGTGGATGCCTGTGATGAAAAAATTAAAAATACATTGGCTTCGAGAGTTCAGAACTATTCTTATGAGCTGGCAAATTACGCTTCAAGACTCGAAGCGACAAGTCCTCTCAAGGTTATTGCAAGAGGATATTCTTATGTCAAGGATGAGTTCGGGTTCACCGTCAGGAGCGTCGGCGGTCTTAAGGAAAATGATAAAATTTCCGTTATAATGTCAGACGGACAGGTGGATTGTATTGTTGATAAGTTAATCAGAGATTAAAACGTTACGAAAGGTTAAACGAAAATGGAAATGTATACACTTGATACCGCTATTATGAGACTTAAAGAAATTTCTGAAAGCCTTGAAAGCGGTGAATATGATCTTGAAATGTCAATCAGACTTTATGAAGAAGGCGTAAAAATTGTTTCCTTCTGCAACAAAACACTCTCAGCGGCAAGTCAGAGAATCACCGAGCTTTCTGAACTTGCACATAACGACGAAAATGATGAATAAACGTTTTGAAGACTATTTAGTTGCTGTCAACAGACGTCTCAATGAGCTTTCCGATATGTGTACTTTCGGAGACCCCGTCGTTCATGAAGCAATGCAGTACAGTCTTTCGGCAGGCGGAAAAAGAATAAGGCCTGTGCTTGTTCTTGAAAGCTGCCGTGTCTGCGGCGGAAATTATGAGGATGCTCTTGATGTTGCTTGCGCAGTTGAAATGATTCACACATATTCTCTAATACACGATGATCTTCCTTGTATGGACGATGATGATATGAGAAGAGGCAAGCCTTCTTGTCATATAAAGTATGGAGAAGCATTTGCTCTTCTTGCGGGAGATGCTCTTTTGACCAAGGCCTTCGGTGTTATTGCTGAAAGCAGAATCTGCCGTGAAAAGCCCGGGCTTACATCGAGGCTTATTGCTCTTGTTTCCGAGAGTGTCGGGGTGAACGGTATGATAGGCGGTCAGGTTCTCGATCTTCTGAACGAAGAAAGAGAAATTGACTCAGCTACACTTGAGCTGACAGATAAGCTTAAAACAGGCGCACTTATAAGATGCTGTGTCCGTGCCGGCGCTTTATGTGGCAGTGCCGATGAAGAAAAAATCAATGCTTTGTCCGATTATGCGGATGCTCTCGGGCTTTCCTTTCAGATTACTGATGATATTCTTGATGTCGTCGGTGATGAGGAGCTTTTCGGCAAGCCTGTCGGAAGTGATGCTGAGAGTAAAAAATCTACATATGTTACTTTTTACGGGATCGAAAGTGCAACTGAAAAAGCGCGTCTGCTTACTGAATTTGCAGTTTCTTCTCTTGAAATTTTCAATGAAGAAGGGGAGTTTCTTAAGGAGCTTGCCCTGGCACTGAACAAACGAAACAAATGAAAGAGTCGGTACTATGAAATACAAATACCTTTCAAAAGTGAATAGTCCCTCTGATCTTAAGAAGCTTAGCTTTTTTGAGCTTGATTTTCTTGCGGAGGAAATCAGAGATGTGATTCTTGAAACGGTATATCGTAACGGCGGTCATCTTTCTTCAAATCTCGGTGCGGTTGAACTTATTCTCGCAATGCACAGAAGCTTCAGCTCACCGAAGGATAAATTCATTTTTGATGTAGGGCATCAGTGCTATACTCATAAGCTTCTAACAGGAAGATTTTCCGCTTTTTCAACTCTGCGTTCCTGTGGCGGAATTTCAGGATTTTGCAGTCCCGACGAAAGTGAACACGATGTTTTCTTCAGCGGTCACAGCGGTGCGGCTTTATCCTCTGCGGCAGGAGTTGCAGCTGCCAATAAGCTCAATGACAATGACGGCTTTGTTGTTTCGTTCATCGGTGACGGAGCCTTCAGCAGCGGTATGACCTGGGAGGCTTTGAATAATTCGGCTGAAATCGGCGGTAAACATATTATTATACTCAATGATAATAATATGTTTATTTCTGAGAGCATAGGCAGCTTTTCGGGACTTGACGACAAAAAGTCATTCTTTGAAAAGCTTGGCTACGGTTATATAGGATCGGTTGACGGTCACAATATTGAAAAGCTGTGCAATGCTTTTGAAGAAGCAAAAGTATCGGATAGAGCGGTTGTTGTTCACGCTTACACTGTAAAGGGTAAGGGATATGATTTTGCTGAAAAACATCCCGAAGTCTATCACGGAATTTCTTGTTCAGACAGTGACTCCGAGGATGAGGAGCCTTCAAAATCCTTTTCAGATGAATTCGGAAGACTTCTTTGTGAATTTGCTCAGAAGGACAAGTCAGTCTGTGCTGTAACTGCTGCTATGTGCGTCGGTACGGGTCTTGAAGAATTTTCGGAAAGATTTCCCGAAAGATTCTTTGATGTCGGAATTGCAGAGCAGCACGCAGTCGGTTTTTCAGCAGGACTTGCAAAAAAAGGTATGAAGCCCGTATTTGCAGTTTACTCAACCTTCCTTCAGAGAGCTTATGATCAGCTTATTCACGACATTGCGCTTCAGAAGCAGCGTGTTGTTTTTGCAGTTGACAGAGCAGGCTTTGTCGGAGAAGACGGTGTGACACATCAGGGCCTTTTTGATGTCGCTTTTCTTAATTCGATACCCGAAGCAGAGGTTTTTTCTCCCTGTAGCTTCGAACGACTTGAAAGTGTGATGAAATATTCCCTTTATGATTCAACAGTCAGCTCGTTTATCAGATATTCCAGAGCATCGGAAAAAAGCCGGGTAAGAGCTCTCTGCTTCAAAGACGGATTTGCAGTCAGCGGTGACGGAGAAATTGCTCTTGTAACTTACGGTAATCTCACTGACAACGGATTAAAAGCGGTTGAAGCACTAAAAGAAAAGGGTACAGATGTTCAGCTTATATCAATCGAAAAAATAAAGCCCTTGCCTGATAGGTTAATTGATATTTTATCCTCTAAGAAGAGCATTTTTTTCTTTGAGGAAGGACAGAAAAGCTGTGGTATTGGTGAAAAAACAGCGGCTCTGCTTCTTGAAAAGAATTTTAAAGGCAAATACAGAATTATTGCCGTTGAAGATAAATTTGTCGGACACGCTGAATGTGAACAGCTGTTTGAAAAATTCAGCCTTGATACAAGGTCAATGATTAAAATTATAAGTGGTGAAAAATAAGTGAAAGAAAAAATCAGACTTGACGTAGCTCTTTTTGAAAGAGGCTTTGTTGACAGCAGAGAAAAAGGCAAGGCTATGATTATGGCCGGTCTTGTTTATGTCAACGGACAAAAGGAAATCAAAGCAGGCTCATCTGTTAAACCTGAGGATTGCATCGAGCTTCGCGGTGAAAAAATGCCTTATGTCAGCAGAGGCGGTTATAAGCTTGCCAAGGCTGTCACTGAGTTCGGCTTGAATCTTGAAGGCTGTATCTGTATGGACATCGGTGCTTCCACAGGCGGTTTTACCGATTGTATGCTGATGAACGGGGCTGTTAAGGTTTATTCAATCGATGTCGGTTACGGTCAGCTAGCCTGGAAACTCAGAAATGATCCCCGTGTTATAAATATGGAAAGAACAAATTTCCGTTATGTTACCCACGAGCAGATTCCGGAAGAGATTGATTTTGCAAGTGTGGATGTCTCTTTCATTTCTTTGAAGCTTATTATTCCTGTAATGCGTGAGCTTCTCAGGCATGGTGGTAAAGCGGTCTGCCTTATTAAGCCGCAGTTTGAAGCAGGTAAAGAAAAAATTGGTAAAAACGGCGTTGTAAGAGATATCCGTACTCATTATGAGGTTGTTGATATGATATATAACTTTGTGCTAGAAAACGGATTCAATGTTCTGAATCTTGATTTTTCTCCCATTAAAGGACCTCAGGGTAACATAGAATATCTTATTTTTATTGAAAAAGCGGCTGAGTCCGAATCGTTTTTAACACACAATGTTGAAGAAATTGTCAATATGTCTCACGAAAAGCTCAGCGGAGGTGAGAAGGTATGACAATTGCAGTTGTTGTCAATATTACAAGAGAAAATGCTTACGAGGTTGCCTGCGAAGTTATTGAGCAGCTTTCTGATTTATCTGTCCGTGTTATTGTTGAAAAAGATCATCAGGACAAATTTTCACATTATAAGGCAGAGTTTATGAAGGTTGATGATGCTGTAAGAGAATGTGACATCTGCATTGCCGTCGGCGGAGACGGTACAATGATTCACTCAGCCCATTATGTAGCAAAATACGGTAAGGCAATTCTTGGAATAAATGCAGGACGCCTCGGCTTTCTTGCAGGTCTTGAAAAGGAAGAGCTCAATCTTTTATCGTCTCTTATTGACGGTAATTATTCTGTTGAAAACAGAATGCTTCTCAAGGTTTCACATTTTGAAAGCAGTGAACTGATGGGTGAATTCAATTGCTTCAACGATGTTATTATCACCCGTAAGGAGCTTACAAGAATATGTGAAATTGATGCTTCCTGCAACGGAAGACCCATATCTGAATATAAGGGTGACGGTGTTGTTGTTGCAACGCCGACGGGCTCCACAGCTTATTCACTGGCGGCAGGTGGACCTGTTATTGATACATCTCTTGAATGTATTGTTGTTACACCGTTGTGTCCGCACACTCTTTTATCACGTTCGATGATTTTCTGCCCCGACAGTAAAATCGAAATGAAAATCAGAAATGCATCTGAAGGCTCAATGGTGTTCAGCTGCGACGGAAAAAAGGGTGTTGAAATCGGAGAGAACAGCAGAATAGTTATCACAAAATCGGACACTTATGTCAAAATTATAAAAATCAAAGCAGACAGCTTTTCTGAGATTCTTTCCAGTAAGCTGATTGAGCGTAGCGGTAGAATTTAAGGAGGATTAAAATATGAAGAAAAGCAGACACGAGGCCATTCTGGCTCTCATTAACAAGGAGAATATCGGTACTCAGGAGGAGCTTATGATTAAGCTCAATGAGCTTGGCTATAAGGTTACCCAGGCAACAGTTTCAAGGGATATCAAGTCACTTAAGCTGATTAAAACTCCCATAAGCAACGGACAGTATAAATATTCTGCTGCGGGAAATGAGCCTGAGAATTTCACAAAGAAATATTATTCAATTCTTTCACATTCTGCTACCTCAATCAATTGTGCAGGTAACATTGCAGTTATCAAATGCTTTGCCGGTATGGCACAGGCCGCCTGTGCAGCTGTTG
>JAZOWF010000023.1:0-54270 GCA_045659065.1 Acutalibacteraceae bacterium
CTTCTTGCAGAATCTGCAATACTTGTTCATCTCCAACCTGTCAGGATTGTTCTTTTTGTTTTTCATTGTGTTGTAATTGCGCTGTTTGCACTCTGTGCAAGATAAAGTAATTTTTACTCTCATGAACGGCACCTCCATTATAGGATAATAGCGGCTGTCACTTAAAGCAACACGACTCTTTATGACAACCAAATAAGGCCTCCCTCTATTTTTTGGGCACAAAAATAAAGCCCTCGAACAGAGGTAAAAGAATTCTATCACAATTACCTTTTGCAGTCAAGAGCTTTAAGAAAAAATTTTTACAAATTCTGAATAATTTTTAAGCCGTTATTCTTCAACAACAACCATGCTTTCAATTCTGATGGGAGTGACGGGAGAAGCAAGCTCACCCATTGAATTATATGTTCTGGGCTGGTTGCAGAAATCATCAACAACCTCCATACCTTCTGTAACCTTACCGAAGGCTGCATAATCTCCGTCAAGAGCACAGCAGCGATCTGTATAACAGATGAAGAACTGGCTTGAAGCTGAGTTCTTGTCCATGCTTCTTGCCATTGAAATTACGCCTCTGAGATGTGAAAGAGTGTTCTGGGTAAATCCGTTTGAAGCAAACTCACCCTTGATTGTTTTTGCGCTGCCGCCCATACCTGTGCCGTCGGGATCTCCGCCCTGAGCCATAAAGCCACTGACCACTCTGTGGAAGGTCAGACCGTCATAAAAGCCATCCTTAACAAGTGAAATAAAGTTTTCAACTGTTTCGGGAGCAAACTCGGGGTAAAGCTCAATTGTGTATTCTCCCCCGTTTTCCATTGTAACTTTAACTTTTGACATAATTTTTTCCTCCTGTATGTCTTTATCGCAATATATTATAATGATTATAATGAAACTGTCAAGAGTAAGTTGCGCTCTGACTCTGATTATCCCGAAAAATCGTATACAATATATAATATAAATAAAGAAAGCCGGGCCTTTCAGCCCGGAAGTCTTCTGGTGCGGGTTGACAACCTATATCCGAACCATATTTGATTTGTTTTTATAAGTGCGCACTTACTCACCACCGTAAAGGCGATGCGGTGTATATGAACGCTTTCCTAACACGCCAAAAACACAGGGTGGCAGACGAGCCAAACCCTGTGCTTAATACTATTCAGATGTGAGGGAAGCTGTCAGCAGAGCTGACTGAGGGAGTGAGAGGCAGGGCGGCGGAGAGCGACCACCGCCCACAAATCATTCTTCACCGTCGCCTATCTTGTGCGACTGATTCATTTAAACTCTACTTTAGGCAAATCTCCTTTGGGAGCCATAAAGAACCAAAATGTTAAATTATAAGATTTATCGTTCCACTCAAACTCAACATTATGCAATTCTATGTCTTTGCCATTAACCATAACCGGTCGTGCTAATCTTGTTTCACAACAAGAATAATATATTGTGTTGTCACTAAAAATATCCAAATTAAAAACTAGGCACTTCGATAAATCTGAATTTTTTAAAAAATGATAATATTTTTCTCCTATTCCTCCTCTAACTGCTAAACAGTTTTTACTAAACAAATCATTTTCCAAATAAGTTAAAAATAGGCAATCTTTATCAAGACCTTTATTACCCTTCGAAAAACAAATACATCCTTTGTCAAACTCAAAGACCTTAATTGTATCATAAGACAATCTTTCTATTGCTCTCTCCTCAATTGGGCGATTCATCTCATTTAGTTTGGGTGCTAAATTACTGCCTAAAGAGAAAATAATAATCGCAATTAAACTTATTACTAAAAAAGTTCTTTTCATTTTTTAGCCTCCTCAGTATGCTTTACTCAATGTTTTAACCATTGCTGGCACCAATTTATTTAACTTTGCCGTGCCCTTATATAATGAATATAACACATTGCAAGCTTCTTGTGCAACAGGTAGCAGGAGTCTTATCAGATCTTTAATTACAATTTTCAACAAAGATTTTTTTATATATTTATAAGTTACTTCTAACATTAATCTTAATGTTATTGAAACTGTACTACGTTCTCGATTATATGGTAAGGCCTGTGCAAAACTCGTACCAAATCCTACAGTATCTTTTGCCCACTTGTATACAATACCTACACTTGTAAGTTCAACTTTTTTTGTATATGTGTAACTTGCACTGCCTCCAACTAAATCGAAATCCACACCTCCAATTGAAAAATCTATATCAACTCCATCTTTTGCGTATACAATACTGTTGCGATATGCCGCGTTAGGATTAGTTATTTTTTCTAATACCAAATCAAGTGCCAATTTAGCATTATCGTTTACCATTTGAAAAATAATGGTTTTGTAACCTATATTCCCGCCATACAACTTACCTACTAACCGAGTTAGCCAAGTTTGTTGAGAAAATGTTTTAATTTTATACAATCCAAACGGATCGCAACCACATATAGGTTCATTATCACAATAAGCAAAAACATTATACGAAGCAACCGTTCCTGAAGCACCGATATAATTCACATCATCACAGTTAATGAACCTACCAACCTCAGCATCATAATATCTACTCTGCAGATAGTAAAGCCCTGACTCCGCATCATAGTAATACCCACGGTATCTGAACGGATTCTGCTTTGCAAGGCTTGTGCTTGAGGTTATCTATTCACCATTGGAATCGTAGAAGAAGTGCAGAGTGGTTGTGCCGTCGGTCTGTTCAATGACATTATAACCGTCTAACAGGAACTTTGTTGTTACACCGTTTGATGTTTTGCTTGTTCTTATACCATCTTCATTATATACATATTTTTTTACTGAAGTCAATCATTTGTTTTGAAAGTATCGAAAAAGAGCCATATAAGTTAAATATAACCAAAAAATCCGAACCCTTTTCCTATTGGGAAAATTTGGTTCGGATTTTTCTGATTTGGTGCGGGTGACAGGGGTCGAACCTGCACGCCTGTGGGCACAAGAACCTAAATCTTGCGTGTATGCCAATTTCACCACACCCGCATTACCTTGGCAATTATAACATATATTTGTCCAAAGTCAATACTTGCTTATCTTTTAAAAATATGATAATATCAAAACAGAATTATATATAATTAACGGAGGTGCTTTTATGAATACCGCAAACAAGCTTACAATTTTCCGGGTCGCTCTTGTCCCCTTCTTTGTCTTTTTCGCTCTGGCCGATTTTATCCCTTACGGTAAAATTGTTGCCTTCGTCATTTTTGTTGTTGCAACAGTAACCGACAAGCTGGACGGATATATTGCCCGCAAGTACAATATGATAACAACCTTCGGAAAATTTATGGATCCTATTGCCGATAAGCTTCTGGTAAGCTCCGCTCTGATTTATCTCACGGCAACAGAAAAAATTCCCGTATGGATTACAATTATTATTATCGGCAGAGAGTTTGCAATAAGCGGTGTACGTCTGATTGCAACGGAAAGCAATGTAACAATTGCTGCTTCTGCCTGGGGCAAGCTTAAAACAATTGCACAGATGGCTATGACAATTATTATGCTTGCCGACATTTCTGCCTTATATTACGTTGAAACAGCAGTGATGTATATCGCTTTGATTCTCACCGTTATTTCGCTTGCAGATTACATAATCAAAAATAAAGACATACTGACTATTGAAGATAAATAAGGTTTTTCCGTATTGATATTGACAAAGGCGGATAAAAGTTGATAAAATGATTATCAGTACTCTTATATATTATTGAAAGGAGTTTTTAATATGAGTAAAGGTAAATTCTATATAACTACCGCCATTGCATACACCTCACGCAAGCCTCATATCGGCAACAGCTATGAAATCGTACTCACAGATGCCATTGCAAGATACAAGAGACTTCAGGGTTATGATGTGTTCTTCCTCACAGGTACTGACGAACACGGACAGAAGATTGAGGAGTATGCAAAAAATGCAGGCATAAGCCCCAAGGAGTATGTTGACAATGTTGCAGGTGAAATCAAGGACATCTGTGACACCCTCAACACAACCTATGACAAGTTCATCAGAACAACTGATGATTACCACGAAAAGGCTGTTCAGAAAATCTTCAAGAAGCTTTATGAGCAGGATGATATTTACAAAAGTGAATACGAAGGTCTTTACTGCACTCCCTGTGAATCCTTCTGGACCGAATCTCAGCTTGTTGACGGCAAGTGCCCCGACTGCGGCAGAGAGGTAACTAAGGCTAAGGAGGAGGCTTACTTCCTTCGTCTTTCAAAATATCAGAAGCAGCTTGAGGATTACATTGAAAGCAACGACAGCTTCATCTATCCCGAAAGCCGTAAAAAAGAAATGCTCAATAACTTCATCAAGCCCGGACTTCAGGATCTTTGCGTTTCAAGAACATCATTCAAATGGGGTATTCCCGTTACATTTGATGACAGACACGTAATTTATGTCTGGATTGATGCACTTTCAAACTATATTACCGCTCTTGGTTACGATCCCGACGGCTCATCTGACCTTTACAAGAAATACTGGCCTGCAGATGTGCACATCATCGGCAAGGATATTGTCCGCTTCCACACAATTTATTGGCCCATTATGCTTATGGCTCTCGGTGAGGAGCTTCCCAAGCAGGTCTACGGTCATCCCTGGCTTCTTTTCGGTGTGGACAAGATGTCAAAATCCAAGGGTAATGTCATTTATGCTGATGAGCTTTCAAAGCTTATCGGTGTTGACGCTGTAAGATATTATCTTCTTTCCGAAATGCCTCACGCAAATGACGGCTCAATTTCATATGAGACCATCATTGAAAGATACAACTCAGATCTTGCAAACACCCTCGGCAACCTTGTCAACAGAACCGTTGCAATGACCAATAAATACTTTGACGGCACAGTTATGGCTCCCACCTGCGCTGATGAGATTGACGAAGAGCTCAAGGCCTTTGCCCTTGAAACAGTCAAGAAGGTTGAAGAAAAGATGGAGTCATATCATATTGCCGATGCAGTTGATGCAATTATGAATTTTGCAAAGCGCTGCAACAAATATATTGACGAAACAACTCCCTGGTCACTTGCGAAGGATGAAGCTCAAAAGGAAAGACTCGGAACAGTTCTTTATAACCTTCTTGAAGGCATCCGCTTCCTTGCTGTACTTCTTTCATCCTTTATGCCCGAAACCTCAAAGGCAATTCTTTCTCAGATTAACTGCAACAAGGATTCCTACGAAAGCCTTGAAAGCTTCGGCGCTCTTGAAAGCGGCAACAAGGTTGGCACTGCAACTCCCCTCTTTGCACGTATTGATGCCGAAAAGATGCTTGCTGACATTGAAGCTCAGCAGCTTGCTGCTCAGGAAAATGAAAAGAGCTTTGAAGAAATTGAGCAGGAAAAGAAAAAGGCTGAAATTGAAGGCATTGCAAAAATCGGAATTGACGATTTTGCAAAGGTTGACCTGAGAGTTGCAAAGATTATTGACTGTGAGCCCGTAAAAAAAGCGAAGAAGCTTCTCAAGCTCACCCTCAATGACGGAACAGGTACTCCCAGAACAGTTGCTTCAGGCATTGCAAAATGGTACAAGCCCGAAGATCTGATTAATAAAAGTGTTATTGTTGTTTCAAACCTCAAGCCCGCCACACTGTGCGGAGTTGAAAGTCAGGGTATGATTCTTGCTGCAGACTGCAGTGAAGAGGACGTCAAGGTTATCTTCGTTGACGGTGTACCCGAAGGCTCAAAGGTAAGATAATGTATAACAACATTTTTGACACTCACGCCCATTACGATGACAGCAGATTTGATGAGGACAGAGACGAACTTCTGTCCTCTCTTTCAGCAAAAGGAGTTTCAGAGATTGTTAACTGCGGCTGTGATCTGCAATCATCACTGACAACTGTTGAGCTCAGCAGAAAATATGACTTCATTTATGCCGCTGTCGGAGTTCACGCTCACGAGGCCGAGGACACAACAGATGCCGATATGGATGAAATCAGAAAGCTTTATTCCGAAAGTAAGGTTGTTGCCGTCGGAGAAATCGGACTTGATTATCATTACGATTTCTCCCCCCGAGAAAGACAGATTGAGGTTTTCAGACGTCAGATTATCCTTGCAAAGGAGCTTGACCTTCCCGTTATCATCCACGACAGAGAGGCACACGAGGACACACTTAATATCCTTAAGGAATACCGTCCAAAAGGTGTTGTTCACTGTTTCTCCGGCTCAGTTGAAATGGCCAAGGAAATTATCGGACTCGGACTCTATATCGGTCTTGGCGGTGCGGTAACCTTCAAGAATGCCAAAAAGCCCGTTGAGGTTGCAAAATATGTTCCCATCAACAGACTTCTTCTTGAAACTGATGCACCATATATGACTCCTGTTCCTCACCGCGGTGAAAGATGCGACTCAGCTCATATCGCCTTCACTGCTGAAAAAATTGCCGAGGTCAGAGAGATGGATGTGCAGCAGCTTATTGACATCTGCAATTCAAACGCAAAAACACTTTTTAATATTTAAGCAAAAACGGTAGAAGCATTAAACTGCTCTACCGTTTTTATTTATATTATAATACAGATAAGACCGCTGCAGCCTTCGTTGATTACTCTCTCAAGTGTTTCCTGAAGCTTCACTCTTGCCTCCGCAGGCATTCTGTAAAGCTTGTTGTGCAAGCCTTCATTGACAAGGCTGTTGAGGGTTTTACCGAAAATGTTGGACTCCCAGATTTTTGCGGGATTTTCCTCAAATTCCTTAAGAAGATACATAATCAGCTCCTCTGACTGACTTTCAGTACCTACAAGAGGCGCAACCTCTGTGTTTATGTTAGCCTTAAGCATATGAATCGACGGAGCAGAAGCCTTAAGTCTGACTCCGTATTTTCCGCCCTGCTTCATAATTTCGGGATCCTCAAGAGTCAGCTCACTCATTGTAGGCATAACAATTCCGTAGCCTGTTGCTTCAACCTCCTCAAGAGCTGTTCTGAAGCGTTCGTATTCCTCCTGCTTTGCGGAAAGGTCAATAAGAATCCTCATCAGCTCTTTTTCACCGTCAATTCTGAAGCCCGTTTTTTCACTGAGAATTTTATAATACAGCTCGGGTTTTACTCTTATTTCAGCCCAAACAGAGCCTTTTGAAAGGTCAACATTTTCAATCTGACAAAAATTGATTTTTTCATTCTGTCTAACCTTTTCAAAAAAACCGTCTGTGTCTCTCACCTTTTTAATGTCGGCTGCAGCACAGGTGATTGAAGAAAAAATATCCTTTTTAAGCTCATGCTCCTTTTCCAGCGCGGAAATCCATCCCGGGAAGCTGAGCACCATTTCTTTAATGGGAAACTCGTAAAGAAGCTGTGTGATTATACCCTCTATTTCGTCCCCTGTCATCTCAAGGCAGTTTACGGGAACAACACTGACCTTATATTTTTCAGCCAGACTTTCCGAAAGCTCCTTTGCAGATTTTCCTTCCGGCTCCTTGCAATTAAGAATAACCACAAAGGGCTTTTCAAGCTCTTTAAGCTCCTGCACAACTCTCTCTTCTGCTTTTTCATATTCTTCACGGGGAATTTCACCGATGCTTCCGTCTGTTGTGACCACAATGCCGACTGTTGAATGCTCTGTAATTACCTTTTTGGTTCCAACCTCAGCAGCCATATTAAAGGGAATCTCCTCCTCAAACCAGGGAGTTTTCACCATTCTCGGCTGACTGTTTTCTATGTATCCCAAAGATGAGGGAACTACATAACCCACACAGTCAATCATTCTTACTCTGCATTCCATTGAGCTGCCAAGCTTCAGCTGAACAGCTTCTTCAGGTATAAACTTTGGCTCTGTTGTCATAATGGTTCTGCCTGACGCTGACTGCGGCAGCTCATCTGTTGCCCTTTCCTTTTTTGAGGCATCCTCCATATCGGGAAGGACAATTGTCTGCATAAAGTTTTTTATAAACGTGGATTTACCCGTACGGACAGGTCCGACTATTCCAATATAAATATCTCCGCTTGTTCTTTCTGCAATTGAATCATATATTGATGTCTTTGTCATCTGCATATCCTCTTTTCATCATTCTTCAATGAAAATATATGCTGACTCTTATATATATATACCAAAAACAAGACACGAAAAAGGCGGCTTTCACCGATTCCGAAAACCGATAAAGCCGCCTTTTAAAATTCAATTTTTACAGCACAAAAAGCTTGATAAAGACAAGACAGATGATGCCGAGGAATACGCAAAGACCTGTCATTGTTGAGTTAAGAAGGTCTGTTGCTTTCTTTTCATAACCTGCTTTGTTTGCATTGCCGTACCAGATCCAGCTGATAAACTGAAGAATGAAGGTTGCAGCAAAAATTGCGGAAAGAATCTTTGAAGCAGTTGTTGCAACGCTGGGATCCTTTTCTTTCTTAACCTTTGTTACAGTGGGAGCCTGAACATGCTGAATAATAACCTGCTGTGCATAAACAGGAGCAGTCTGTGCATAGATGGGAGTTGACTGAGCATAAATGGGAGCAGTTGAATCGTAAACAGGTGCATCGGGAGATACAGGAGCTGTTACGTCAGCAGGAATTTCAGCTTCCTCTGACATAGGAAGAGTTTCTTCAACCTCATCAGCAACGATTTCTTCTTCATCATCAACAATGATTTCTTCTTCAACTGCAGCAGGCTCTGTGATTTCAGTTTCCGGCTCGGTTGCAGCTTCAATAACGGGCTCTTCAACATCAGTTTCAATGTCAACCATTGTTTCAACCTCAAGAGTTGACTGAGAAAAAACATCATTCTTTTCAGCCACAGGAGCTTCAGCCTTTTCTTCTGTTGCAATTTTCTGACCGCAAATAAAGCAAAAATCAGAATTATCTTCAATTACATTACCGCAAAACTTACAAACCATAAAATTTGCCTCCTAAACATTGATAATTGATTATAACACTATTTTTTTACATTTACAATAGTAATTTAAAATTTATTTCTCTCTCTGTCAACAAAATAATACATATTTATCTCCTTTTTTCAGATAATTAATATATGATATGATTTTAAACAGAGGTTAATGCTTATGAAATTAATGAAGGCTTTAAGTGCCTTGACCGTGGGTTTTATAAATTCTGCACTCGGTGCCGGAGGCGGAATTGCGGCGGTATATTTTCTGAAGAAAAAAGGTCTTGAACAAAAGCAAGCTCAGGCAACAGCTCTTGCGCTTATTCTTCCGCTGACGGTCATAAGCGTTGCAATTTATCTTTTCAGAGGAGATTTCGAAATAACCGAAGGAATGAATTATATCCCCTTCGGTCTTGCAGGAGCAATATGCGGAACAAGGCTTCTGAAAATAAGTCAGAATAAAATTCTGAAAAAAATCTTTGCAATCCTGACCGTTGCGGCAGGGATTAAATATATTTGTCCATGATGACAGCAGTAATTTCTTTTTTGTCAGGATTGCTTTGCTCAATGGGCTTTGGCGGAGGCTCAGTTCTGATTGTTTTTCTGACATCGTACTTCAATATGCCTCAGCGTCAGGCTCAGGGAATCAATCTGCTTTTTTATCTGCCTATCGCTCTGTTTTCTGTAATCAGATATAAAAAGGACAGACTCATCGATGCCAAGCAGATTAAAAGCTTTCTCCTTCCCGGCTTTGCGGGCGTCGGTGCAGGCTATGCAGCCGCAGCGCTTATGCCCACGGAATATCTGAAATATATTTTTGCTGCCTTTCTAATTTTTACGGGAATCAGACAGCTGTTTTTTGAAAAATAAAAATACGGTTGAAGCAGCTTTCTTCAACCGTATATTTTTTTATTTTGAAGCAAGATAAGCTTCAAGAATCATAACTGCAGAAACTGCATCGACAACATTCTTTCTCTTCTGTCCTCTGACATTGTTGTCACTCAGGATTCTGTGAGCTGAAACAGTTGTGAGTCTTTCATCAACCATAACTGTCTGAATGCCTGTCTCCTCTTCAAGCTTTTTTGCAAACTCAGTGCATTTTTCAGCACGTTCACCTGAAGATCCGTCCATATTCTTAGGAAGGCCGACAACAATCTTTTCAGCTTTATACTCACTGACAAGCTCCTTGATTTCAGCTATAACCTTGGGCTCATAGCTCTGATGAATAACCTTTACGGGTGAAGCAAGAATTTCCATTCTGTCACAAACCGCAACACCTGTTCTTGCATCTCCGTAATCAACAGATAAAATAATCATTTTCTGCTCCTTTACTGTTCTTCAGTCAGAACCTTCTGAGAGGCGGATTCTGCAACATCACTGAAGCTTTTTGCCGAAAGGCCTGAATGAATGTCGCTGAACACATATTTGAAAATTGTTTTTGCAGGGTTTGTTGAACCTGTTCTCAGGTCTCCTCTGTAATCGTATCCGTACCATACAGCTGCAACATAATGGGGTGTGCCGCCGCAATACCATTTGTCACAGTTGTCAGAGGTTGTACCTGTTTTCGCGAAGGTCTGGAAGCCGCTGATTTTTGAGCCGTAGCCTGTACCGATGGATTCGGTAACAGCCTTTGTAAGCATTGAAAGCATTGATGAAGCTGTCGAGGTCTTGATAACCTGCTCACCCTTATTATCGGTGTTGTCAAGAAGAATGTTTCCGTTTCTGTCGGTCACCTTGTAATAGCTGTAAGCATCAAAGTATCTGCCGCCGTTTCCGAAGGTGGCAAAAGCAGCTGCCATTTCAAGAGTTGTAACACCTGTATTTGTACCGCCAACACCAAGAGGGCTGAGGTCCTCATCGGTCTTGCTGAGGTTAAGCTTGAATGCATTGTTACAGTATTCGAGAGCTCTCTTGACACCGAGCATATCCTTAAGGATTCTGACGGGAACTGTGTTAAGTGAACGGACAAGAGCATTTTCAACGGTTACATAATCACCTGAGCCGTGGTCACCGTTGAAGTTGCGGGGCCAAGGCTTGCCGTTTAGGGTAATAGCTTCTTCAAGAATAGCTGACTGAGCGGTAACAATACCGCGGTCAACGGCGGGAGCATAAACAGACAAGGGCTTGATTGATGAGCCGGGCTGTCTCTTAGCTCGCACATCAGTTGCACGGTTATATGCACGGTTTGCAGTTTTCTCTCCCGTACCGCCCACAAGAGCAACAATTCTGCCCTCATAATCCATAATTGTCATTGCGGATTCGGGAAGCTTTCCGTAGCTGTTATAGTTAGCCTTCGGGAAGCCTGCGCGTGTTTTATAAGAATTTTCAAGTGTTTTCTGAATTTCAAGGTCAACGGCTGAATAAATCTGAAGACCTCCGTAATAAACCATTCTCCATGCCTCGTAGTAATCACACTCATACTTTTCCTGAAGATCGGCAATTACCTGAGAAACGGTGTATTCCTCATACCAGGAAAGAATATCACCTGTTTCAGCTGTTGTTTCCTCATCTGAGGATGAAGCACCCTTTTCAAGAACCTTGACATCCTTGCCGTGAAGCTTGTTGTATTTCTTTTCAGAAATAACACCGTGCTCAAGAAGCTTGTCAAGGCAGTAATCCTTTCTTTCCATACACTTATCAAAGTTTGAATAAGGATTCTGGCTGTAAGGAGCCTGAGTGATACCGGCGAGAGTTGCACACTCCTCAAGAGTCAGCTCAGATGCATTTTTGCCGAAATATGTTTCAGCCGCAGTCTGAACACCGTAGCAGCCCGCACCGAGAGATACCGTGTTAAGATATGCCTCGATAATCTCCTTCTTGGAATAATTCTTTTCAAGGTTAAGCGCTCTTACGATTTCCTTGAATTTTCTGAAGAAGGTATTTTCATTGTCATCTGTAAGGTTTTTGATAAGCTGCTGAGTGATTGTTGAGCCACCCTGTCCCTTATATTTAGGAACAACAAGAACGGCAATTGTTCTTCTCCAGTCAACGCCCTCATGCTCATAAAAGCGCTCATCTTCAACACAGATGAATGACCAGATAAGAGCTTCAGGCATATCCTCATAGCTGATCCATACACGGTTTTCTTCACCGTGAAGTCTTGTCAGCTCAATGATGTTATCATCAGAGTCATAGGCATACATAATTGTTGTTCTGTTCTGAGAATCCTTATAATTTTCAAGGTCAAGAAGCTTTTCAGCATTAACATTTGAATCCATATAAGAAAGAACAGAGCCTCCGACAATAAGACCTGTGAGCATCACTGAAACAAAGATGCAGAAGCAGAAAACAAAGCTGTAAAAAAGTACGGGGTGTTTTTTTCCAGCCTTTTTCTTTTTTACCTTTTTGCCGGCAGCAACAGCATTGCTGTCAGTCTGCTTAACCTTTTTCCTTCTGTTTTCATTATTAGCCATAAACAGATTCCTCCGTATATAAAACTTTAATTTCACATTATCTTTTATTATAGTAAATGATGGCAATTAAATCAACATTAATTTAATAAAAATCGGAAAATTGTAATAATCTTTTAGCCGTTTTCAGTTTAGTATTGGTCTGCTGTAACAAATATATTTTCACAAAGCAAAAAACAGACTCCCGAAAATGAATCTCAAATCATCAAATTCACTTATATGGAAGTCTGTTCTGTTTATTATTTAAATTCCTCCATATCCTCTGTCATAAGCTTTTTTCTGACAAGGATATAGCTGTCACATTCATCACTTTCAGCCACAACGGCATCAGCAAGAAGTGAGGGATTGATATTTGTTGTGCTTCCCGCAGGAAGAACAACGGTGAGCTTGACTCGGCTTGCGGCACAGCTTACCTTATAGCTTTTTACAAATTCAATAAGGTTGATGTCTTTAAGCACCTTGTGTCTGCCCTTTTTACCGAGCTTCTGAACAATGAGCTCTTCAGCGCTGAGCTTTTCTTCAATCAGAGAAATAAGCTTTCCGGGATTTTTTTCACAGTCAAAAAAAATATCAAATTCACCGAATGCAACAAATTTCGGGTCAAACACAGGATCGGTAACCTTGATGATTTTGATTCCGGGAGGCATTGTGTCCTTCATCATATTGAACACATCCTCATTTGTACAATCCCCTTCAATTCTCATATCCATGCTTTCACAAAGACTTTCCATTCCGAGAGAAAGCGGCAGGGTGAAGGTTATATAGGGATGAGGGTTGTAACCCTCTGTGTACCAGAGAGGCACCTTTGCTCTTCTGAGGGTTCTCGTCATGGCTCTCATAAGATCAAGATGAGAAACATAACGGCTCATACCCATTTTCTCAAACCATACTCTTACACATCGCATCGCATTTTCCTCCGTTAAGCATATTTGAGCCGCAGCCTGCACATTTTATGCGGCAGTGAGGCGTTGTCTGTGATTCATAAGCCTTGCGGCTTTCATCAATAAGAAACTGTTTTCTGATTCCGTAATCAAGGTGATCCCAGGGGAGAATTTCCTCGTAATCACGTTTTCTGCTTGTATAGAAAAGAGGGTCAACTCCTGTTTTTTCAAAAGCTTCAAGCCAGACATCAAAAAGGAAGCTGTCATCCCATGAATCGAATTTGCAGCCGTGTCTCCAGGCATACTCAACAACATCACAAAGCCTTCTGTCGCCTCTTGCAAGAACACCCTCAAGGAAGCTGATGTTGACCTTATGATAGCTGACGCTGATTTTCTTTGTTTTGACTGAGGAAAGCAGATGATTCTGCTTGCTGATAAGCTCTTCAACAGTATCCTGAGCCTCCCACTGAAAAGGAGTGAAGGGCTTGGGAACAAAAGAAGCAACACTGATGCTCACCTGGACGCCTTTGCCCTTGGGCTTGTCGGGATTCTTGTAAAACTCATTAACAACCTTCTGAGCAAGCTCGGCAATACCCGCAACGTCATCATAGGTTTCTGTGGGAAGACCGAGCATAAAGTAAAGCTTAACTGCTGTCCAGCCGCCTGAAAAGGCATTTCTTGCAGTTGAAAGCATCTCTTCCTCTGTGACATTTTTATTGATTGCGTCACGGAGTCTCTGAGTTCCCGCCTCGGGAGCGAAGGTAAGACCGCTTCTTCTGACCTTTTTGAGATATTCCATAAGCTTAGGTGAGAAATTGTCAACTCTCAGTGAAGGCAAAGCAATGTTGACCTTATAATCCTGAGTCCAGGAAAGAAGCTTTTCCATAAGCTCTTCAAGATGTGTGTAGTCACTTGTGCTGAGAGATGAAAGGGAAATTTCATCATAGCCTGTGCTTTCACAAAGCTTCTTACACTGGCTGTTGATTACATCAGCCGATTTTTCTCTGATGGGTCTGTATAAAAATCCTGCCTGACAGAAGCGGCAGCCTCTGATACAGCCTCTGAGAATTTCGTGAACCACTCTGTCATGAACAACCTCAATAAAGGGCACGATGAATTTATCGGGATAATGAACGGTATCAAGGTCAGCAATAACTCTCTTTGTAACCTTTGCGGGTGCTGTTTCAATGGGAGTAACAGAAGCAACTGTATTGTCGGGATTATATTCAACCTGATAAAGAGAAGGAACATAAACGCCCTTTATCTGAGCGGCTCTGCAAAGAAATTCCTTCTTGCTGCAGCCTTGCTCCTTGCATTCGATAAGAAGATTATAAAGCTCATCACTGACCTCTTCACCGTCACCGAGCATGAACAGATCAAAGAAATCGGCAATAGGCTCGGGATTGCAGGCACATGGACCGCCGCCGACAACAACGGGAAGCAGATCTGTTCTGTCCTTTGCTCTTACGGGAAGACCAGCAAGGTCAAGCATATTAAGAATATTGGTATAGCTGAGCTCATACTGCAAAGTGAAGCCAATCATATCAAAATCCTTTATGGGATCTCCGCTTTCAAGGGCGAAAAGAGGGATGTTTCTCTCTCTCATTTCCTTTTCCATATCGTGCCAGGGCGCAAATACTCTTTCACACCAGACGTCCTTTCTTGCGTTGGCACCTGAATAAAGAATCTTGATTCCGAGATGAGACATACCGATTTCATAGCTGTCAGGGAAACAGAAGGCATATCTTAATTTCACCTTGGACTTATCTTTAACAACGCTGTTAAGCTCTCCGCCCGTATATCTGCCAGGCTTCTGGACAAGAGGGAGAATTTTTTCAACTTCTTTACTGACCATAACTAACTCCGTTTCTTTAAAATTATAATGATATACAAATATATAACAACGGCAATAAGACTCGGATTCACACCGATTGTGCAGGTATAAAAGAGAGCCAGAGCACTTATAACCGCAACAGACATAAATGAAATTATATCTGAAATTTTTTCACTTTTTCTTTCATCAAGGGCTGTCAGCAGAAGAAACCTCATTCCTCTGCCTGCATCAAGAATACTGACAGGAATTGAATTGACTGCCGCCATCAGAAAATTGACTGCACCGAATCTTAGAAAAGCACCCTTTTCAGAAATGCCGAAAGCCGCAAAAGAAAAGCCGCTAAGAATCAGATTGACCGCAATACCGCCCAAGGCAATTAAAATCTCCTTCTGATAAGACACCCTTGTTCCGTCAGTTTTTTCAATCCGCATACCGAAAATGCCAAGCTCAATTCTGTCGGGCTTATCACGGAACAAAAGCATAAAAGCAAGATGACCGCTTTCGTGAAAAAGAGAAGAAAGCACCGAGAAAATAACAATATCCTCATCAAAAAACACAAGCATCAGAACAATGATTGCGGCAAAAGCAAATGAAATTCTGATTTTAATCCCTTTATGCCGTATAATCATTCTCAAGCAGCCATAAGGGATTGTATCTTATATTGTTTCTGCGCACCTCAAAATGAAGGTGAGGTCCCGTGGACCAGCCCGTTGATCCAACAAGCGCAACTGTTTCACCCTGACGGATGACGGTGCACTCCTGAACAAGAATTTCACTGCAATGGCAATAAAATGTGACAAGTCCTTCATCATGCTCAATAATGATATACTTCCCTGCCCTTTCGTCCTCTCCGACAGTTTTCACAACACCGCTGAAGGCCGCTGAAATGTTTGTTCCCTCCGGGGCAGCAATATCAACTCCCGTGTGAAAGCTGAGCTTGCCGGTTATGGGGTTTATCCGATAGCCAAAAAAAGATGTGTAACGGCCGTTTCTGACGGGCATAAGTATTTTTGCAGTGGAGCTTATCGGTGCATAGCTCGCGTTCTCGGCAGCTTCATAAATTTCAATATCCTCACCGCCCGAAGCCTGACTCAAATCTGAGGGTTCACCTTCGGATTGGGAAGAATTCAGTGAAGCGGTAAAATTAAGCATCGCCTCAGCCGACTGAGCAAGCTGATTTGCTCTCGAATTATCTTCAAGTATTGTCTGAAAAAATGTGACAAAGCCTTCCCTTGTTCTGCCGAAAAACGAAAGAAATAAAGCAAGCAGAAAAGCCACCGCACACTGCCACAGCGAAACCTTATAATAACAGTTGTTTCTTCTCAAATGCATCACCATAATAAATATAATATGCAAAATCACCGGATAGAACAATATTATAAAAGTTATAAGGATATGCACCGTTATATTATAACTCTGATTTCAGATTATGTCAAAGTTTTTCTTAACTAAATTTCAGCGATGCACTTAAATATTATCTGACAGTTTCGGATTATATTTGACAACTGATGTTGACTAAATTCCTATATAATGTTATCATATCAGTACTACGGTGTATTAACACGTTGATACACAAAAAAGAAAAACGGAGGTTTATTATGTTCACAGATTTCAAATCAAGCGGCACAATGTTTGCTCTTGCCATTATTGTGGTTGTATTCATTTGTGTCCAATCTCTTTTCTTCCTGAAAAAAGCATACTCAAGAGGTAAAGAGCTGGGTATCACAGCAGAAAAGCTGAAAAACACCATCACATCCAGCGCTCTTTTCTCAATTGCACCTGCACTCGGTATTGCTGTTACCGTTCTTGCTCTTGCAACAACTCTCGGTTATGTTCTTCCCTGGATCAGACTGACGGTTATCGGCTCAATTTCTTATGAAACCGTAGCCGCCGAAGCTGCTCTCAAGGCCGCAGACGTGACCTCAATCAACAACGAAGCTGTTTTTTCAGCTGTTGCATGGGTTATGACTCTCGGCAGCCTTCTGCCCATCATTCTTGTTCCCATTCTTGCAAAAAAGATTCAGAAAACAGTTACAGGCGCTGTAAGCAAAAACAACAAATGGGTTGACGTAATTTCTGCCGCTGCTTTTATCGGCATCATTGCAGCCTTCCTTGCAAGCGGTATCACAGGTGTCGGTTCAAGCAAAGAAAACATTGTTGCTGACGGCTCCGGTGTTCTTTCAATCACTGCAATTGTGACATCAATTATCTTTATGCTTACATTCTCACTCATCAACAAAAAGTATAAAAAGAACTGGATTGACGCTCTTGCACTTCCCGTAAGTATGGTTCTTGCAATTGTTATTGTTGTGGCTATCTGCATTTTTGCTCCTGAGGTTGCTCAGATTGAGTGGAGATATTAATAAGGAGGGATAACAATGAAAAAGAAAAATTATACCGATTCAATTCATCTGAACGGCCGTATCTGGTGTGTTCTTGCTCTTGCTGTGTTCATGGCTATTCCCGTTGTTATTTCACTTATGCACGGCTGGCCCGAAGTTTCAACAGTTCTCAGCGGCCTTCTTGCTGTTATCATTTTCCCCATCACAGGTGTTATTGAGGTTGTTACATACTCACCCCTCCTCGGACCCGGTGCAACATACCTTGCCTTTATCACAGGTAACATTGCAAACCTTAAGCTTCCCTGTGCTCTCAATGCTGTTGAAAATGCAGGTGTTAATTCAAACTCCGAAGAAGGCGATGTTATCAAGACAATTGCAATTGCAACATCTTCAATTGTAACCACAATTATTATTGCAATCTGCGTTCTCGCTTTCGCCTTCAATCCCGCATTCAGCAAAATGATGACAAGTGAAGAACTCAAGCCCGCCTTTGAGCAGGTATCCCTTACCGTCTTCGGTGCACTTGCCGCTTCATATTTTGTCAAGCATTGGAAAATTTCTATCTTCCCCATCGCTGCATGCTCACTCATTCTTGCATTTGTTCCCGGTCTTGATTTCGGTGTGCTTATCTTTGCAGGTGTAATTCTTTCAATTCTCGGTGCACACACAATGTTCAAGCTCAAGCTTGTATAAAAGAAAAAGCTCATAAAAAAAGCTCCCGAATCTGAGATTCGGGAGCTTTTTTAATTTGTCGTTTAGTCTTCTTTGGTTTCTTCTGCTTCAGCAACATCTGTAACCTGAAGATCATTTTCCATTGCCTGTTCAGGCTCTTTATATTCACCTGTCATAAGCTTTCTGAAGGTTTCACCGTCAACCTTTTCGTGCTTGATGAGATATTCTGCAACAACGGTAAGCTTATCAAGATTGCCTTCGATTATTTCAAGGCACTTGTTATAAGCGGAATCAATGATTCCCTTGACCTCACTGTCAATGTCAGCGGCAACAGATTCGGAATAATTTCTGACGTTTCCGTAATCTTTTCCGAGGAATACCTCTTTATCTCCTGAGCCGTACATAATGGGGCCGAGAGTGTCACTCATACCGTAACGGGTTACCATTGCTCTTGCAATCTGTGATGCTCTTTCAATGTCATTTGAAGCACCTGTCGAAATATCACCGAGAACAACCTTTTCAGCCACACGTCCGCCAAGAAGAACAACAATGTCTTCAATCATATCCTTCTTTGCTCTGTAGCTCTTATCCTCTGAAGGAAGGCTCATTGTGAAGCCGCCTGCCATACCTCTGGGGATAATTGAAATCTGATGAACGGGATCCTGCTCAGGAAGAAAATAAGTGGCAAGAGCATGACCTGCCTCGTGATAAGCAGTAAGCTTCTTTTCCTTATCACTGATTTTTCTTGATTTCTTTTCAGTTCCCACAACACATTTGATTGTTGCTTCCTCTATTTCGTCCATAGTGATTGCTTTCTTCTTATGCTTTGCCGCAAGAAGAGCAGCCTCATTAAGAAGATTTTCAAGATCGGCACCTGTGAAGCCTGCAGTTGTTGAAGCAATGATGCCAAGATCAACATCAGGTGACAAGGGCTTGTTTCTTGCATGAACCTTGAGGATTTCCTCACGACCCTTTACATCAGGCGCACCGACAGTAAGCTGTCTGTCAAATCTGCCGGGTCTGAGAAGAGCAGGGTCAAGAATATCGGGGCGGTTTGTTGCAGCAATGATAATAACGCCCTCATTTGCACCGAAGCCGTCCATTTCAATAAGAAGCTGGTTGAGAGTCTGCTCTCTTTCGTCGTGTCCGCCGCCCATACCTGCACCGCGGTGACGTCCGACAGCATCAATTTCGTCAATAAAGAGAATTGCGGGAGACTCCTTCTTTGCCTGAGCAAAAAGGTCTCTTACTCTTGATGCACCGACACCGACATACATTTCAACAAAATCGGAGCCCGAAATTGAGAAGAAGGGAACACCGGCCTCACCTGCAACAGCTCTTGCAAGAAGAGTTTTACCTGTACCCGGAGGGCCGACAAGAAGCACACCCTTGGGAATTCTTGCGCCGAGAGCATTGAAGGTTTCGGGAGATCGTAAAAATTCAACAATTTCTTCAAGCTCTGCCTTTTCTTCATCTGCACCTGCAACGTCCTTGAAGGTTGTTTTTCTCTTTTCGTCCTTACCGAGCTTCACTCTTGCCTTACCGAAGGAAAGAGTACGGTTGTTTTCGTTCATAATGTTCTGACCCATCTTACGATAGATATAGAACATAATACCGACAACAGCAAAGCTCATAAGGAACATGGGAAGCATACTTGCCCACCATGAATTGTTCGAGCCTCTGATGTAATCATACTTGATTTTTTCCTCATTGTTGAGGTTATGCTCAGTTATATAATCATGAACATCATTCAGGAAGATTTCAACGTTAGGAACAACATAGCTCTTTTCCTTTTCATCTCCTTCAGCCTTATACTTAAGAGATCCGGTTGAAAGATTAAGGGAAAATTCCTGAACCTGTCCTCCTCTGAAAATCTGCACGATTTCATAATATTTAGGGGTATCTTCCTTCATTCTGTCACCCGAAAAATATGCAAGGGACAAAATCAAAAGCACGGGTATAATCACATAAAGGAGATTACCCCATTTCTTGTTATCGGGTTTTGAGGTGCCGTTTAAATTACTGTTCAATATATAATCACTCCTTATTTTTTGCTGTAAACTTCCGGCTTAAGCACACCGACAAAGGGCAGATTTCGGTAAAGCTCATCATAATCAAGACCGTAGCCTACAACGAACTCATCGGGAATCTGTGCGCCTGTGTATTTCAGCTTTAACTTAACATGAGGATCTCTTCTTTCCGGCTTGTCAAGAAGAGAGCAGCATGCAACGCTTCTGGGATTTCTTGCTTCAAGGACATACATCAGCTTTTCAAGTGTGCGTCCGCTGTCAAAAATATCCTCAATAACAAGAATATCAAAATCTGTGGGATCAACAGTGAGATCCTTTGTGATGTTGACGACACCTGCTGTTTCAACAGAGGCACCGTAATAACTTTTGGCTGCCATAAAATCAATCATACATGGAATCTTGATTTCTTTCATTAAATCAGACATAAAACAGACAGAGCCCTTAAGCACACAGACAAGAAGAAGATTTTTGTCCTTGTAATCCTCATTGATCTGAGTTGCAATTCTCTTGACTATTTCTGCAATTTCTTCCTGGCTGAATAAAACTTTTTTAATGTCATTAATCATCATTTTTACCTTCCTTTTTTATAAGATAAAATGTTTTTGTTTTTTCATCCGGCAGATACTCCCTGTTGACACCTAAACCGTCAACCCAGAGCACCTTGTCACCGTCGTGAATAACAGCCCTGCTGTTTCTTTCTTCGGCAGTCAGCTTCATTTCATTGAAAAGCTTTTTAAGGCTTTTTGTGACCTTTCTTCTGACAAAGGTAAAGCTGTCTCCTTCTCGGCGCGAGCCGACGGAAAGCACTGAGCTAACCTTGTCAAAATCAAAAGCATCACCCTTTGCCGAATCTGTTTTCTCAAGATAAATTTTCCCAAAAGGAGTATATGCAGCATTATTTTCAAAAGAACATTCCCATTTATGAGAATTTTTTTCTGCTTTCTCAAAAATAATGTTACCCTTTCTGATTACCAGATATAAGTCCTTTGAAATGCTGACTCTGTCGTCTCCTTTGATAATTGAGCTTAACACAAGGTCAATATGACGGCTTTCAACAGCTTTGTCCATTTTATCTTTAAGCAGAATTGAAACTGCTCTTTTGCTCACAGCGGGGTGAGCGCTGCAGAACAGTGCCGCCGAATAACCTTTTTCATTTTCAGACTCAGACAACAGCTTCAATGCAGATTCCTGAATAAAGCTGTTTTCTTCAACCAGAATTTCAATGCCTCGTTGTATGCTTTGCTCAAAGGACGGGTTGACCGCGCTGAAATTTGGAATGATATTGTGTCTGATAAAATTTCTTGTATAATCATCAGAAAGATTTGAGCTATCTGTCACAAAAGGTACAGAATTTTCATTGCAATAAGCTTCTGTTTCCTGCCTTGTGCATTCAATAAGAGGTCTGATGATATCCGGATCTCTTCTGACGGGAATTCCGCATAATCCCCTGCTGCCTGTTCCTCTTATAAGATTGAAGACAACAGTTTCAATGCTGTCGGAGAGTGTGTGAGCAGTCGCTGTCACATCACACTCCGCCTTTTTAAAGCAGCGGTAACGCGCAATTCTTCCGCACTCCTCTTCGCCAAGACCTGTTTCCCTAGACATATGTCTGATATCTTCACTGAAAGCAAAAAGCTCAATGCCTTTTTTCTCACAGAAGGCTTTTACGAGATTTTCATCTCTGAGGGCTTCATCACCTCTCAGATTATGGTTAAGATGGACTGCTTTGACAATTATACCATATTCTGCCTTTAACGAACTTAAAATATCCAGAAGACACATTGAATCCGCACCGCCCGAAACTCCCACAGCAACGCTGATTTTGTTTTCAAGAAGTCCGTATTTTTCAATTGTCTTTTTAACCTTACATATCATTTCTGATTGTCTCCAGATTGGTAAACAGAGTATAATCGCCATTCCAGGCAACCTTTACGGTTGTTGTGGGACCGTGACGGTTTTTGGCTATGATAAACTCTGCCTCATTGATTGCGGGACGCGGCTCGTTATCCTCGGGCTCACCGTCCTTCTTTTCAGCAGCATAATATTCATCTCTGTAAAGCATGATAACGATGTCGGCATCCTGCTCGATTGAACCCGATTCTCTGAGGTCTGAAAGCTGAGGTCTGTGTGATTTTCCTCGGCCTTCAGTTGTTCTGGCAAGCTGAGCAAGAACAACAACAGGAATATTCAGATCCTTTGCCATAAGCTTAAGGTTTCTTGTAATTTCCGAAACCTCCTGAACACGGCTTTCCGCTCTGCCGCCGCTTTTCATAAGCTGAAGATAATCGACGAAAACTGCATCAACATCCTTGAGTCTTCTGATTCTTGATTTCATTTCAGACACAGTCAGATTGGATGTATCATCAAAATAAAGTTCACAGTTTGCAAGAACAGATGTTGCCGTTGCAAGCTTGCTCCATTCCTCGTTTGAAATGTTACCTGTTCTCATCTTTGTGCTTTCAACTCTTGCTTCTGTTGAAAGCACTCTTTCGGCAAGCTGCTGCTTTGTCATTTCAAGAGAGAAGAAAAGCACCTTTCTTTTGCCGAGCATTGCCGTATTTCTGGCAAGGTTGAGCGCAAGACTGGTTTTACCCATAGCAGGACGGGCACCGATGATAAGAAGGTCTGATTTGTTGAGACCTGTTATAGCCTTATCAAGATCGGTAAAGCCTGTTGTGTAGCCCTTGTATTTGTCTCTGTCGGCAGAACTGAGTTTCTGAAGCTTATCATAAACCTCATTAACAATAATATCACCGATTTTGGTAGGTCCTTTTGAGACCTTGCCCTGTCTGATATCATAAATTTTCTGTTCAGCATATTCAAGAAGAGTATCAGCCTGCTCGGTATGAGAGGCTTCGTCAATTATCCCCTTTGAAACAGAGATAACAGATCTGATGAGATACTTTTCCTTGATAATATTGCAATATTCCTCAATGTTTTCCGTTGAAGGAACAATCTGAGTCAGCTGAAGAAGATACTGCTTACCTCCCGCGTCATCATAAACCTTTTCCTGCTTAAGCTTTTCAAGAACAATAAGCGGGTCGATTTTTCCGCCCAGAGCATCAATCTCCTGCATAACAAGAAAAATTGATCTGTGCTGAGGAAGATAGAAAAAGTCGGGCTTGATGATAATCAGAACCTGTGTGATACAGGACGGATCAATAAGAATCGAGCCGAGAACTGCCTGTTCTGCTTCAAGGGAGTATGGCATATTGATATCACCTGTTGAAGAATATGAATTAACTGTATTCTCCGCCATTGTTTCACCTTCTTTTTAAAAATCCTTTAAATTTACATTCTTGGGATTTTACAAAATTTCAAATCACCCTTTTATCGGATTATTCTCCGACGGTAACATAAAGCTTTGCAGAAACACCCTGATAAAGCTTAACTTCAAATTCATAGGTGCCGAACTGCTTGATATCCTCAACGATAACCTTTCTCTTGTCAACCTTGATTTTGAACTCGGCATCAAGCTTTTCTGCAATTTCCTTGCTTGTAACAGAGCCGAAAAGCTTACCGTTCTGACCTGCTTTTGCAGCAAGCTTGATTGTTTTGCCTGAAATTCTCTGAGCGTTTTCCTTTGCCTGAGCTGTTTCGGTTTCAATCTTGTATTTCTGAGCCTGTTCACGGTTCTTGAGCTCTGTCATATTCTGAGCATTTGCCTCAACGGCAAGGTTTTTCGGGAAAAGGAAATTACGGGCATACCCGTCTGAAGCGTTTACAAGCTCACCCTTCTTACCCAAGCCTTTAACATCTTGCTTTAATACAACTTTCATTATGATTTACCTCCGTTTATATTTTCAAAATATTTATCAATTGTTTCTTTAAGTATTGCTTCTGCTTCGTCAACGGAAATATCCGTAAGCTGACAGGCAGACATTGTCTGATGACCGCCGCCGCCAAGATTTTCCATAATCAGCTGAACATTGATTTCACCGTAGCTTCTTGCAGAAATGCTTACATTATGACCGACCTTATATAATACAAAGGAAGCACTCACGCCCTCAATATTCAGCATTTCATCTGCTGCCTGTGAGGTGACAAGTCTTGAAGAAGGATATTCGTCCTGCTCCTTGGAAATTGCACATCCGCTATATACATAAGCCATATCAATAATTGAATTTCTGTGACGGAAAAGCTCCATATCGTTTGAAAAAAGCTTTTTGCAGTCAATGGTGTTTGCACCCTTCTGACGAAGATATGCTGCCGCCTGGAAGGTTCTGACACCGGCTCTGAGAATGAAGTTACGGGTATCAAGCATTATACCTGCCATAAGGGCAGTTGCGGCAAATTTGTCAAGCACCGGCACAGTGTCAACATACTGTGCAATTTCAGCCACCATTTCTGAAGCCGAGGATGTGTTTGACATATGATAAAAGAGCACTGCGTCTTCAATGAAGCCGACGGATTTTCTGTGATGGTCAATAACCATAACTTTTTTCACTTTATCAACAAGCTCGGGACATTCGGTCACCGTCTGTTTATGAGTGTCACAGACAATAAGCAAGGTGTTTTCCGTAACAGCCTCAAGAGCCTGAGAAGGACTGAGAAGCGCCCAGTCACTCTTTGACTGCTTGAATTTTTCAATGAGAGGTGCTGCCAGCGTTGATTTTTCATTGGTAACAATGTGTGCTGTCTTTGAAAAATGCTGAGCAATTGAAAGCATACCCGCACAGGCACCGAAGGAGTCAAAGTCAGAATGTCTGTGACCCATAATAAGCACATTGTCACTCTCTCTGATAATCTCTGAGATTGATTTTGCAACAAATCTTGTTCTGACGGTGTTTTTCTTTTCAAAGCCCGCTGACAAGCCACCGTAAAATTTATATTCAGAGTCCTTCTTGATTGCAACCTGATCTCCGCCTCGGCTCTGTGCCATATCGAGAGCCTGTCTTGCCCACTCATTTGCTTCGGTGAGACTGTCACTCTTGCCGACTCCGATTGAAAGTGTTATATCCGTCTCTTTGCCCTCATAGGTTAAATCACGGATTTTATCAAGAATGGTAAACTTGTCCTCAATCATCTTTTCAAGAGCTCTTTCTTCGGCAAAAATCATCATTCTTGCATTTGAAAATTTTCTGCAAAGAGCACCGAAGGAGCTTGCCCAGTCATCAATTATCTGCTCTGCACGGCTGAAAATTGAGGTACAGTCACTTTCTTTATAGCTTTGATAAATTTCATCTGCATTATCGATTACCGTGTGCAGAATTGAGGGCCTTGAAGCATGATATTCTTTTTCTGTTATTCTCAGCTTTGTTTCATCGAAGAAATAGAGAAAATAGACAACCTCTTCATCAAGCACGATTTCATTTGAATAAACAGAAAAATATTTGTTATCAACTCTGAGACTGTGTCCGCATCCGAGAAAAATCAGATCAAGTTTGTCTCTTTTGATAATCTGCTTGAGATTGCCGACAGTTGATTCCTTATCAATTTCAAACATTCTCATAAAGCTGCTGTTAAGCCACACTATGCTGCCGTCATTTTCAACAACAGCACAAGGAACTGTCAGCTTCTCAAAAGCCTTCCCCTGCTGAAAATCAAGCTCGTCTGAAACTTTTTTTATTTTCAGACCGAGCCTTTCGCGCTTGGTTTTGTGAAAATAAAATTTCAGACCGATAAACACAACAGAAAACACATATCCTGCTATGGCAAGGCTTCGGTTGTAATAAAAAGTGAAGGTGCAAAAAATAACCGCAAAGAGAAAAGCAACAAGGGAAAAATCAAGAGTTTTCCAAAGCTTTTTCATAATTTAAATCTCCGTTATGATCGGAAGAATCATGGGACTCCTCTTTGTCTTTTCATAGAGGAATCTTGAAACATCGTCACGGACTGTTCCTTTGATTGCTCCCCAATCATTATTCTTTTTATTTCTGCATTTCATAATTGCATCATAAGCAATATCCTTTGTTTCCTCCAGAAGTTCTTCCGCCTCCTTGACGAAAACAAAACCTCTTGAGACAACCTCGGGACCTGAAATCAGCTCACCTGTTGCCCCGTCAAGAGCCATAACAACAATAATTATGCCGTCCTTTGCAAGATGTCTTCTGTCTCTGAGAACAACAGAGCCGACATCGCCCACGCCTGCACCGTCAACAAAGACTCTTCCTGCGGGAACCTTTTCAACAGTTTTGATATAACTGTCACAAAGCTCAACCTGAGTTCCGTTATCGGCAATAATAATATTTTTTTCAGACATACCCATTGATACAGCCAGCTCAGCATGCTTGAGAAGATGCTTCTGCTCACCGTGAACAGGGATGAAATATTTCGGCTTGACAACAGAAAAAATGATTTTCAGCTCTTCACGGCAGGCATGTCCCGAAACGTGAACATCATACATTTTTTCATAAACAACCTCTGAACCGAGCTTGAGAAGCTCGTTGACAACTCTGCCGACGGTTTTTTCATTGCCGGGGATGGGTGTTGCCGAAATAATGACATAATCGTTAGGCCCGATTGAAACCTTTCGGTGATCGGAAAAGGCCATTCTTGTGAGAGCCGACATAGGCTCACCCTGGCTGCCCGTTGTTATGAGCACAACCTGTTCATCGGTGTATTTATTGATCATATCAAGGTTTATAAGGATTCCCTCGGGGACCTTAAGATAGCCGAGCTCTGAGCTGATTGCAACAACATTTTCAAGGCTTCTGCCTGAAAGTGCAACCTTTCTGCCGAGCTTGCTTGCAACGTTGATAATCTGCTGAACACGGTGAATGTTTGAAGCAAAGGTTGCAACAATAATTCTTCTCTTCTGAGCCTTTCTGAAAAGAAGCTCAAAGGAGTCACCCACCTTTCTTTCACTTTCTGTGAAGCCGGGACGCTCTGCGTTTGTTGAGTCAGCCATAAGACAAAGAACACCCTCTTTGCCAAGCTCAGCAAATCTTGCAATGTCAATCATTCCGCCGTCAATGGGAGTTGTATCGATTTTAAAGTCACCCGTGTGAACAATTGTTCCGCCGTCACATCTGATTGCAAAGCCGACTGCATCGGGAATTGAATGGTTGACGTGAATGAATTCAACGGTAAATTTCCCGAGCTTCACACTTGAGCCTGCATTGACAACATTGAGCTTTGCACTTGAAAGAATTCCGTGCTCCTTAAGCTTTCCTTCAATGAGACCGTTGGTTAGCCTTGTGCTGTAAACGGGAATGTTCACCTTTTTAAGAAGATATGCAAGAGAACCTATGTGATCCTCATGACCGTGTGTGATGCAGATACCTCTGACCTTATCGGCATTCTTTTCAATATAACTGAAATCGGGAATTACAAGATCAATACCGGGCATATCCTCATCGGGAAAAGCAAGACCGCTGTCGATGAGAACAATGTCGTTGTCATATTCAAAAAAGGTGATGTTTTTGCCAACCTCATTGAGACCGCCGAGGAATCCGATTCTGACGGGAAGCTGAGGTTTGCTTTCTTTTTCCTTTTCTTTTTTCTTTGACTGAGATTTCTTTTTATAGTAATAGTAAGCCTTTGACTTTCCTTTGTTTGAAGCTGTTTTGACGCCGCTGCCTGACTTGGCCTTCTGAGCGGGATTCTGTTTGTTCTTTTTTTCGTTCATCTGGTAATAAATTCACTCCTTTTGTTACTGTTTAATATAAAATATTTATCTGACAAAATTTACCTTTCAGTAAACTTAACTTCAATATAGACACTATTATCCATAATATATGTATTATAAACTATAATACTATTTTTTATATATTATGTCAAGGAATCTGCCTTATTATTTTGCTTCGGCGAGACCCGGTTTAACGTAAAATTGAATTTGACAAAAAAGTTTTTCTTATATATAATTACCCCGAGGTGATATTTTGATTTATGCAGTTATAGCGGCAGGCGGCAAGGGAACAAGAATGGATGAAAGCGCTGCACCGAAGCAGCTTCTTTCTCTTTGCTCCAAGCCTGTTATTATTCATACACTCGAAAAATTTGTTAATATTCCTGAATTTGAAAAAATAGTTGTGCTTTGCCCTGAGCAATGGCAAAATGAAACACAAAAAGCAATTTGCCAATTTATAAACTTTGAGAAAATTGACATTGTTGCGGGCGGAGAAACAAGAAGTCTTTCTCTCATCAATGCAATTGACCACATTGAAAACACTTACGGCCTTGATGAAAGCACGATCATTGTCACTCACGACGGAGTAAGGCCCTTTGTTTCAGAGGAAATCATCAGAAGCCATCTAAAAAAATCCGCATACTTCAAGGCAATCGGTACTGCAGTTTCAGCCGTTGACACGGTTTTCACAAGCAAGGACGGAAAAGAAGTCTGCAGCATTCCGTCAAGAGACGAGATTTATCTTGCTCAGACTCCTCAGACCTTCAATGCCCTGCTTTTCAGAAGGCTTTATAATGAGCTGAGTGAAAAAGAAAAAGAGAGTCTGACAGACGGCTGCAAGATTTTTTCTCTCAAGGGATATACAGTGGGACTTGTTGAAGGTGACAGAAGAAACATCAAAATCACCTACCCTGTTGATATGCTTGTGGGAGAAGCATTGCTTTCAGAATAAAAAATAAAAAAGGAGATGTGAACACATCTCCTTTTAATTTTAATTTTCAGAAATTACAGACCTGTTTTTTCTCTGATGTAATTTCTTGCAAGAACTGCATATTCATAGGGATTAGCCTTGGCGGGATCCTGCTCAGCCTCAACAACAACCCAGCCTTCATAACCTGCTTCGTCAAGAATGTCGAAAACGGGTGTGAAATCAAAGTCACCGTCACCGGGAACTGTGAATGAGCCTGCACGTACAGAATCGAGGAAGCTGTAGCCCTTTTCCTTCGCATCGTTGATAACATCCTTACGGATGCTCTTGAGGTGAACGTGCTTAACTCTGTTTACATACTTTTTAAGTACGCCGAGAACGTCTTCACCGCTGAATGAAAGATGACCTGTGTCGAAAAGAAGATAAACAAGGTCGGGATCGGTGATTTCCATAAGCTTGTCGATTTCTTCAGCTGTCTGAACACCTGTACCCATATGGTGATGAACAGTGAAATACATACCCTTTTCCTTGGCAAGTCTGCCCATTTCATTGAAGCCCTTTGCAATAAGCTCCCACTGCTCATCAGTGTAAACAGGCTTCTCACCGAAAATGCTTACAGCCTTGCCCTGAATACTGTTGCCCTGCGCTGAAGCACCGATAACCTTTGCACCGAGAGCGTGAAGGAAATCTCTGTGCTTGATGAAGGCTTCAATTGTTGCATCATAGCCTTCTGAAAGAAGGAGTGATGAGAACCAAGCATTACAGATTCTCATTCCGCGTACATCGAGCTTGTGCTTGAGTGTTTCAACGTCCTTGGGGTACTTGTTGCCGATTTCACTGCCTGTGAAGCCTGCAAGAGCCATTTCACTGACACACTGCTCAAAGGTGTTTTCTGCACCGAGATCGGGCATATCATCATTTGTCCAAGCAATAGGAGCAATGGCAAGATTTACTTTTTCTTTATTAAGCATATTTATCTCTCCTTTAATTAATATAAACGGGCCTTTTCAATATTAGCTTTCATATCCTTGTAGCATTCCTGAACTCTTTCACTTTCAGAAACCTCAGCAACACCGACTCTCCACCATGAATCATAGCCGTCAGTCATTGACTTGTGAGCAACCTTGATATCAAACAATGTGGGAACAGTCTGCTTTTTGCTGTCTTCAAGAGCCTCATAAAGCTCCTTGTCAGTTGTTACACGGTAGGTCTTGCAGCCGTAGCCTTCACCGATCTTTGCATAATCGGTAACAATAACATCACCGTTGAGGAAGCCGTCTTCACTTCTTCTTGTGAAACGTGTTCCGAAGGTATCTGTACCCTGACCGTTCTGAAGATTTTCAATACATCCCCAGCCGCTGTTGTCAAAGAGCATGATGTTGATTTTCTTGTTCTCCTGAACTGCAGTGTAAAGCTCACTGTGAAGCATCAGGAAGGATCCGTCACCGACCATTGAATAAACTTCCTTATCGGGACAGGCAAGCTTTGCGCCGAGTGCACCGCAGATTTCATAACCCATACAGGAATAACCGTATTCAACGTGATAAGTATAAGGAGCCTTTGTTTTCCAGATTCTCTGAAGGCATCCGGGAAGAGAGCCTGATGAACCGATAACAATTGAATCATCGGCAATCACTTCATTGATGATACCGAGAGCTCTCTTCTGAGAAAGAGCCTCGGGAAGCTGCTCGTTATAGCAGCGGTCAATTTCTTCAACATAAGCAGCCTTTGCCTCTGCGGGCTCAGTTGTCCATTCGGATTTATAGCCGTCAAGCTTTGCACAGATTGCCTCGAGGCTCTCCTTAGCATCAGCAATAACAGCAACTGAATCCATCTTGAAGGCGTCAAAGGAGCAGACATTGATTGAAAGCATCTTGACTGCGGGATTCTGGAAGCCCCATTTTGAGCAGGTGGTAAAGTCGGTAAGTCTTGTACCGACAGCAATGACAAGGTCAGCCTGCTTTGCAATTGCATTTGCAGCGGGACCGCCTGTTACACCGCATCCGCCCATATTAAGAGGATGCTCAAAGGGAATCTGACCCTTACCTGCCTGAGTTTCGCCAACGGGAATATTGTATTTTTCAGCAAACTTAATTGCTGATTCATAGCTTTCTGAATAAGTAACACCGCCACCGACAATCATCATAGGCTTCTTTGCCTTGCTGATCATTTCAACTGCAGCGTCAATTTCTCTCTGAGAAGGCACACGTCTGTCCATATACCAGACTCTCTTCTCAAGGAAATAATCGGGATAATCAAAAGCTTCACCTTCAACGTCCTGAGGCATTGCAATGCAGACAGCGCCTGTATCGGCGGGATCTGTGAGAACTCTCATTGCATTGATGCAGGCTGTCATAAGCTGTTCGGGACGTTCAACTCTGTCCCAATATTTACAAACAGCTCTGAAAGCATCGTTTGAGGTGATTGAAACGCTTGTGGGCTGTTCAATCTGCTGAAGCACGGGGTCGGGCTGACGGCATGCAAAGGTGTCACCGGGAAGGCAAAGCAGAGGAATTCTGTTTGCAGTTGCAGTACCGCAGGCGGTAACCATATTGAGTGCTCCGGGTCCGATTGAAGATGTGCAGGCAATAATCTTGCGTCTGTTCATCTGCTTTGCATAGGCAATTGCTGCGTGAGCCATACCCTGCTCATTGTGTCCCTGATAATATGTAAGGCTGTGTCCTCCCTGCTCAAGAGCCTGACCGATACCGACAACGCAGCCGTGACCGAAAATGCCGAAAATACCGTCAACGAATTTTGTTTCTTTTCCGTCAAAGCAGACATACTGATTATCAAGAAACTTTACAAGGGCCTGAGCCATTGTAAGAACCATAAAATCAAATCCTTTCTTTAAAGAATTGTCTCAATAAAACACTTTCAGGAGCACTCCCCTTCAGAGAGTGCTCCTTTTTTTAATCACATAATTTCGGAAACCTTAACGGGTCTGCCTTCCTTAACTGATTTCTTTGCAGCAAGAGCAACAAGAATTGAATTGAGACCGTCAACACCTGTTGTGGGTGTGGGCTTGTCATTCTGAATTGCATCAACAAACTGAATCATTTCATCACGGAAGGACTGCATATATCTTTCAAGGAAGAAATAAAGAGGCTTATCAGTTGTTACACCGTCACCGTTCATAACTGTAACGTTTGTGGGTGTGTCGTTTGAAGCCATAGCTGCACCGAGTGAGCCGAAAACTTCAATTCTCTGGTCATAACCGTAAGCTGCACGGCGGCTGTTATCGATTACACCGAGAGCACCGTTTGCAAACTTGAGGTTGATGATTGCGGTGTCAACGTCACCTGCTTCACCGATTGCGGGATCAACAAGACAAGTTGCACTTGCATAAACCTCTTCAACATCACAGCCTGCAAGGAATCTTGCCATATCGAAATCGTGAATAGTCATATCAAGGAACATACCGCCTGAAACAGCAGCGTATTCTGCCGGAGGAGGAGCCGGGTCACGTGAAGTGATTTTGATAAGCTCAAGCTCACCGACCTTACCTTCATTGATGAGTGAACGAACGTGTGCAAAGTTGTGGTCAAAACGTCTGTTGAAGCCGACCTGAAGCTTAACGCCTGCCTTTGCAACTGCATCAATTACAGCCTGAACCTTCTCGGGTGTAAGATCAACGGGCTTTTCACAGAAGATGTGCTTGCCTGCCTGAGCAGCTTCGATAGAAATGTCAGCATGTGTATCTGTTGAAGAACAAACAAGAACTGCGTCGATATCCTTATCTGCAAGCATTTCCTTATAATCGTTATAGACCTTTTCAATGCCGTATTTGTCAGCAAGTTCCTGAAGACCGTCTTTAAAAACGTCTGTGATACCGAGAACCTTTGCTGAAGGTACATTGTAGGTGATTGACTGCATGTGCACTTTACCGATACGACCTGCACCGATAATACCAATGTTTAACTGTTTCATTGATTTTGCCTCCGTTATTTTTATGTTTTTATTCTGACTTTTTTTACTGTCGGCACAAAATTAATAATGCTTTTCAGAAAAACCAAGTCTTCAGCCACAGTATAGCACAAACAACATCCGCATTTCAAGAAGAAATGCGGATGTTATTGCTTTTTTATTACTATTTTTTCAATAAGAAGCCTTTTTCTGTTGATGATTAAGGCAGAGAGATGTATTTTATCTTACAGGCTTGATATAGAAGCCGAATTCTGTCTCTTTCTTGAATGCAAATCTGTATTTTCCGAGAGTGTTCGGACCGCAGCTGTTTGAGCCTGTTCCTCTGATAAAGCCGTCAATATTGACATTGATGAAGCCTTCATCCTTAATATCCTCAAGATGCTTTGCCTTTTCAAGAAGCTCATCTGAATACTGATGAACGCTGAAGGAGAAATAATCATCCTTATTGATAAATTCAATGCCCTTACCCTTTTCGTCGGTCAGCTTCATATATCTGCATCTGCCGTGATTGCCGTTGTCCTGCGGTCTGATGTAAGGAACATCAAGTCCTGCAACATCTGAGCTGAAAATACCGATGATGCTCTGAGCATCAAAATCAGGAAGATTCTCAAGCTCACCGAGACCGTAATATTCAACATTCTTCAGTCTGCTGTCAACTCTGATATTGGCTCCGAATCTGGGAAGCTCAGTTGCCTTGAGGCTGATGCCCTTCTTTTTAAGCTCGGCTTCAAAGGCAATTGTTCCGTCGGAATAAATCTTATATTCGCCCTCATATTCAAAGCGGGTCTTATCCTTGAGAATAATGTCATATTTGCTTTCGATTTCAACATATCCGTCCTTTTCCTTGGTTGAAAGAGAGCGGAATTTTGCCTCCATCTCATTATAGCCCTTTGATTTCCAGCCGTTGACAATGTTTCTGTCATTATCAAGGAAGGCTCTGTAAATGTTAAGTCTGAGACCCTCTGTGTCTGCAAAAACCGCCTTGCCGTCAAGGCTGTAGCTGATAAGATTTCCCTTTGTGCTTGAGAAAACTGCCTCTCCGTTTTCAAAGGCAACATAAATCTTATCCTTCTTTTTGGTGACAACAGGCTTTCCGCTTCTGTCAGGCTCAGCCTCTTTAACGGTTTCATTGAGGGTAAGCTGCTCTTTTGCAACTATATTGCCCTTTTTATCCTCATAAATAAAAGTGATATGAGTGTCCTTATCTTTGTCAACAGATTTGTGATTAAGATTGATTTCCCTTTCCTCAAGAGCAGGAACATTGATATCAACACTGCCGAGCTGAGTTTTTACTCCGTCTTCAATCAGCTCATAGGTGATAATAAGATCTGAGGTATCAATAAAGCTGTTTGTGTTTCTGAAACGGTAAACGCCCTCAGAAACAAGAGCCGCTCTGACAGGACGGTAGACAGCCTTCATTTCATAAGCACCTGTGTGAGGCGTTCTGTCGGGATAGAAAAGACCGTCAACACAGAAGTTTCCGTCATGATATTTCTCACCGTGGTCACCGCCGTAGGTGTATTTATACTTTGCCTTTTTGTCATATACGCTGTGGTCTGCCCATTCCCAGATGCAGCCGCCGGTAAGATTTTCGTTGGCATAGATAAGCTGCCAGTAATCCTCAAGTGAGCCGGGACCGACACCCATTGCGTGACAATATTCACAAAGGAAATAAGGCTTATTTCTGTATCTCGATGTTGCTTTGTGCTGAGCAATTTTTTCAATCACGGGAATATGCTGATACATTTCCGAAATAACGTCATAGGAGCCTCTGGGAGTTTTGATAACAGCTTCATAATGAACGGGAAGGTCGGAAACCTCCTTAAGCCTTGCATAACAGGCATCCTGGTTTTTCCAGCCGCCTGACTCGTTGCCGAGACTCCACATTGTGATGCTGACGTGGTTCTTATCACGGTCATACATTCTCATCACTCTGTCTTCATATCTGGGAAGCCATTTTTTATCATTTGAAATAATGTTGGGCTTGAGAACAAAATTATTGTCGAGATCAGACTGTGTTCCGTGAGTTTCAATGTCAGCCTCGTCAACCACATAAAGACCGTATTCGTCACAAAGGTCAAGGAAGATGGGATCCGGAGGATAATGAGAGGTGCGGACTGTGTTTACGTTGAATTCCTTCATAAGTCTGATATCCTTCAGCAGATCCTCAGGAGACATCACATAACCTGTTTTTTCGTGGGTATCGTGATGGTTGACACCCTTGAACTTGATAAGCTTTGAATTAAAAAGGAATCTCTCCCCTTCAATCCTGACTGTCCTGAAGCCGATTCTGCTTCTGATATATTCTTTTTCGTCTTTCTCACCAAAGGAAAGCACAAGGTCATAAAGCTCGGGAGTTTCTGCAGTCCAGGTTCTGACATCAAGAACTCCGAAGCCGATTTTTCCTTCTTCGGCAGAAGCTGTTTTTTCGGCAATCAGCTTGCCGCCGTCATAAAGCTCTGCAGTAAGAATTAAGCCCTTGACCTTACATACTGTCTCAACATCAACTGACAGCTCATAGCCGCCATCTGTCTGACGGGTGTTGATTTTGAAATCGTTTATGTAATTTGCAGGATTTTCCGTGATATATACATCTCTGAAAATGCCGTTTTCTCTGAACATATCCTGACATTCAAGATAAGTTCCCTTGGTCCATTTTGACACAATTGCAAGAAGCTCGTTTTCGCCGTCCTTTACAAGTCCGTTAAGGTTAAATTCAGCACTGTTATGGCTGCCCTCACTGTAGCCGACGTATTTGCCGTTGACGTAAAGAGTAAGACTTGAGCAGACACCGAGGAAGGTAATAATAATATTTTTGCTTATATCGGAAACATTGAACTTTTTAACATAAACTGCTGCCGACATTTCATCGGGAACAACAGGCAGAGTCATAGGGAATTCATATCTTGTGTTGAGATATACAGGCTTTTCATAGCCTGTTCTCTGCCAGGTCGAAGGAACTCTGACGGTATCAAAGCTCATTTTGTCGGTGTCAATATTGGCGGGAAGTCTAGAAATTTTTTCAAAGTATTTAAACTGCCACTCACCCGAAAGAACAGTTACAAGGCTGCTGTTGAAGCGCTGCTCCAGAACAGATGTTTTCATCAGCTTTTTCTTATCTGAATAAGGGATGAAATAGCTTCTGCCCTTAAGCTTGTTCTGTTCATAAACCGCAAAATTGTTAATCTCAAGCTTCTTTATCTGATACTTCATATTAACCTCCTGAATACGTTATGACTTATTTGATTTTATGTTACCATACTTTTACATATTTTTCAATTATTAAATTATATTTTCGGGGCAATACTTTCTTTAAAAGAATGTGTTGGGAGATGGATCTGCAATTGTATTACAAAAAAATTGAAATTCCCGGAATTGACATTTCACGGCTCAGGACACTTACCGAAAAAGAAAAAACCGAGCTGCTTGAAAAAATCAGACAGGGAGACCTTCAGGCAAGAGAAAAAATGATTATGGGCAACCTGAAGCTTGTGCTGAGCGTCATGCAGAGGTTTGCTGCAAAAAGTGACAGCCCCGACGATTTGTTTCAGGTGGGCTGTATTGGACTGATGAAGGCAATTGATAATTTCGACACAAGCCACAATGTCCGTTTTTCCACCTATGCCGTACCGATGATTATCGGTGAAATCCGCCGTTATCTCAGAGATAACAATCCAATCAGAGTAAGCCGTTCAATCAGAGATCTGGCTTACCGCGCTCTTCAGGTAAAGGAGCAGCTTATGAACGAAAATCAGAAGGAGCCCTCCGTCAGTGAAATTGCCGAGCAGCTGAATGTCCCCGCCAGAAATGTTGTTCTTGCTCTTGAAGCGGTTTCCGAGCCAATTTCGCTTTATGACCCTGTTTACAGTGACGAGGGTGACACTATTTATGTCATTGACCAGATAAGTGATAAAAGCTCAGACACTGAATTTCTCGACGAAATTCTCACTAAGCAGGCAATCAACGATCTCGGAGAAAGAGAAAAGAAGATACTTTCTCTTCGTTTTATGAACGGAATGACACAGACTGAGGTTGCAAAGGAAATGGGGATTTCTCAGGCTCAGGTTTCACGCATTGAAAAAGGCGCAATGAGCAAAATCAAAAGCCATCATTATTACTGACAAAAAAGCACAGCCTCTGCTGTGCTTTTTCTATTTACTTTTAAACGCAGTCATAACTGAACGCTTTGTTATAAACCGTTATACAGGCACTGTCTCCTCTTACAGTCTCCTTGCCGGAAAGAGTGAAGACGGCAGAGCGTGTACCCGCCTCAAGCTTTTTGTTGATATAAAGCTTGATTACATTGTTTCTCTCTCTGACAGCCGCAACCTGTACTGTGTCTGCTACCCGGGTTACAGATGTGATTTCACTGCTGCCGCAGGTGAATTTGATGAAGCCCTTTTCATCAACCTCAACCTTCAGCTCATCTCCCTGACTGTAAAGAACGGTCTTTTCATCATTTTTGATATCGGCAATAACCGTGAAATCTCCGTCTCCCCTGATACCGGCCGATGCGACAATGTAATCCTTGTAATAATCAAATTTTGCCGTGATATCCGCACAGTTGCCGAGAATATCACCGACACAGGACAGACAGTAGCTGCAGCTTTGTTCAAAGCAGCCTTCAAAGGTAATGCGGGCTGTCATATAATCCTCAAGAAGCTCGGCTTTTATTATTTTGTTTTCGGTACAGTTCAGCTTTGATACATCAACACTCTGATTAAACTGAACCTCAAGCACATTTTCTTCAACAGCCTTGACATAAGTTATTCTCAGCGGCTTTACCTGTTTTCCGAAATGAAGAATCCTTGTTTCGTATCCGTCAAGCTGAAGCTTCACCGTGTCACCGTAGCTGAATGCTCTGCCGCTTGTGCCGACAGTGTAAGGAAGCACCGTGCACATTTCTCTGCCGCTGAACTCCTTGTCAACACCGATGAGCTCATCAAGCCTGAAGGTGTAATCAGTCGCCTTGTCCGAAGCATTGCGAAGGCAGACAATCCCCTGCTGTCCTTCAAAACAGCTGTAACCGTAAACAGAGCCCGAGGAAGGTCTTGCGCCGAAAATCACGGAGTTTGAAAGAATTCTTCTGTTTTCTTCAATGAAGCGCATAACAGCATAATTGATTCTCCATTTTGCGGTATTCATCATCGAATGGCTGTAATAAAGCTCCCAGAAGCTTCCGCCTCTTGCGGCAATTGAATAAAGATAGCTTCTGAAATCATCATCCGTTACAGACACCTTTGCTTCAGCGGCAAAAATCGGGTCATGGTTGTAAACACATCTTTGAGGAAGCTGAAACTGTCTGACATTATAAAAATCATAATATTTCTCATCCCTGTAAGTAAGCATTCTGTCCTTATCGGAAACTGCATTTTTGTTTCCGATGAAGCCCATATCGTCACTTATCTGCATCCAGATGCTGTTCACCCACTGAAGAAACCAGGGTGAAGGCGGAGCATAACAGGTCAGATTAATCCAGAAATCAGATTTTCCCTTTTCACCGAGATTTTCAAAAATATCAATCCATTTTTCCCATACATCGGAGTAAAAATACATATCATTCTTTCCTCCGACTAAGTGATCATGCTTTTTACTTTTGCAGGGATACTGAGCAAAGCCGTCGAGCTTATAATAATTAAGTGAATACTTTTTCTGAAAATCAAGCATCATCTCTTTCATAAGACTGACATAGCGTTCACTTGCCACACAGATATCCTTGGCATTTTTGTTGTAATATCCGTTACCCGCTTTTTCAATGCTGCGGGCAAATTTCGGTGTGTCTGTGGTGTAGCCGCCGCGCGGACCGATCCAAAGACCGAACTCAGAGCCGAGATTTTCTGCAAGCTCAGTGAAGGGATAAAGCTCATCGGGAAACTTTTCATTAAAACTCCAGAAGCCCTTTGAATAATCATTCCAGCCGTCATCGGCAACATAAGAATCAAGGGCAGGCTCTCCCGACATTGTCAGTCCCTTTTCAATTTCAAGGAAAGAGCTGTAAACATTCTCCTTGGTAATATTGAGCATATTGTCATACCAGGAATTATACTGTCTGCGGAAGCAGTCAGGCTTTGAAATATCTCTTATATAATCATAGAAAGCCTTCTGTACCTGCTGGAAAATATCGCTTTCAGCAGAACCGATAACGCTTCTGCGGCTTTTGAAAAAGTTGTCTCCGATAAGTTCTTCAAGAGTTCTGCCGCTGTAAACGGCAACAGTTGCAGTCTGTTTTTCAATTTTATTGACAGCCGCAGGGAACTCCGAGCCCATATAAAAGCTGTCAAGATAAACAGGATGTCCCAGAGTAAGCGCAAATCCGGGAACGTGAGAATTCTTTTGTTTCGGAATTGACCAGAATCTGAGCTTCGGATCAAAGGAAAGCTTTTCAAACTCAATTCTGTCAAGAATAACAGGCTTCTGACCTTTATCCTCAAAATAAAGCTCAATATGCTTTGCAAGATAATTGCAGCCTTCCTTTACGGTATAAACAAGCTCGGCTCTGATTTTGTTGTCTCTGACATTGAAGGGTCTGAAAACAAATCTGAAATAATTTTTTCCTATCCCCGCCTCTGTTTCGGCTGATTTGATTTTCAGACTGCTGCAGGGAACACAGATTTTTCTTAACCCCCATTTGAAATAAAGAGCAAATTCCTCACTGTTTTCCTGAGCTTCAACAACAGATTGAGAAAGCTTATTGAACACTCTAAGGGCGGAAATTCTTTTTCTGCTGAGATTAAATTCTTTTTTAATCCCGTTGTTTTCAATAATAATAAGTGTTTTTTCCATATCAGTTATAAAGTCCTTGTAATCCAGCCGATAACATCAGCACACACCTTGTCAAAGCAGGCTTTTTCATTAAGGATTTCGTGACGTGCGTTATCGTAAAGGATTTTTTCGATATTCTTCTTACCCTTTGAAACAAGAGTGTTATAAACCTTGTCAATACCCTTGCCGTACTCACCTACGGGATCCATTGAGCCCGCAATCATAAGTACGGGAAGCTCCTTTGAAAGTCCTGTAAACCAGCTGTCTGCTGATACATAAGCAAGAAGCTCCATCAGATCACGGTAGCCGTTTGCAGTAAACAGGAAGCCGCAGTATTCGTCTGCAATGTATTTGTCAACCTGCTCGTTGTCTCTTGAAAGCCAGTCGAATGCCGTTCTCTTTTCGAACTTGCTGTTATATGTACCAAAGGCAATTTTGTCAATAAGCTTGCTTCTGTGATGGTCACCCTTGATTTTAGCAATCAGCTTTGCAATTGTGATACCTGCAGCGGCGGCAGGGTTAGGTCCTGCTGTACCGCAGTAAACTGCACCCTTGATATCCGCTGAGTATTTGATACAGTATGCTCTTGCAACAAATGAGCCCATTGAGTGTCCGAAGAAGAAAACAGGTGCATCGGGATTTTCCTCTTTTGCAATCAGAGTCAGCTTGTGGCAGTCCTCAATGAAATTTGACCAGCCGCTTTCTTTGCCGAAATAACCAAGCTCACTTTTGCTTTTTACGCTTAAGCCGTGACCTATATGATCATTTATATAAACAGCTATACCGTTGTCACAAAGAACCTGAGCAAAAGCCTCATATCTTTCAAGATGCTCAGCCATACCGTGAGCAATCTGAACAACCGCCTTGATTTCACCCTCGGGCTTGTAAGATGCCGCGTGGATGTCAGCTAAGCCGGAAACTGAAGGAAAATTAAATTCTTTTTTAATCATAAATATCTCTCCTTTGTAATATTTTTAATTATAATGATATTGTAGCATATAAAAACCATCTTTTCATTGGTTTTCACGAAAAAATCGATGGACAACTTTAACAAAAAACTTTAATCTTTTTTGACAATTAAGCCTTTAAAGTCAAAGAAAAATGACCCAAGTACATTTTTCGGTACTCAAAAAATAAAATATTCGAACATTTGTCTTGACATTTCGACAAAACGTGCTATAATCAAGCCATAAAACAAAGAGAACGAATGTTCGTTTAGGAGGTAACAACATGTTTGAATCATTCACAGCTTACTCAATTTTTTATTTCATTCTCACCGCAATCTTCTTCATTACTCTTTTCAATGAAAAGAAGCTTCTTGCAATCGAATATAAGCTCAGAAAAAAGTACAGGGCTTACAGAAAAGCGAAGAGAATTGAAAAATACAAAAAGGAAGCTCAGGCAAAAAAAGCCGCTTACCGCAGCAATGCCGCCCGCTCATACAACAGAAACTCAGGAAAATCATACGCAGCCTGACTTTTACCGGCCCTTCCAACTTGACTTTTCAAGCTATATTATGTAAAATAATATAATAAAAAATTAACGTCAGGTCGGGAGGTTTTAACCAATGACTGAAAATAAACGATACTGTATGAACTGCATGAAGGAAATTGACGAAAACACCGTCTTCTGTCCTCACTGTCAGTACGACTCAGGCTCAGTTCAGCACGAGCCCAGCCTGCCGAAGGAAACTGTTATTGCAGACAGATACCTTATCGGCAAGGTAACATCAATTGCCAACGATTCAATCACTTACATCGGACGTGATTTTGAAACAGATGAAATTGTTGACATCCAGGAATTTTATCCCACTAAGATTGTCAGAAGAAATGAAAACAAGCAGGATGTTATGGTTATGCTCGGATGTGATGCCATGTACAGAAACTGCCTCAACTCATTCATCAACCTTTGGAAAAGCATCGGCGCAATCAACAACGAGCCTGCTCTTCCCCTTGTTAAAAACATTCTTGATTTTAACGGAACTGTTTATGTTGTCTGCAAGCATCTTGACAGCATCACCCTCAAGTCTTATTTTGAGGAAACAGACAAACCTCTCACCTGGAAGGGTGTAACCGTTGCTTTCAGAACACTGCTTTCCGCTGTCAGAGCGCTTCACAAGGCTGGCGTTATTCACGGCTCAATTTCACCCACAAGCGTCCATGTCGGCCTTGACAAAAAGCTTCATCTGACAAACTTCATGATTCCGCAGTGCCGCTCACAGGCAGAAGCACTTAAGGTGCCCCCCGTTCAGGGCTTTTCAGCAATTGAAATTTACAGCTCTGACAACACAGCCAAGGAATATTCAGATGTTTATTCTGTAATGGCTCTTATCTATTACAGTATAACGGGCATCATTCCTCAGAAGGCAACAGAAAGAGCAACAAGAGATGAAATGGTTATCCCCTCTTCTGTTGCAGGAACTCTTGACAAAAGCACAATTTCAGCCATTGCAAAGGGTCTTGCCGTTTATCCTGCAAACAGATATCAGACAATGGAAGAGCTTATTGCCGCTTTGCTTCCTTCAGCAGCCGCACCTATCAAAGCAGCTCAGCCTGCAAAAAAGCAGGAATCTGCAGCCGATGACAAAAAAGAGGCTCCCGTTATAAAAAAATCTCAGGACAAGCCCGTGAAAAAGGCAAGCTCAGACAAATCCAATGCTTCGCTTTTCACTCTCGGCTTCGGCACCTTTGCTGCAGTGGTCATTCTTTGTATGGTTGTTTTTTCAATTTTATACACAACCACTCTTTATAAGAGCTATGACATTCCCCTGCTTAACAATATTTTCTCTTCATGGACCTTCCTTCCCATGAACAAAACAGAGCAGGTTAACACAGAGCCCGAAATCACCACAACCGAATATAATAAAAACGAAAACACTTATGTTACAGTACCCGACTTTTCAGTTCACACTCACGACAGCATTGTCACAAACGAAACCTTCAACACAAATTTCAAATTCGAATTTGTTTATGAATTCAGTGACACAGTTGAAAAGAACGGCGTTGTAAGTCAGAGCATTCCCAAAAACGAAAGTGTTCTTGCAGGCACAACAATAACAATTGTTATCAGCCAGGGCATTGAACAGATTGAGCTTCCCGATGTTATCGGTCTTGAATTTTCAGAAGCAAAGAAAATTCTTGAGGACAGCTTCTTTGTAATCAAGACTAAATATATCAGAAATGACGGCACCCACAAGGATCTTACCGTTGCCACAATGGACAAGGTTGCAGGTCTTTCTTTTGACAAGGGTACCGAAATCACTCTGACTATATATGAGGAGAATCTTGAGGATGCATCCAAAGAGGGTGAAACAACCAAGCCTCAGGACGACGGCGAAAACACCAACAAGCCTGTTTCTCAAGACGATGAATAATCTGAAATATTCAGGCATATAATAAAATATAAAAAAATTTTAAAAAAGCTATTGACTTTCTCGGGTGTCTAATGTATAATACATAAGCACTCGAGAGAGTGATATATCGCGGAGTGGAGCAACCCGGTAGCTCGTCGGGCTCATAACCCGGAGGTTGCAGGTTCAAATCCTGTCTCCGCAACCAACAATGCGCACCGATTTAGATATCGGGGCAGAAAACCCAGAAACTAAACGGTTTCTGGGTTTTTTCTTTCTGTTTTTTAAAGTTAAATTTTATAGATATCCTTCACAGAAAACAACTTTCGGAGAGGACTTGAACTACTTATCTTGATAAAAATGCAAAAATCTGTTAGAATTTATAAAAATATATTGACTTTTACCCAACGTTAAAAACTATAATTTCGGTGTAGATGGAGGTGTTTGTATGAAAATAAAGTCAGTATGCGAATTAACCGGCCTTACCGATCGCACAATTCGCTACTATATTGAAGAAAAATTGATATCTCCCTTGTACGTCGAAAATTATTTAGGCCGTAAAACCTATAACTTTTGCGAAAAGGATATTAAAGACTTAAATGATATCGCTGTTTTGCGCAAATTTGATTTCACTTTGGAAGAAATTAAATCGGTTATCAATGATGCAGAAACAAGCAAAGAAATCCTTTCTAATGTTAGGGAGAGAACTGCGCAAGCCGTTTTAGATGGTCAAAACAAACTCTCGGTGTTATCACAAATTGGGACTGAAAAAGCTTATACGGTGGCAGAACTTGCCGAAGAATTGTCGAAGGCTTCTTTGAACTTGCCCGCTCATAAGGAAACCATTAAACCCGACATTGCAAAAACGGTATTGTCCATCTTAAAAGCAATAGTTATTTTTGCGATTGTTTGGTTACCGATTGTACTAAGTCTATTTGTAGTGGCAATTAGTATTAATAATTATCATTATCCCGTTTTTGAACCTATAATGATTGCGTTGACTATTGTTTCTTTCTTGCCGTCCATAGCGGTATTGATTGTATCAAAAACAAAGCTGAAATGGAAAAAGATTGCACAACGAATTTTGCTTGCGTTTTGTATTTTGAGCATACCCGTCAGCTTTTTCATTTCATTTGGAATTGTGTCAAAGTCCCAAACAACAGATTTTAGAAATTACCGTGATTTTGATGCTGATTGTCTTGCTAACAGAGATGTGGTGTTCCAAGAGCTGTTCCCAAATTGGCCGCATTATATTGAAAACATAAAACAATCCGACGGAAGTTATAAAACGGTTTATTTGGATTCGCATTACTATTATCACTATTTCCAAGGATTTGACTACACTTACGATATATACGCTGAGTGGCCATTGAGTGAAGATGAATATACCAAAGAGGTAAAACGCGCTACTGCTGTATTTGCAAAAAATATTGAGAACAAAACATATAATTATAAGTCTGAAGTGCTTATAAAAGGTGACTATAATTGTTTGATACTGTACAGCGGCGATGAGCCTTTTACTTCTGCTACAGACAATTACCATTACATCATTTTTGCATATAACGATAAGACCAATACCGTACGGTACATTTATTGCGACAGTCTTGAAAACGGTGCTGATCAACCATACTATTTAAAGCTTGAATGGTAGATATCTAAATCGGTGCAACTTGCCAACATTGCGAACCGATTTAGATATTGGCGCAGAAAAGTGCGAAACCATAACGGTTTCGGACTTTTTCTATGCAAATTTTTGCGGTTGAAATTTATAGATATCCTACACCGAAAACAACTTTCAGGGAGGATTCGGACTAAAATGTATTGCCTTAAATACTGTTTCGTGCTAAAATATTTCTATAAAGGAGGATTTCAAATGAGAAATTTAACAATCAAAAGAGAAAAAAGTTTTGTGGGCAGCCTTGCAAAAATAAAAGTTTATATAGAAGACCCCACTTCAAATGAGATGCGTATAAACGATGTACCTTGTCGTAAAATTGGCGATTTAAAAAACGGAGAAGAAAAAACCTTTCAAATTGATGAACAAGAGGTAAAGATATATGTAATTGCGGATAAGTTGAGTAAAAACTATTGCAATGAATTTTATCAACTTCCCGCAGGTCAAGAAAATGTTTTCCTTTCCGGAAAAAATAAATTCAACCCTGCCAATGGAAATGCATTTCGTTTTGATAACAACGAAAGCAAAGAAACTATTGCAAGCCGCAAGCGTGGCACCCGAAAAGGTTTGCTAATTTTAATAATCGCCGCTATTATAGGTGCCGTTGTAGGTTATTCGATTACTTCTGGCCTTTTTTCAGACAAAACTCCTGATGCGAAAGATTTTTCTTACAATGGAATGTCCATAAGATTAACTGATGAGTTTATAAAAACTGACATTGAGAATTACACTGTTGCATACGATTCAAAAAATGTAGCTGTATTTGCATTGAAAGAAGCATTTGCATTAGCTGATGGTTTTCAAAATTATACTTTAGAACAATACGGAAATTTGGTCCTAAAAAACAACAACCTGTCTGCTTCTGAACTGCAAAACTTAGACGGTTTAACCGAGTTCGAATACGAATTCACAAACCCTAATACAAAGGATACATATACATATTTTTCGTTTGTTTATAAAGCAGATGATGCATTTTGGCTGGTTCAGTTTGCTATGCTTACAGAAAATGTCGATGAGTATCGCGCCCAAATTTTAGAATGGGCAAAAACAGTTTCTTTTGAATAACCGATATCTAAATCGGTGCAACTTGCCAGATCGAAGTACTCACCAAACGGTGGGTACTTTTTTTATTTCTAAGACACTGCAACCGACGGGGATTTTTTCTTTTGTTGTGACGGCTTTATAACATAACAGTGCATTACATATTGAATTATTTTTTATTTTAAAGTATAATAATTTTGCAAACAACAAAACAAATGACGTGAAAGGTCGAATATTATGGATAAAGATTTTTACACAGATGAAGCAGTTTTTAACAGCAGCTTTGAGGCTGATAACATTCTGAAAGATGAAAGCACTGAGTTTCAGAATACAATCAAAAAAGCAAAAATCACAAAAGAAAAAATCAAGCATCAGCTCGAGAAATTTTCACTCAAAGCAAAAGTGCTCCTTGAAAACAAAGAAAAACTCAGCGCTCTTCTCACAAAAGCAGCACTCTTGTGTGCAGAGCTGAGCAACCTTCGTCTTATCGGCAAGCATTTCAAGGATATTACTGTCATTATTGAAATGGTGAACGATTATGTTCAGGGCATTTATACACAGGTACCGAAATCAACAATTATAACTCTTGTTGCAGCAGTTTTATATTTTCTCTCCCCCATCGACCTTATCCCCGATGCGCTTCCGATTATCGGACACTTTGATGACGTGCTTGTCTTTCTGTCTGTGAAGGATGCTCTTGAAAGAGACATAAACAGATATAAAAACTGGAAGCAAATGCAAGCTGACACTGTGGTTATCGACATCTGAGCCAGCCGAAAATCCAAAAGCTCTGAAAAATCAAACAAGAAAAGCTCAGCAGGATTTAAAACCTTGCTGAGCTTTATTTATTGATATAAGAACATTATCAGAGACCCTCTCTGAATCTGTTGACCTCATTCATAAGCCTGATTACATACTCTTCACATACATTGCCATTATCCCGATGAAAATCCTTCAGATAACTGCCGACAATAATACCGTCAGCATATTCAAGCTTTTCCGAAACTTTTTCTGCCGTAACACCTGCTCCGACAATAAGCGGATAATCTCCCAGCACTTTTCTGAATTCAATCAGCTTGTCAGTGGGACACTCACTGCCTGTTGCCGATCCTGTTGTGACAACGGCATCACATCTTTTCTTTGCTTCTTGTGCATCTTCAGAGAGGCTTCGTCCGCTGCATATCGGCTGATATTTGAATCTGAGACCTCCGAGAATCTGAAAAGCTCTCCCCTCGCTTCTTCTAATCAGATGCCTTGCATAATCTGCATCATCAAAGGGAGGCAGATGACCGCAGACCGAATCAATCTGCACAAAATCTGCCTTATATCTTTTTGCAAGCTCAAAGGCTTTTTCATAGTCACCGAGAATGTTTACTCCGTAATAATTATCGGGATAATTTTCACTAAGATACATCAATGCCATTTCACAGTGACGGATGCTTCCGAAATAATTTTCAACAAGCACTGCGTCAACTCCGTTTCTGAAATAAATTTCAGTTTCGGTTTTCAGCTTTTCCATTATGTCCTCATCACCCGACCCCTTAAGATGAAGCATTGCTATGACAGGCTTTTGTGAAAAATCAAGCTTACCTTTGTTTTTCATATAAATTCTCCTTTCCATTTTGTTTCTGCCATTATTTTAACATTTTAAATAATCCAAATCAACATCGCACCAGCAAGAAAAAATTCACTTTTAATCAATAATGAAGGTTTCCTGTGTTCTTTTCAGGGTTGATTAACATCTTTTCAGGTGCTATAATCAATATATATGTTGAAAAACATAAGGAGGAAAAATATGAAACAAAAAAGCAAAAACACCTCATCTTCAAATCTTACACTACGTCATAAAATCGGCTACGGTCTTGGTGATGCAGGCGGATGTATGACCTTCGCAATTATGGGAAGCACCTTTGCAATGTATTGCACAGATGCTTTGAAGATTGACACAAATCTTCTTGCAACCCTCATTGTTATCTGGAATGTATGGGACTTCATCAACGACCCTCTTATGGGTGCTTTGATGGATAAGGCCTTTGCAAAAAAACAGCACCCTAAGGGTAAGTTCCGCCCCTGGCTTCTGAGAAGTGCTCCCCTTGTGTGTGTGAGCTTCATTGCCCTTTGGTATGTCCCCTCTCTTTTCGAAGGACTTTCACTTATCTGCGTGCTTTTCGGTCTGAAAATTCTCTATGAAGGAAGCTACACAATGTTCAATATTCCCATGGGCTCCCTTCTTTCCGCAATGTCAGCCGACGACAAGGACCGTGCAACTCTTTCATCTGCAAGAGGCTTCGGCTCTGCTGTCGGCAATGCAGTTCCCGTTATGCTTATGCCCCTTCTTATCAAGAAATTCGGACAGACAAATGCAACAGGTTATGCAGTCGGTGCCGTTATATGCGCTCTTATCGGATTTGCAATGTGTCTCGGACATTATGCAATGACTGAAGAATTCACCGTCACTGACTCAAATGAGCGTGATGAAAATATCAAGCTTACAGATATCATCAATGTTTTCCGTGTCAACCGTCCTTTCATTGCTCTTTGTGTACACGGTCTGTTCATCTGCACAATGCAGTATGTCAGCAACACTCTGACAAATTACATGTTCTCAACGGTTTATAATGACCTTGCACTTATCACCTACGGCTCAATCATATCAGCACCCTTTATGCTTGTTACTCTGGTGGGAGGTCCCTATTTTGCAAAGAAATTCGGACTTGAAAAATTCATCCGCTTCGGTCTTCTTGCAGGCTCGGTTATATACATAGGACTTTTCGGACTTCACGCCGTTATTGATGTCAATCCTTATGTTCACATCATTCTCAGCAACACCGCAATGGGTCTTGCAAGCGTGTCAATTTATATGCAGTGGGGTCTCGTCGGAGAAGCAATCGATTACAACGAAATGATCACAGGCAAAAGAACAGAAGGCTCAATTTACGGTACCTTCAACCTTTCACGCCGTGTCGGTCAGACAATCGGTAACTCAGCCGCCCTTGTTATGCTCGGCTGGATCGGATATAACGCTGATCTGACTGCACAGACCGCTGAGACCATTTTCGGTATGAAGGTTATCTGTGTTCTTCTTCCCGGAATATTTGTGCTCGGCTCATGGGCGGCTTTCAAGTTCCTTTGGAACATGGACGAAGAAACACGTCAGAAAATTCTGAAATTCAAAAAGAGCAACGAGGAGGCAGCAAATGGATAAATCAATTTTGACTCCCTGCGGTCAGATTAAAGGTACTGACTGCAGTCTTGAAGGTGTAATTGCCTTCAAAGGAATCCGATATGCCACAGCTGAACGTTGGAAATATCCCGAAATTGTGAACAGCTGGCAAGGTGAATATGATGCAACCGCTTACGGCAGCTGCTGTTATCAGGCACGCGCTTTTTATAACGAAGCTGAAAATCCCGGCAAGGCTTTTTATTACAATGAATTCCGCAAGGGTGAAAGCTACACATACAGTGAGGACTGCCTTTTCCTCAATATATGGGTGCCCTCAGATGCCACCTTTGAAAGCAAGCTTCCCGTTCTTGTTTATATCCACGGCGGAAGCTTCACAGGAGGCTGCGGTCACGAGAAGCATTTTGACGGACCTGTCTGGGCTCAGAAGGGTGTCATTGCCGTTACAATCAATTACCGTCTCGGACCTCTCGGCTTTGCCTGCCATCCTGAGCTTATGTCAGAAGCGGGACATTGCGGAAATTACGGCTTATACGACCAGCTGACCGCTCTTAAATGGATAAAGAACAACATCGTGGCTTTTGGCGGTGATGAAGAAAAAATTACCGTTATGGGTCAAAGTGCGGGTGCAATGAGTGTTCAGCACCTTTCACAGAGTGAAATGACTGAAGACCTCTTCCGCAGAGCAGTTATGTCAAGCGGTGTTGCCCTCGGCTCATTTATGCTGACAAAGCCGGAAAAGAATTACGCTTTCTGGATGAAGGTGATGAAAAACTGCGGCGCCTTCAATCTGCATCAGTTCCGCCAGGTTCCTGCAGATTTACTTTTCAGTGAATGGCAAAAGGCTAAAAAAGGAATGTCAGCCACCGCACCCGTTATTGACGGCATTCTCATCAAGGAGGATGCAGTCCCCCGTCAGATTCCTTATATGGTCGGCTCAACAAGTCACGACATTGCTCCTGTTGTTCTTTATTCAATGACAAAGAAATGGGCAGCAAAAAATGACGCTTATCTCTGGTTTTTCAGCCGTATGCTTCCCGGTGATGACAAAGGCGCCTGGCACAGCAGTGATCTGTGGTATTGGTTCGGCACACTGAAAAACTGCTGGAGACCCATGGAGGAAAGAGATCAGACTGTTTCCGATGAAATGTCCGATTATCTTTGTGCCTTCGTCCGTGACGGAAAGCCGGAAAAGGAAGGCCTCCCCCTTTGGAAAAAATACAAAAAGGGCAGAAAAGCAATGTGCTTCGGTGACGAAAAAACCGCCTTGGGCAGACCTGACAAAATCGAGCTTACAAAAACCACTCTCAGCAACAAGCCTGTAGGTGAATAAAAAACAAAGAGCAGTAAAAAATCTTACTGCTCTTTTATTTCTGCATTTTAACCGATAATCGTCTGAACATTCTTTTCCATAAGGGAGAAAAAGTCATTTACGATTTTCTTATCCTCATCATTTCCTCTGACACACATTGAAAGAGTAATAACATTCTTATAGGTTGTTGCGGTGAGAAGAACAAAGGGCTTATATTTTACCGCTCCTGTCATAAAGGCGTCAACAGGCTCATTGCCGCAAAGAGAAAACTGAAGCGGATTAAGAACACCGATGTTACTCATAGCCATTAACGGATTTGAATAACCGATTTTAATAATTTCCTCTGAAGCGGCGTGAGGAAGAATATTATAACCGAAATTAAGCAAGGGAAGACCGTAAAGACCCATAAACTTATCCTGCTTGAACTTGTTTGAGCTTCTGACAACATATTTGATTGTTTCAAATATGTCGCGTCCCCTCTCTTCAACGGCACACTGCATCCACGAGGTGTGATTTGTGAAGCCCTTGTCACTGACATCATTCATATGTCTGCGCAGGTCAATTGCATTGGATATCATAATCTTATCCTTGGGATTATAACCCGCAAGCTCATAAATGCTGTAAAAATAACAGGCAAGAAGAAGCTCATTGATTGTTGCTCCGAGCTCCTTACCCTTTGCTTTAAGAGCGGCAAGGACTTCAGGAGAAAAGTTCTTTCTTGCAATGAAGGACTTGTCTCTGATATTGTCGGGAGTCAGAGGGAATTTGTGATCGTCCTTTGCATTGATGTTTCTGAAAAGACGCTTTGCAACCTCAGACTCGGTTTTTGTGAAGCCTGAGTAAACATCGTCATAGGAACGTGAGCCTGTTCTGAACTCAACGGGACTGATGCCCTGTGAAACATACTTGCTGTAATTATCACAGAATGAGGCAAGGAAATATTTCAGGTCACCGCCATCCATACACATATGATTTTCAATCATACAAAGCTTGCTTTTACCCTCACCCACAAAAAGAGCCACCTTAATCTGAGCGTGCGCATCGGGCGGAATGTAGCCCGTAAGAAATTCTGAAGCGGCACTGTCAATATCCTCACAGTGAACAACAGAAAAGATATCATCAATGTCGTAAGGCATAACCTCCCAATAAGTCGAAATCTTTTTGTCAACAAAGCGGGAATGAAGCACGGGTGCCTTTTCAAGAGCGCAGATAAGAACCGTCTTCAATGCTTCAGCATCGGGCACAAAATCGTAAGTAAGCTCAACGTGGACCATTCGGTCATTGAAATCACGGAAAAGATAATGCATCTTATCCCACAGCTCAGCTGTCAGTCTGCGATTTTTCATTCTTCAACCTCCTGTCCTTTGTGTGCAAAGTATTTCATATTGCTCATTACCACAGAAAAGATATAAATCAAATCGGCAAGAACACCGAGAAGGACAATTATCCATCCGCCCGTCCAGCTGACAATACCGTAAGCGGCAAAAATAATATATACCATTGCAGCAATTGCGGGCATATAGACCATAAGAGAAATTGTGCGGAATTTCTGCTTTGTAACAAAAGCAAAGACAAGGTCACTGATGAGAACAAGACCCACACCCAAAGGAAGAACCGGCCAGACAGTTGCATCCGGAACCATCATCAGAAGGAAAAGGAATACAAAAGTCATCACAAGCATAACACATCCGCCGATAAGAATTCTTGCTCCGATGTGAAAAATCTTACTCAAACTGCACAGCTTTTTAATACCGAGACTGAGAAGATAAATCACCCAGGCAAAAATACCGCCGACAATGATAAGCCAGGTCTTGCCCCATGCATCCGTTGCGGAGCTTACACTGAAATATGTAATAAACATAATAATAAGATAAATCAGACTTCCGACGGGCACGGCAACCTTCATAAGCCTTGCTCTGCGCTTTTTCTTTTCCTGCTTTTCAAAGGCCGCAAAGCCGCCCTCAATGTCGGGATATTCATCTGCAATCAGATCTGCAAGAACCTTTTCGTCACGAAGACCCGATTTTGTAATCTGATTTGCTCTTTCTGTAATTTCATCAAGAACCTTTTTCTTGTAAAGGTATGACATATGATTGTCCTTAAGACCTTTACAGGAGGTTTCAACATACTCGATGAAGCTGTTCATAAAATCACCTCGTAATTTCCGTATTTTTAATAATAATTCTATATGTTAATTATACTGCTGCTGCTTAAAATTAAAATAAAGAATATTGAAACAAATTGTGAATGATTTTAAGCAAAAAGCTTCCCTGACAACTCTGTCAGAGAAGCTTTAGTTTGTTTTAATTAAAACTTAAAAATAGATTTGATTTTTTCAAAAACAGTTGTAAAGAAATCTGAAACTCTTTTGATAATTTTTGCAAAGAAGCCAAGTTCCTTCTCGGGAGTCTGATTAGGAATAAGTCTTTCTGCATTATCCTCTGAAACCTCAAGGAACTGAGGATATTTTTCACTTGAGAATACATCAAGATCTTCATAAACAATTGCGTCAATGAGCTTCCAGTAATCCTCATTTTTCTGTGAATGACCCAGACCCTTGATAACCCATGTGTTAAAGGGAAGAAGACATGTTGAAGCGTCAACTGTGCCGTCGGGTGAAAGGAAGCTGTAATCATTGTGCTTTGCCTGAACATAATCTGCAGGAAGCTGTTCGCCGTATCTTGCACAGGTTGCTCCGAAGGATGAAACCTCAAGGGTTGCAAAGCCGTCTTCCATCTTATCACCATTTTTACTCAGAGGAATTGCGGGAGTACCGTATTTACAGATAACTGAAAGCTTGACCTTATCCTTTGCTTTGAGAAGAATTTCTTCCGATCTGAGCATAATGTTATAGTGATAATAGTCCATTTCACTGATAATCCATGCATAAGGATGATCGGGTGAATCATAGTTTTCACCATACATATTTGCCTTTGCGGATTCGTAATATTCATCCTCAACGCAAACCCAGATTGCAGGAATTGTTGCAAGAAGGTCACGTCCGATTTTCTGAATAGCATCAAAAATGGCATATCTTAAAACAGGCACAAACATTGCATCAAGAAGAGGCTCAAGAATACCTGCCTGTTCGAGAAGTCCAAGGAAGTTGCCGGTCTGCTTCATACCGATGCTGTCATAAACAAAATCCTTAAGAGCAGCGGGATCAACATTAAGCTCACCGTTGATAAGCTCACCGATAAAGCCTACACCGTTAACTGAAGGAACACACAGTACAACTGAATCAAGGTCATCAAGGTTGTTTTCAAATTCATTGAGATATGCAGTAACTACCGCTGCACCGTAGCTTGAACCGACAAGCTCAATTTTGTCTGAGCCTGAATCCGCTTTTACAAGCTCAATGTAATCACGAAGCTGATAAGCAACTGTTACGGGACTGAGTCGGCTGTCATAATAGAAGGTGTATTTGCCGTCACCATCATAAGTGAGTACTGTCTCTTCAATTGTAACACCGTCTCTCATAGTGCCGTCGGGGTCAAAGCCAAGCATACCGAAGGTGTCCCAAAGGAATGAATAAACACAGTGGCTGAGAAGATTGGCATTACCCTGCTTTATAGAATCAACAAGATAATTGTCGATGTTCCAGATATTGCCGAGAATTCTGTCTGTATCAAAGGGGAAGAAAAGAGGTTTCTTTTCAGGGTCATTTTCGTAATAGATATTTGCTGATGCAAAGCCTGTTACATAAACCTGAGGAAGATGATCATAATCATCTTTTTCAACCGCCGTTACGGCTGTACTCATGCATCCAAGGAGCATAATTGCCGCAAGAATAATACATAATTGTTTTTTAAGAATTTTCATTTTTTTGCCTCCTGAAATAAATGCTTTTAACTCAGAAAGTGTAACACATATATTATTCATAAATTACAAAGCTTTATGAACATATTGTTAACAGGTGCGTTTTTTTGTTCATTCTCTTGCTTTATTGACAATAAGTCCTCATGCTGATATAATTTTGAAAAAAAGAAAAGAGGTTACCTATGAAAAAACGACTTATAATCTTCGATTGCTTCGGCGTCATCTTCGGGGAAATTGCACCTGTTTTTTTCCGCAGTCATTTTCCTCCGGAAACAGCGGCAGAGCTTAAGGATAAATTTTTCATTCCCGCCGACAAGGGTCTTGTCAGCTACGATGAGCTTTTTGAAAATATGGCAAAGGAGCTAAAGCTTGATAAGGACTATCTTCTCTCCCAATGGGAAAGCCTTGTAAGACTTGATGAAAAAATGGTTGAAGCAATAAAAAAGCTTCGTGAAAATTCTGCAATTGCTCTTTTGTCAAATGCTCCTGAGGGCTTTGTGGAAAAGCTTTTTGAACAGCACGGCCTTTATCCCCTTTTTGACAGGGTCTGTATTTCTAGTGCGGTAAAAATGGCAAAGCCTGACCTTGAAATTTACGAACACTGTCTGAATATGTTTGAAGAAAAATTTGACGAAATCTTCTTTGTTGATGACACGGCAAAAAACCTTGTAGGCATTGAAAAGCTGGGAATTACACCCATTCATTTTACATCAATTGAAGATATGATGAAAATTCTTGAAAAAAACTGA
>JAZOWF010000024.1:0-11862 GCA_045659065.1 Acutalibacteraceae bacterium
CTGCATAAATTGCAGTTATATCCGTCCAATCGTTCACGTTACATTGGCCATAATTGTTATTACTAGTTGCCAGAACAGTACCATCTGATTTAAGTCCTACAGTATGGCCACCACCTGCAGAAATAGCAATTATATCTGTCCAATCAGATACATTATCTCTATTATCAGTAGTAACAACAGTACCATCAGATTTTAAACCTACTGTGTGAGCCACACCCGCCGAAACAGCTACAATATCAGTCCACTCAGAAACATCGCACTGTCCGAAATCGTTAAAGCCCACAGCAACAACTGTTCCATTTGATTTTAATCCTACAGTATATTGGTAACCTGCTGAAACAGCTATAATATCATTCCATTCGGAAACATTGCACTCACCATAAACATTTTCACCAACAGCCACAACTGTGCCGTCAGCTTTTAAGCCTACTGTGCACTTAACATCTGCTGAAACAGATACAATATCAGTCCACTTGGAAACATCGCACTGTCCATATTCATTATAACCAACAGCCACAACTGTGCCGTCAGCTTTAAGTCCTACTGTGTGATTGCCACCTACCGAAACAGATACAATATCAGTCCACTCAGAAACATCACACTGACCACTTTTGTTAAAGCCCACAGCAACAACTGTACCGTCAGCTTTAAGTCCTACTGTGTGACCGGCGCCTGCCGAAACAGCTATAATGTCTCTCCACTTAGAAACATCGCACTGACCATAACCGTTATCACCCGCAGCAACAACTGTGCCATCGGATTTAAGCCCTACTGTATAATCGGAAGCTGTTGAAACAGCTACAATATCTCTCCACTTAGAAACATCGCACTGACCAAAACCGTTATCACCTGCAGCAACAACTGTACCGCCTGCTTTTAATCCTACCGTGTGACGGAAACCTGCCGAAACAGTCTCACGTATTGTGATTTTATCAAGGTTAGCAAAAATAAGCTCATGAGAACCCTTATAGTCACCTAATTTGCTTAACCCACTGAAAGCCGCCGCATACTTACCTTCATCAATTGAAGAAACAGCATTGCTATATCTAATACTAGGTATTACGACAGTATTCAACAAAATAACAACAACTATAATAACAGGAACAATAATTGCAGTTAATTTTTTTACCTTTTTCTTACGGGCAGTGGCTTCTTCGTTTGCTTTTATTTTAGCTTCTTCCTCTTTGCGCTCACGTTCTATACGCACCGCCTCTTTTTGAGCTTCTATTTCAGCAATCTTCCTTTCACATTCAGCAATCTTTTCGTCAGCATCTTTCCAATCAGAAACAGTAGTAAAAATTTTAATTGCTTCTTTGTAACCGGGAATATCACCGTCAGCCATTTTTGATTTACCTGCATCGTAAAGTGTATCTTTTCGTGCAACTTCTGCTTTTTCATAGCATTCCTTTGAAAGCTTGTCCGAATCCTTATATTCTTTGATTTTTTCAAAAAGCTGTGCTGCTTCCTTGTAAGCTTCCTCTGTTCCGGCTTTATTCATATGATTTTCAGCACGTGTATAAGCTTCACTGAGACGAGCTTCTTCGTTTCGGGTTTTGATGTGCTCCACGTAACCGATAAGAACATTTTTTAACTCTTCATCACCAAAACGTAAGATTTTTTGATAATTATTATTTGTATCAAAAGGCTTTTCACAGTTTTTCAGATGCTCTTGTGTTTTAACTCTTTGGTCAGCCATCAGCTTGCCAAGATATGCCTGTGCATTTTTAGGATCAGCATCCAATACTTTTTCGCAATATTCGCATGCTGAATTCCAATCACCGTCTTCAAGGAACATAAAAGCTCGTTCCAGAAGAGGTGTGATATTTGCAGTAGCTTCAGTAACTACTGTTTCTTTTATCACATCAACCTTCTTTTCTTCCTTGACAACAACCTTCTTTATACCTCTTACAATGTCATTGATAAAGCCGATTTTACTCATATCCTGTGCCTGAAGGTGTGCAAACTCTTCAGGAAGGTCATAAGCGTCCATATCTCTGTAGCAGGGAATAAGCATCTTTTCACGGTCAGTTTTCATTATACCGAGATATCTTGACCACTCATTCTTTACCCATACAGCATTGAAGTATTCGGGCTTTGTACCGATAGCAAGCATAACCTTTGCACTGTTGAGAGCAGCAAATATGTAAGGCTCATACTCTACACCGAGCTTGTCCTCTAATGTGATGGCTGCATAGAATACACGAAGACCTTCCTTTTCAAGCTGATAGTAAATATCGTTAGCAAGAGCGCTGTCAACGGTACGCTTGCCGTTTTCATCGGTTTCCTTGTAGCAGATGAAAACATCAAAGGGCTTTTCATCCTTAACGATAGCAAGAATTGACTTCTGCAGCTCTGCTATTTCTTTTGCTTCTGCTGCATACACTTCCTTACTTACTGCATCTGCATTTTCTACTGCGGCAAGATAATCGGCATCAGAAAGTACAGAGGTATACTGTGTTCTGTGGCAGGTGGGTATACGCTTATAGGTTTTAGGATCCTCTACATATTCGATACCGTACTTACAAAGCACCAGACCCCAATGGGCCTCGGCATCAGCATCATTTTCGTTGAGGATTTTATTATAAACCTCTGCCGCTTTGTCAAACTCATTCTTTAATCTTAAATTGTTTGCTCTGTTGAAAAGGTTGGTTACAACCTCGTCCTTTTTTGAAGGCACTGTCTGCTTTGAGCCACAGTACTCACATTCCGCAACGGTGATGTTTTCATTTATTTCAAGTGCGCCACCGCACATTTTACATTTGAAGATTGCCATGATTTTTCTCTCCTTGTATCAATAATCCTTTTCTTTGCCGCAGTTGGTACACACTTTTTTAAATACACCATTGAATGTTCCGCCGCAGTGTTGGCATCGTTTTTCTCTGCGATACGTTGATTTCTGATACTCTTCCCTTTTTCGCTTGTCTTCAATTACCAATTTTTCCTTGGCAAGGTGTGCTTCAGGCATTCTTGCTTTTTGCTCTTCTTCAAGATTAACAAAATCATCAAAAAGCTTCCATTCAGATATAACAGATGCATCTTCGTCGCTATCACCTGCATATACAATAGTTCCATCTGCTTTTAAGCCCACTGTGCAGCTTCCTCCTGCAAAAACAGCCAGAATGTTTTTCCAGTCCGAAACTTCACATTGTCCGGTTTTATTATCACCAGCCGCTACAACCGTACCGTCCGCTTTAAGACCAACCACGTGATAATCTCCATATGAAGCAAAAACTATATCCTGCCATTTTTCACAATCTCGCAGTTCCCATTCACTCAATTGATTCCTGACGACTGTTCCGTCCGCTTTTACACCCATTATATTGTTCTTACCTGCTGCAACAGAAACGATATCCTTCCAATATAAATACTTATCGCCGCCCAATAATGATCCGGCAACAACAACAGTTCCATCAGATTTAGGACCTACAGAATAATGTTTTCCGGCTCCAATGGCTACTATATCCTTCCACTCAGAAACATCACTCTGCCTGTAATCACGATGATAATCCTCCGTGCCTATAAACTTCGTTGCAACAACAGTTCCGTCAGATTTAAGACCTATAGTATGCTCATAACCTGTGGCAATTGCTACTATACCTGTCCACTCCGAAACATCACATTGTCCGCAGGAATCCCATCCGCACGCAACAACAGTTCCATCGGCTTTCAGCCCTACCAAATGACCGGTACTATTTGAAACTGCAATTATATTGCTCCACAAAGATGCATCTTTACATATTGATGTTTCGACTACTGTGCCATCAGAATTCAATGCAACTATATCTCTTTGACAGGAAACCATATTAGTTGCCGGTCTGCGTTTTTCTCTTATAAATTCAAGTCTTTTATTGTTATCCTGAAGATTTTTTTCTTTTATTGCTTTTTCTTCTGCTGCCTTTCTTGCCTCTTCCTCAAAATATTCCTCTGCCTCTTTTTCGTAAGCTTCTAACTCTTTAAGTAATTTTTTGTCAGCAAACTTCTTCGCTTTGAGATAATATTTATTATCAAGTTCTTCCGCATAAGCAAAGCAATCTATTTCGCATACTTCTACATCGGCCATTGCAAGACCAAGATAAGCCTCAACGCATTCAGCATCAATATCAAGAGCCTTATTGAAATGAGTTTTTGCCTCATCAAAATCCTCGTCTTCAAGAGCAAGCTTGCCGCGCTTTAAGAAACTTTCAAGATTAGCGCTGCCTTCAACCTTTACCGTACCTTTAACCTCAACCGTTCCCTCTACCTGAACAGTACCTTTTATTTCCTGCACCTTGGCTTTTGCCCATGATGTATCGTACTGCATACCGCAATATTCACATTCATAAATGCCGTCAGGCTTGCCTACAAGCTTACCGCCGCAAACCTCACATTGTAACATTGCCATGATTTTTCTCTCCTTGTATCAATAATCCTTTTCTTTGCCGCAATAGATACATACTTTCTTAAACAAGCCTTTAAAGGGAGCGCCACAATGCCGACAAAGACCTTGCTGACAGAAATAAGCTTTTTGCAGTTCTATGCGTAGCTTTTCTTCTTCAAGTCGTTTTTCTTCTGCTATTCGCTTCTCTTCTGCTCTTTGCTTTTCTTTTTCTATTCTTTTTTTCTCATCAAGTTGTTTATTTTTTTCAGTTTTAATTTTACGTTCTTCTTCAATATTGCTTAAATCATCAAAAAGTTTCCATTTCTCCACATCACATTGACCATAATAATAACTCCTGTAATCATCATCTTCTTCATCTTCGTCTTCCATAAATATATATTCAGTGCTGATAACAGTACCATCGGATTTAAGACCGAGCGTATGCTCTTTTGAGGTAGAAAGTGCAACTATATCTGTCCATGATTCAATATCATACTGTCCGCTATATGATGAACCTGCTATATCTTCTGAGGACTTTACTGAAACTACAGTTCCGTCAACTCTTAAACCCATTACATTATTTCCTTGGGCAGAAATTGCAATAATGTCAGACCAGTTTTCTACCTTTGAATTACCGAATCCCGTTTCAACAACGGTACCATCTGATTTCAAGCCTACAGTTGAATATCCGGCTGAAATCGCTATAATATCTGTCCATTTATTAACATCAGTTGTAGTACCACCATACATATTGTCAGCATAGCGGGATGCAACAACCGTACCGTCTGATTTTAAGCCTACAATATGCTCGTTGCCTGCGGCTATCGATGTAATGTTTTTCCATTTTTTTATAAGATCAGCATAAAATGCAGATTCATAGGTTTTATGTTTATCATCGAAAGCAGTTACAACAACTGTACCGTCAGATTTCAAGCCTACGGTAAAGCGGTTACCGGCAGCAACAGCAACTATATCTTTCCACCCTCTAATCTTGCATTGTCCATAATCATAAAATTCATCTTTTTGGTAAAAGGTCGCAACAACAGTACCGTCAGACTTAAGTCCGACTATGTGATGCTCAGCAGCAGATACCGCAACAATATCTCTCCAAGATGAAGCTTTACAATATGATTTTCTATAATCACCCGCCAAAATAACAGTGCCGTCAGATTTCAAACCAACAGAAATCCTGTCTGATGCACTAATCATATTTCGTGCATTTATGATTCTGTTTCTGTGTTCATTGATTTTTTTCTTCTGACTTTCCTTATATTCAGCCTTTTCTTTTTCCAAAGAATTCAGTTTTTCACGAAGTGAATCATCGGCATATTTCTTCGCTCTTTCATAATAGGATGAGTCTGTTTTTTCGTTATATATAAGGTCTTTGATATTTTTTTCATTTTTTATTGCCAAAGCAATACCTAAATAAGCCTCGGCACATTCAGCATCAATATCAAGAACTTTGTCAAAATGAGTTTTCGCTTCTGAAAAACTGCCGTCTTCAAGAGCATCATTACCTCGCTTAAGAAGGCTTTCAACATTAGCGCTTCCCTCAACCTTTACCGTACCGGTAACTTCAACCGTTCCCTCTACCTGAACGGTACCTTTTATTTCCTGAATTTTGGCTTTTGCCCATGATGTATCGTACTGCATACCGCAATACTCGCACTCAAATATTCCGCCGGGCTTACCGGTAAGCTTACCGCCACAAACCTCACATTGTAACATTGCCATAATTTTCTCTCCTTTTTCTGTGCAGATATTTTTATCTTCTCTTATAAGCCTTACACTGTGCGTTTCTGTCTTCAAACAAATCTATAATCTGTTCAGTAAGGTCTTTAGCATAGGAAACATCCCCTGCCTTGACAACAGTACCAAGCTCACCGATTTTATCGGTAATTTCACTTTCGATTGCATACAGCTCCTCGCAGGATACGGGATCGCTGTATCTGGCAGTATCGCTGAGCTTTTCAAGGAGCTTAAGTAAATCCTTATCCTCTGCTCTGCGCATAATGCTGTCGATGTTTATACGGAAGGTTTTCACCTGAACGGTCTGACGCTCTTCCTCTTCTTCAAGCTTTATAATTTCTTCTTTGGCTGTATCAGTAAGAAGAACAAGAATGATGAACACACCGAGAACAATTACGCTGATAACATATATAATCCAACCGGGGAAATTCTCAATAAAATTAGCTGCAACGGTAAAAACAAGGGATACACCAAGCTGAACGGCAAGATAAATGATTCCCATTCTGAACACAGGGAAAGCATAAACCTTTTTACGAAGAGTTTCGGCACCGTTGGCGGCAAGGAGAACTATTCCCAACTGGAGCAGAACAGCAATCATACCGAATGCATATGCACCCCAGAATGTAGGAGTGTGCTTAAAGGGTATTGCAAAGCTGATAACATTATAAATCACAAGAACAACAGCAAAAATGGTAAGATTTTTTATTGTGCTTTTATCAAATTTTTTCATAATTAACCCTCCTTGGCATTTCCGCAGTTACTGCAGAATTTACCTGTTATGCCTTTATTTCCGCAAGAGCAGTCCCATGTTGTTGGTTCTTCAGGCTTCTTTGAGCCACAATTACTGCAGAAGTTACCTGTTATACCTTTGTTACCGCAGGCACAGTCCCAAGCCTTGGGAGGCTCAGGCTTTTTGGCGCCACAGTTAGAGCAGTAATTACCTGTTATACCCTTATTACCGCAAGCGCAGTCCCAACTTTCAACAGGAGCAGGCTTTTTCGCACCGCAGTTACTGCAGAAGTTGCCTGCAATACCCTTTGTGCCACAAGCACAATCCCAGGTTTCAGCAGCAGGAACATCCCCCGCCACAACATTACCGAAGCCCGCACCTAAATCAGCAGCACCGCCCATAATGGGGTTAAGTGCTTCCTTGGTCATACCGATAACACCACCCATAGCACCGAGTGCAACACCGAGTGAAGCAACGTCACCAAGACCGCCCATAGCTCCACCGCCTTCTCCGCCGGTAAGACCGTTCTGCATAGCTTCCATACCGACCATACGTGCAGTTTCCTGCTGATAGGTATAACCTTTAGCCTGCATTTCGGCTGCCTCTGCAAAGGCCTGTGCCTTATATGCTTCTGCCTCTGCCTGAGCTTTGATTTTAAGTGCCTCCGCTTCACCTTGAGCACCGACGAGCTTTAACTGTGCTTCGGTCTGTGCTTCGATGATTTTTCTTGACTGTGCAGCTTCTGCTTCTGCTTTTCTTACCTCCTCTTCACGGACACGAAGAGTCTTCTCGGCAAACTGCTGACGGAGTCTTCTGTAGTTCGGGTCATCATCAGGAGTAACTATATTGGTGATATAGAATTCGGGCATAGTAAGACCGTACTCCTCAAGAGTTTCATTGAGAAGAGCAGTCATCTTTTCTGAAATTACATCAATATGCTCATCAATTTCGAGAATATTAATGCTGTTCTCTTTGATTACACGGGCAAGGTTTGCCTTGACCTTATTCATAATAAGAGCCTTGAACTTACCTACAACAAGTGTGACGCCGTAAGATTCCTCGCCGTTTATCTCGCTCTGAGTAAACATACCCGCAGTGCCGACAAGCTTAAGCACAAGCTTTCTTGAATTGTTTACACGGAGGTTGAATTGACCGCAGGCACCGATTTCAATATGTAAGCCTGAAGCGGGGTCAAAGAGACGAACCTTTGAATCTGTGCCCCATTTAATGCCCATCTGAGTAGTCATATTGATGAAATAAACCTCAGAGTGGAAGAATTCATCTGCATTTGTGGGTAATTTGTAAAGTGTTTCGAGAGCAGGAAGATTCTGTGTTGCAAGGGTATAACGTCCTGCACCGAAAAGGTCGAGAGCCTGACCGTCACGGAAGAAAAGTGCCTCCTGACTTTCATGAACGATAAGCTGTGAGCCGAGGTTGAAATCTTCAATGGGATGCTTCCATACAAAGACATCGTTTTCGCCCTCATATTTGATTACACTTGCAAGGCCCTGATTTTTAACCTCTTCCTTTGCAATCTGCTTCTGAACATCAATTACTGTTTCACAAAGAGGACAGGTATATGTAGATGCGTTCTTTGCAGTAATAAGAGCGCAGGAGCATGAAGGACAGTGCATTTCAACTGCATTTTTCATGCTTTCGGTTGTATTTATGGGCTCCTTACATACAGGACAGAGAGCCTTCTCACCCTTTGACTGATCAAAGAGAACAGTGTTATGACAGTGAGCGCACTCCTTTGCTGCTATTTTGTCACGGGAAACAGAAATTTCATAGCCGCAGGTACACTGCACGTGACGGTTAAATACTTTTGAAGCCATTGTGTAGTTATGGCACTGGGGACATTCGATTACAAATTTAGACATTTTAGTTTTCTCCTTTTATATCTGTATTTATGTTTAAGTTTATCAATAATCCTTTTCTTTGCCGCACTTGGTGCATTTCTTTGTGAACAGACCTTTTAAAGTGCCGCCGCAGTGCTGGCAAAGGCCTTGAGAACGACGGACTGCTACTTGTTCTTCTGCAATGCGTTTTTCTTCTGCCATTTTTTTTGCCGTTACTGCCATTTTAGTTCTTTTTTCTTCTTCTAAGTTATCATAATTATCAAACAGTTTCCACTTTGAAACATCACACTGATTGTATTTGTGATCACCAACCGCTACAACTGTACCGTCTGATTTTAACCCTACTGTGTGATAATCGCCTGCAGCTATTGCTACAATGTTATTCCAGTTCGAAACATTGCACTGATTGTGGTGATTATCACCAACCGCTACAACTGTACCGTCTGATTTTAACCCTACTGTGTGAAAATCGCCTGCAGCTATTGCTACAATGTTATTCCACTTTGAAACATCGCACTGATTGTAGCTATTTTTACCAACCGCTACAACTGTACCGTCTGATTTTAACCCTACTGTGTAATCATAGCCTGCAGCTATTGCTACAATGTTATTCCACTTTGAAACATCACACTGATTGTCGTGATTTTCACCAACCGCTACAACTGTACCGTCTGATTTAAGACCTACTGTGTGGCTGTATCCTGCCGAAATTATATTGTGTGATTTTCTTATTTTTTTTCGGGCAACTTCACATTTTATTATATTTTCTTTACGCTTTTCTTCAGCTTCTTTTTCTTTTCGAATTCGTTCTTCTTCAGCTGCTTTCGCCTTTTTGATTTTTTCTGCTTCTTTTCTTCTAAATTCTTCATTAACATTTTTCTCAACTATTGCTATTTTGTCAAGCAAATCATTGTCAGCGAACTGCTTTGCACGAAGAAAATTCCTGTTTTCAAGATTGAAAACATTTATATTTAAATTACACACTTTCTCATCTGCCATAGCCAAGCCTAAATAAGCCTCGGCACATTCAGCGTCCATATTAAGCACCTGGTCAAAAAAATCTTTTGCCTTGTCCCATTCACTATCCTCAAGAGCCATATTACCACGCTTTAAAAGTGCTTCAACATTAGGTCCGCCACTCTGATTGACAACAACCTTTTCAACTGTAGTCTGTGTTGGTTCATTTTTAGAGATAAGCTTCTCCACACCTCTTACAATATCCTGTACCGCACCGAGCTTGCCTAAATCCTGTGCCTGTAAGCCCTTGAATTCATCAGGCATATCATAAGCGTCAATATCCTTAAAGCAAGGAATAAGCACCTTTGATTTATCCTTTGCCATAAGCTTAAGGAAACGTGACCATTCATTCTTAACCCATACTGCATGGAAATACTCGTACCTTGTACCGATTGAAAGCATAACCTTTGCACTGTTAAGAGCGGCAAAGATATAAGGCTCGTACTGTCTGCCGAGCTTATCCTCCAAAGTTACTCTTGCAAAGAAAACATTTAAGCCTTTTGCTGTAAGTGCTTCATAAATATCATAAGCAAGAACACTGTCAACTGTTCTTTCACCCTTATCGTCAGTTTCCTTGTAGCAGATAAAAACATCGTAAGGCTTTTCGTTTTTACTTACAGCAAGAATTTCACTCATAATCCTGTCGATTTCCCTTGCCTCATCACGGTAAACCTTCTGTGCAACTACATCTGCATATTCAAGTGCAAGTTCAAAGTTTTCATCCTTCTGCAAAGACTCAAAAGAAGCTCTGTGGCAGGTAGGGATTTTCTTTGCTGTTGCCGGATCATCAACGTATTCTATACCGTAATTGCAAAGGCAAAGTCCCCAATAAGCTTCTGCTTCCTCAGGAAATTCAGCAATAATATTTTCGTAAATGCCTGTAGCCTTATCAAACTCACTCGCCATACGAAGTCTGTTGGCACGATTGAAAAGATTAATCTTCTTTTCATTGTCTGCACTCGGCACGGTCTGCTTTGTGCCGCAGTAATCACATTCGATGATATTCGTTTCCTCGGCAACATCAAGGTCGCCGCCACACATTTTACATTTTAAAATTGACATAATATTTTCTCCTTTTTATTATTCTGTAATCTCAATATTGTCCGCTGCAAATTCAAGACATAGCTGAATTATTTCATTTCTCGTTCTGCCACTGTCTTTTGCAATTTCATCCAGCTTTTCAACAAGATCAATCGACACTCTTGACGAAATTACGGTAGTTTCTCCCCGATATTTTTTTGATTTGATTTCAAGTTTCTTTTCCAAAAAATCATCTCCTTATAATCATCTAAAATTGATTATACTACAATTGTATACGCTTTTCAATATTTTTCAGATCCAAAAAAGCAAAAATATTGTCATTTTATACTTATTATTTCAAGTGAACTGTTGTATTTTGTAAAAATTAGATATATTTAATAATCCCTCCTGAAATGTCAATGTTTTAGTTGCTGTTATCTTCAATTTCTTCATCAAAAATCCCTCACATTTCATATAAAAAAGATAGACACATCATCTGAGAAAACTCAAAAATGATGTGTCTAAGTTTTTAATGTTTAATTTTAATGTGAAGAGATTTTTTAAAGAACTTCAGAAGTCTTAAAAAGTCTCACGAAGCCTTGTAAATAAAGGAATTACTTGCTTGCCTCTTCAATAGCAACTGCACATGCAACAGTCATACCAACCATGGGGTTGTTACCTGCGCCGATGAGGCCCATCATTTCAACGTGAGCGGGAACTGATGAGGAACCTGCAAACTGAGCGTCTGAGTGCATTCTGCCCATTGTGTCTGTCATACCGTAGGAAGCAGGACCTGCTGCCATGTTGTCGGGATGAAGTGTACGACCTGTACCGCCACCTGATGCAACTGAGAAGTAGCTTACACCGTTTTCGTTACACCACTTCTTGTAGGTGCCTGCAACGGGATGCTGGAAACGTGTGGGGTTAGTTGAGTTACCTGTGATGGAAACACCAACGTTTTCAAGCTTCATGATTGCAACGCCTTCGGTAACGTTGTCTGAGCCGTAGCACTTAACCTTAGCTCTGTCACCGTTTGAATAGGGAGTTTCGTTAACAACCTTGACTGTTTCTGAATAGGGATCAAATTCAGTCTGAACATATGTGAAGCCGTTGATTCTTGAGATAATCAT
>JAZOWF010000025.1:0-6439 GCA_045659065.1 Acutalibacteraceae bacterium
AAAATCAACCGGTTTACCCGTAAAGGGTAACAAAAAGAAAGCTGAGCAGATGCTCAGAGAGGCAATCAAAGAAAAGGAAGCTGAGCTTCTCGAGCTTGAAGAAAAAAGAAAGGAAGAAGAGGAAGCAAAGGATGAGAAAAACATTCTATTCACAACCTTTCTTCTGGAATGGCTTGAAATGGTTAAATACTCAGTATCAGCATCAACCTACAGCGGCTATTCCTACTCTGTGAAAAGAGATATAATTCCTTACTTTGAAGAAAGGCACCCGAAACTCAAACTCAGAGAACTCACTGCAAAGCAGATTCAGGACTACTACACCTATGAGCTGAGCGTAAAGGGCGTAACGGCAAATACCGTTATTCACCGTCACGCAAATATAAGGAAAGCTTTACAGCACGCTTATATGATTGAGCTTATAGACGTAAACCCTGCTGACAGAGTGCAAAGACCGAAGAAAGAGCCTTTCGTAGGCAGTGCATACGATGCAGAGGAGCTTGAAGAGCTGTTTGAAAAGGTCAAGGGACATACACTTGAATTTGCCGTTATACTTGCGGCTTTTTACGGCCTCAGACGAGCCGAGGTTGTAGGTCTTAAATGGAGTGCGGTTGACTTTAACAAAAAGACCTTTTCAATCAAGCATACCGTAATGGAGGTAAATGTGGACGGAAAAATTAAACTGCTCCCCAAGGACAGTGCAAAAACAAAATCAAGCTGTCGTACACTTCCGATGGTAGAACCCTTTGAAAAGCTTCTTTTAAGGATGAAGGAAGAACAGGAATATAACCGTAAGCTCTGCGGCAACTCATATTGCAAAGATTATCTTGACTATGTTTATGTCAATCAAATCGGTGAGCTTATTGCACCGGGATATATTACCCGATACTTTCCCGAATTCCTTAAAAAACACGGATTAAGAAAAATCCGCTTCCACGATTTACGCCACAGCTGTGCAAGTCTTTTGTATTCCAACGGAGTAAATCTGAGAGATATTCAGGAGTGGTTAGGTCACAGCGACATTTCTACTACCTCGAATATTTACACGCACCTTGATTTTTCATCAAAAGTGGACTCAGCAAATGCAATTTTAGAGCATTTTCCGAAGCTGTAACCGCTTCAAAAAAATGTTTTTTCAACATCATTTTCAGCTTTCCGACGAGGTGCTTCAGAATTTTTCTCGGAAATTTGGAGGGATGTTGGAGGGATGTGCCCATTTTCGGCCCTTTTTTGAGGTCACTTTTTCGCCCGTTTTTTGGGTGATTTTAGGCAAAACAAAAACCCGAAAACCCTTGTAAATACTAAGGTTTTCGGGTATTGGTGCCGGTGACCGGACTTGAACCGGTACGGTGTTGCCACCGAGGGATTTTAAGTCCCTTGCGTCTGCCGATTTCGCCACACCGGCGCGTCTTGCGACTTAGTCATTATACTTTTTTGAAGGGGTATTGTCAAGAGGTTGGGGGATTTTTATTTTGCTGCCTCAGGAAAAGTTTGACAACGGGGGAGAAGACTGATAAAATTATTTTTGAGGTGATTAATATGAAAGCTTACAAAAAAATACTTCTCGGTCTCGGCACAGTCGGCACAGGAGCCGCTCTCGGCTACGGTGCCTGCTGTTTGATTGATGATCTGCTTTTTAAAAGAAATATGACCCTGCCCGAGAGTGTTACTCAGAAAATTTCGGGCTGTGATACTTCACACCTTGGCGGCTTTCTTGAAAAGAATCTGCAGTGGGTTGAGGACCACGGCTATGAAAAGCACAGCATAATCTCCGACAGAGGTGAAAAGCTGAGCGGTTATCTGCTTAAGGCGGAAGGGGAGAGCAAAAATTACGTCTTCTGCGCCCACGGCTACAGAAGCTACGGCAAAAAGGAATTCTGCGGCGTTGCTCAGTATTATATCGGCAAGGGATACAATGTTTTTCTTGTTGACCATATTGCAAGCGGTGAAAGCGAAGGCGGTTATTGTACCTTCGGTCATTATGAAACCGATGACTGTATCAAGTGGCTCTCTTATATGATTGAAAGCTTCGGCGCTGATATCAGCATTATGCTTCACGGTGTTTCAATGGGCAGCGCAACGGTAATGATGATGAGCGGCAGAAGCCTTCCCGAAAACGTCAGGGGAGTGGTTGCCGACTGCGGCTTCACAAGAGCTGTTGACCTTTTCGATTATAAGCTCAGAGATCTCGGCATTCCTCCCACGGCTCTTATCAGGGTTGTCAATGAGGTCAATAAAAAACGCATCGGCTTTGATTTCAACAGCCTTAATCCCGTTGAGTCCGTCAGCAAAGCTGCGGTGCCCATGCTCTTTATTCACGGAGACACAGATGCCCTTGTTCCCTGCTCAATGGTTTATGAGCTTTATGAAAGATGTGCAAGTGAGGTCAAGCAGCTTCTTGTTGTTGAAGGTGCCGATCACGCTCAGTCCTTTAAGGTTGACCGTGAAAAATACACCGAAGCAATGGACAGCTTCCTTGAAAACGTGTTTGTATTATAATGTAATATATAAAATATAAGCACGGCAATGCACACTGCATTGAATTATATGTTTCTTTTTGGTTAAAAATGCCTACAATAAATTTACTGAGGCTGTGTTTTTATGGCACAATTACAATCTTTGGTCAATGTGCCCTATGATTTAAAAAAAATATTGACAAATCTTACAAACAGTTATATAATGGTCAAGCATGTGTAAATTTGATAAGTGCGCACGGGTGAATTATGCCCTGCGGACGTGTCGGTTTGCCTGTAAATAAATTTTCAAGAAAGGAGATAAACATGCCTACCTTTAATCAGTTAGTTCGTAACGGTAGAGAAACACTTGTCAAGAAGCCTAAGGCTCCTGCTCTTCTCAAAGGTCTCAACTCAAAGAAGAACGTTATGACAGATCATAGCGCTCCTCAGAAGCGTGGCGTTTGCACAGCAGTTAAGACAGCTACCCCGAAGAAGCCCAACTCAGCTCTCCGTAAGATCGCCAGAGTACGTCTTACAAACGGCATTGAAGTTTCAGCTTACATTCCCGGTATCGGTCACAACCTTCAGGAACACAGTGTTGTTCTCATTCGTGGCGGCCGTGTTAAGGACCTTCCCGGTGTGCGTTACCACATCATCCGCGGTACACTTGATACCCAGGGCGTTAACGGCAGACTTCAGTCCCGTTCAAAGTACGGTGCTAAGCGTCCCAAGGCTGCTAAGAAATAATCCGTAAATTACGGATACCGAAAAAAAGCCGTGTGTCAGAACGGCAGAAAAAGACTATGAATTGACAAATCTTCTTGCAGGCAGTTTATCTTTATTCAGATAAACCTGAGCGGGTTAATAATTGACCTGACTTGGTGCCGACGGGAATTTGTCACTCGAGTACCTATGATATCATTACTATTATGAAGGAGGGAAGCGCAGTGCCAAGAAGAGGCCAGATTGCAAAACGTGATGTTTTGCCCGATCCGCTTTACAATTCAAAGCTTGTAACACGTCTTATCAACAGTGTTATGTATGACGGTAAGAAAGGTGTTGCTCAGAAGATCGTTTACGATGCTTTTGATATTATTAAAGAAAAGACAGGTAAGGAACCTCTCGAAGTTTTCGAGGCTGCTATGGAAAACGTTATGCCTTTACTCGAGGTTAAGGCTCGCCGTGTAGGTGGTTCAACTTACCAGGTTCCCATGGATGTCCGTCCCGAAAGAAGACAGACTCTCGGTCTTCGTTGGATTACTCTTTACAGCCGTCAGCGTTCAGAAAGAACAATGAAGGAAAGACTTGCCAACGAAATCATTGATGCTACCAATGAAACAGGTTCAGCATTCAAGAAGCGTGAAGATACTCACAAGATGGCAGAAGCTAATAAGGCTTTCGCACATTTCAGATGGTAATTATTTTTTGAACATTTTAAGTTAGGAGGATAATTATTATGGCACGTAAAGTATCTCTTGAGATGACCAGAAATATTGGTATTATGGCTCATATCGACGCCGGTAAGACCACTACTTCTGAAAGAATTCTCTATTATACAGGTGTTAGCCACAAGATCGGTGAAACACACGACGGTTCAGCAACAATGGACTGGATGGAGCAGGAGCAGGAAAGAGGTATCACAATCACCTCAGCTGCAACAACTTGCTTCTGGAAGGATCACCGTATTAACATCATCGACACTCCGGGCCACGTTGACTTCACTGTTGAAGTTCAGCGTTCTCTCCGTGTTCTCGACGGTTCAGTAACAGTTCTTTGCGCAAAGGGCGGTGTTGAACCCCAGAGTGAAACAGTTTGGAGACAGGCTGACGAGTACAAGGTTCCCAGAATGATCTATGTTAACAAGATGGACATTATGGGTGCTGACTTCTACCGCGTTCTCGGCATGATCAAGGAGCGTTTTAACTGCAATGCAGTTCCCATTCAGCTCCCCATCGGCTCAGAAAGCACATTCAGAGGTATTGTTGACCTTGTCAACAACAATGCTATCGTTTATTACGATGACCTCGGTAAAGATGTAAGAGTAGAAGAAATTCCTGAGGAGGTTGCAGAGCTTGCAGCCGAATACCGTCAGAACCTCATCGACTCAGTTGTTGAGATGGATGACGAGCTCATGGAAAAATACTTTGAAGGTATTGAACCTTCAGTTGAAGAAATCAAAAAGGTTATCAGAAAGGCAACAATTGCCAGTGAAATGGTTCCCGTTTGCTGCGGTACTTCATACCGTAACAAGGGTGTTCAGCCTCTTCTTGATAACATCGTTGATTATATGCCCGCTCCCACAGACATTGAAGCTATCAAGGGTGTAAACCCCGATACAGAAGAAGAGGAAGTAAGACACTCATCAGACGATGAGCCCTTTGCAGCTCTTGCCTTCAAGATTGCAACTGACCCCTTCATGGGCAAGCTTTGCTTCTTCCGTGTATATTCAGGTACTGTTGATGCAGGTACAACAGTTTTCAACTCTGTTAAGAACAACAGAGAAAGATTAGGCCGTATTCTTCAGATGCACGCTAACCATCGTGAAGACATTGACACAGTTTATGCAGGTGACATTGCTGCAACAGTTGGTCTTAAGAACACCACAACAGGTGATACCCTCTGTGATGCAAAGAACCCCATCATCCTTGAATCAATGAACTTCCCCGAGCCCGTTATCCGTGTTGCTATTGAGCCTAAGACCAAGGCAGGTCAGGAAAAGATGGGTATTGCTCTTCAGAAGCTTGCTGAAGAAGATCCCACATTCCGTTGCTATACAGACGAAGAAACAGGACAGACAATCATCGCAGGTATGGGTGAGCTCCATCTTGAAATCATCGTTGACAGACTTCTCCGTGAATTCAAGGTTGAAGCTAACGTCGGTAAGCCCCAGGTTGCTTACAGAGAAACCATCCGTACAACTGCTTCCTCAGATACCAAGTATGCACGTCAGTCAGGTGGTAAGGGTCAGTACGGTCACGTTAAGATCAACATCGAACCCAACCCCGACAAGGGCTACGAGTTTGTTAACATCATCGTCGGTGGTGCTATTCCCAAGGAATACATCGCTCCCGTTGATGCAGGTATCCAGGGCGCTATGCAGTCAGGTGTTATCGCCGGCTACAGCATGGTTGACGTTAAGGTTACTCTTTATGATGGTTCATACCATGAGGTTGACTCATCAGAAATGGCATTCAAGATTGCCGGTTCAATGGCATTCAAGGATGCAGCTAAGAAAGCAAGTCCCGTTCTTCTTGAGCCCATCATGAAGGTTGTTGTTATCACTCCCGAAGAATATATGGGCGACGTTATCGGTGACCTCAACTCACGCCGTGGTGAAATCCAGGGCTTTGAAGACCGTACAGGTGTTAAGCAGATCAACTCAAGAGTTCCTCTTGCAGAAATGTTCGGCTATGCAACTGACCTTCGTTCAAAGACTCAGGGCCGTGGCCAGTATGTAATGGAACCCGATGGCTACAAAGAGATTCCCAAGTCAATTTCTGAAGGAATTATCTCAGAAAGAGCAAAGAGAGACTAATTTTTCTCAAAAAACACTTGCTTTTTTCACATATTCTTGCTAGAATATAGACAATGCAGTTTATCTGCTTACTAAAAAACATTATTGCTAAAATTAAAGGAGGAAGATTCCAATGGCAAAAGCAAAATTCGAAAGAACCAAGCCCCACGTTAACATTGGTACAATCGGCCACGTTGACCACGGTAAGACAACCCTTACAGCAGCTATCACAAAGACACTCGCTATGAAGGGCGGCGCAGACTTCATCGATTACGCAAACATCGATAAGGCTCCCGAAGAAAGAGAAAGAGGTATTACAATCAATACTTCACACGTTGAGTACGAGACAGAAACACGTCACTACGCTCACGTTGACTGCCCCGGCCACGCCGACTACATCAAGAACATGATCACAGGTGCTGCACAGATGGACGGTGCTATCCTTGTTATCGCTTCAACAGACGGCCCCATG
>JAZOWF010000026.1:0-3107 GCA_045659065.1 Acutalibacteraceae bacterium
GTATAAAGGAGAAGGACATTCTCAGACTGTCGCTTATGGGAATAACAAGAAATCTTGCAATAACAATCTGCATAGCAGTTAAAAGGGCAAGACAAACAAGGGTGAAGATTTTCTCTTCATTTTTTCGTTTTGACATAAAAAACACTTCCTTTGTTTTCCGCAGATGAATAAACAAAGAAAGCTATTCCTTATTTTCACAGCGGGATGCGGCTTAAATATCGCAGAAAAATCCTTTCGTCCCTGAAGCAACTCCCCGTCTTCAAGGCACTCAGCGCGTATAAATCTACTCTGTAATTAACGAAATAACTTTCTGAATCTTTTTTGCCATACTTTTATATAGGTTGTGAAAAGCATTGTCAAAGCAATATCATAAGCCACAAAAACAATGTTTCCGAGAATCAGAAGCAGGGGTACGGCAAATTCTTTGAAAAATCCCTGTTCACCCTCAATTCCCATCATTCTGTCAAAGGGTACACCGAGAACCTTGACCATAAACACTGTTGCGGCAATAACACCGGCATTGAAAATGAGAAGCTTAAGGATATACTCAATTACCCTTGGCATTCTGCTTTCAAGCAGAGCCTTGACAATGGGATAATAACCGAAAAAGGCAATGTAAAACACAACAGCCTCTTTGTTGGGAACAATAAGTGCTGACAAAATTGACGTTGCGGAAAAAATTCCGAATGCCCATTTTTTGTCGAGCTCAATAACACTGAGCATAACAACCATTCCCGCAAAAGCCGCAAGTGCATAAACGAAAATCTCAAGGGCTGTGGGAAGAAGAATAACAACGGAAAGAGCTGTCAGCATTCCGCCCAGAGCTGTTTTCGAACTCTGACTCATTTTTCACACCTCAGCAGCAGGGAATACAGTCACCGCCGCAGCATTCACAGCAGCAATCGGCCCAAAAAAGCCCCTGGCAGATGCTGCCACCGCTCCATTCACGGCTTTTGGAGGTGTAGCCTCTGTCTGTTCTGAAGCCGCCGTTTCTCTTTGCATTGGCCGCTTCAAAGGCATTGCGGTATTCAAGATTTGAGGGCTCCATTCTGTGAGCCATTGAAAAATAAGTGTAAGCCTGATCGGTCCAGCCTCTGTTATAATTGACCTGACCCTTCAGATAATGCCACTTTGCGTCGCGGTAAACCTCATTGACATTTTCAAGAAGCTTTTCAGCCTCATCAAGCTGACCTCTGACAATAAGCTCTTTGATTTTTTTGTAATCAGTTGTGGAAGCTGAGGTATAAGTATTGCCGTTTCTGCTTCCCGAAATGATTGCATCGTAGGCCTCATTGATTTCCTGCATTTTTTTGTTTGCATTTTCAGCAAGGGGGCTGTCGATGTACCTGTCAGGATGATATTTCTTTGCAAGCTCTCTGTATGCAGATTTAATCTGCTCCTGAGTTGCATTGGCAGGAACGCCGAGAATCTCATAAGGATCTTTCATTTTCATCGTTTCCTTTCAGTATATTATTCATCACATTGAACATTCCGTCATAAATTATGTTTTCAATAATGGGCTTCATCGTTTTGTTTTCAATATCATCATAAACCTCATCCGCCATTGCAAGAGAGAGGTTAAGACTGCCCGTGATTTCCTGCTTCGCCTGCTCGGGCAGATCAGGATTGAGCAGATTATATTTTTTCACAAAAACATTGTAATTATTTCTTTTGATATCCTTTTCAATATCGTCGGCCGCATCGCAAAGATAAACCCACTTGCCGACTGCATAGCCGAATCTGTAAAGCCTGCCCTCTTTATCGTCAAAGCCGTAAGCAACAATTCTGCCAAGCATATCAGCCGAAGCGTGAGCGGCAATGTCTGTGGAGTCGGTCTGTGATTTTTCCGCCTGAGCCTGATTTTCAATGTTTTTTTCAAGCATCAGAGCAATTTCACCGTACATTCTTTTTGCCTTTTTATATTTGACAGCGGCAAGGGGAAGAATCAGATACATAAGCATTCTGCGGAAAAAGCTTCCGTCAGCAATATTGTCCTTGATTCTGAAATAGACCATCATAACAGAAACCGCCGCTGCATATTTAAGCTCCTCGTCACCGTTGACACAGTAGCTGCATTTTTTTGAAGGATTATAACGGCATCTGCCGCTTCTGAAATCGGGAAGCTTTCCCCCGAAGGAAAGTCTGATAAGAGCAAGAAAGGTCAGATCATAGCTGAGAGTCATTGCGGCAATTGTTCCGAAATGCTTTTTCAGAGCCCTGCATAAGGAGCAGTAAATTCCCCTGTAAGCCTCATATTCCTTGACCTTCATTTCAGGCTTGTTAATTTTTACATAACCAAACATTTTATACCCTCTTTAATTTTCCTGTCTGATAATTATATAACATTTTCCTTTTAAAGTAAATACTTTAAAAACAAATAATCCGACAGCTGTCACTATTGATTATTTTGCCTGTTTGTTATATAATCTGTTTATAATGAAAATCAAGGAGGAATATATCTTGGCTATAATCAAAAAAGAAGCTTATTTCACATCCTCAACCGCAGTCAACAAAATCAGATGCTGTATCTGGCAGGATGACAGCGTTGAGCCCAAGGGTGTTTTTCAGATAGCTCACGGTGTCAGTGAGCATATCGGCAGATATGACCATTTTGCACGTTTTCTTGCAAAGGAGGGCTACATTGTCTGCGGTAATGACCACCTCGGTCACGGAAAGAGCGTCAGCTGCACTGATGAGCTGGGCTTTTTTGCTGAGGAGGACGGCGACCTGAGACTTATTGACGATATGCACATTCTTCACTGCATCATGAAAAAGCGTTATCCCGCGCTCCCCTATTATCTTCTCGGTCACAGCATGGGCTCCTTCTGTGCAAGAGTTTATGCAACTGTTCACGGCCACGGACTTTCAGGTCTTGTAATCTGCGGCACAGGTGAGCTCCCCGCCGCAATGGCTGCTCTTGAGGAGCCGATCAGACTCCTTTGCAAAAAGGCTGATGTAAGAGCTGTTGCACCTGCCGCTCTTCTTGACAAGGTCAGCTGCATTGCAATCAAGGATGCGGAAACCTCAAAGGACTGGCTCAGCAGAAACAAAGAAAATGTTCAGCGCTACATAGACGATCCCCTTTGCGGCAACAATCTCACTCTCGG
>JAZOWF010000027.1:0-66848 GCA_045659065.1 Acutalibacteraceae bacterium
CTTCGCAGTTTCGTAAGAACTAAAAATTTCTTGTATTGAAGCCATAAAATGCAGCAAGGCTGTCGCCTTGCGAGGCTTTTGGCAAAAATACAGGGAATTTTGTTCGAGAAACAAATACTTCCTTATGTGGCGTCGGCGAAGGATTGCTCTTTTTTTGTACGCGGTAAATGAAGGGTCTTCCTTTCACTTGACAAACCCCTGAAAATATTGTATAATCAAAAAACGAACAAATGTTCTTTTTGAGGGAGTGGTGATGTGGAAAGGGTAATAATTCATTCGGATATGAATTCCTGCTATGCGTCCATAGAATGTGCCCTTAATCCTGAGCTTCGGGGAAAGGCTGTTGCCGTGGGCGGCAGTGTGGAGGACAGACACGGAATCATTCTTGCAAAGACTCAGCAGGCAAAAAAATTTGATGTGAAAACAGGTGAGGCAATCTGGCAGGCAAAGCAGAAATGTCCCGATCTTATTGTTGTTCCGCCTCACTTTGATCAGTACATCAAATACTTCCGTCTTGCTCATAATATATACGGGCGTTATACTGACCGTATTGAGCCTATGGGCCTTGATGAAGCATGGTGTGATATCACGGGCAGTCTGAAGCTGTTCGGCGGCACAGAGCAGATTACACGGCAAATAAGGGAAAGCTTTAAAAATGAGCTTGGCATAACCGTTTCAATCGGTGTTTCCTTCAACAAAATTTTTGCAAAGCTTGGCAGTGATCTTGCTGATGTTGACAGTGTCAGAGAAATTTCAAAAGACAGCTTTAAAAAGGATATCTGGAATCTGCCTTCCTCTGCAATGATGGGAGTCGGCAGAAAAACTGCAAAAAAGCTTTCAGGCTACGGTATTGAAACAATAGGGGACATTGCAAGGTGCTCTCCTGAATGGCTGAAGCTTGTTCTCGGAGTAACGGGAGTTGATCTTTGGAATTTTGCCAACGGTTATGATAATTCTCCTGTTGCTCAGGCGGGGTATTCCGCTCCCGTAAAAAGCATCGGTCACGGAATAACCTGCACGATGGACCTTGTTGATGCAAATGAGGTGTGGAAGGTTTTTCTTTATCTCAGCCAGGATGTTTCACGAAGGCTCAGACAGGAGCAGCTTGTTGCTTCGGGAGTGCAGATATCCGTCAGAGACAGTCAGTTTTCAACAAGGCTTTTTCAGTGTGAGCTGCCGTTTTCTTCTCAGTCTGCAACAGAAATTGCGCAGACTGCAATCAGCCTTTTTAACAAAAATTACAGATGGAATTATGATGTAAGAGCTGTCAGTGTCAAGGCAATCAATCTCAGAAGGGTGGGAGAGCCTTGTCAGCTTAGCTTTTATCAGGATTTCAAAAAACACGAAAAACAGCAGAGAATTGACGATGCGGTTATGGATATCAGAAGGCGTTTCGGAGAAAACGTCATTTTTAATGCCTGTCTGATGGAGGAGAAAAAGGTTCCTTCAAATAAAAATACCGTAAACACTCTGCCGAAGAAAATGCATCGCTGAGGGTGAATGAAATGGAAAACAGAAAGATATATGTTGATGTGATAGCGTCCTTTGATCAGCAGGGTACTGTCAGACCGATGGCTGTTATATGGGAGGACGGCAGACGCTTTGAAATTGACAGAATAACCGCAGTCAAACGAGCCTGCTCAACCAAGGTCGGCGGCACGGGAATACGCTATACCGTCTTTGTCAAGGGTAAGCAGACCTATCTTTATGAGGATGAAGGAAGATGGTTTGTTGAAGCGAAATCAATTAACACTTGATTTTTATTGAAAAATAGTGTAAATTATAACTGTTGTGTAAAAAATATCATTTATCTACAATATTTGGTAGAAAGCAGAATAAATGAAGAAAGGAAAAATACAGACAATGGCTAAAAAATCTGATTATTCCAATGACGATATTCTCATGCTTGAAGGCGCCGAAAGAGTCAGAAAAAGACCTGCGGTTATTTTCGGCTCAAACGGTATTTCGGGCTGTGAGCATTCAATTTTTGAAATTCTTTCCAACTCAATCGATGAAGCAAGAGAAGGCCACGGTGACAAGATTATTGTGACCCGCTTCAGTGACGGTGCGGTTGAGGTACAGGACTTCGGACGAGGTATCCCTGTCGGTTACAACGAAAAATATGACAGATACAACTGGGAGCTTGTTTTCTGTGAGCTTTATGCCGGCGGTAAGTATAAAACCAATTCAGGCGGCAGCTATGAGTATTCTCTCGGACTTAACGGTCTCGGTCTTTGTGCAACTCAGTTTGCAAGTGAATATATGGAGGCTGAAATCAAAAGCGGAGGAGAAAGACATTTACTCTTCTTCAAAAAGGGTGAAAACCAGGGAGGCTTAACCTCAGAGCCTTATGCCCGCAAGGATACGGGTACGCGAATCAAGTGGAAGCCCGACACAGAGGTTTTCACTGATATTGACGTTTCACTTGAATATTTTCAGCAGACAATGCTCAGACAGGCAATTGTCAACCCTAAGGTGCGCTTTGAACTGAAAAATCAGATCAAGGGCGGCTTTGAAACCTTTGTTTATTATTATGAAAACGGCATCAGCGACTATGTCAAGGAAATTGCAGGGGATGACTCAATTTCATCCGTACAGTTCTGGCAGGCTGAACGAAGTGGTAAGGACAGAGCTGATCTTCCTGAATACAAGGTAAAGCTTAACGTTGCTCTTGCCTTCTCAAACAAAAAGCAGCTGATTGAATATTACCACAACTCGAGCTTCCTTGAGTTCGGCGGTTCACCCGACAATGCTGTCAAAAGTGCTCTTGTGGCTCAGATTGATGCTTATCTTAAGCAGTCGGGTAAATACACAAAGGCTGACTCAAAGATTAAATTCCAGGACGTTGCCGACTGTCTGATTCTTGTTTCATCATCCTTCTCAACAGAAACCTCTTATCTCAATCAGACAAAGAAGGCAATCACAAACAAGTTCATTCAGGAGGCTATGACAGAGTTTCTGCGCCATCAGCTTGAGGTTTATTTCATCGAAAACAAGCTTGAGGCTGACAAAATCTGTGATCAGGTTCTTGTCAATATGCGAAGCAGAATCAAGGCTGAAACAACCCGTCTCAACCTTAAAAAGACTCTTGCAACCTCCAACGATATGGCAAACAGAGTTCAGAAGTTTGTCGACTGCAGAAGCAAGGATGTAAATCAGCGTGAGCTGTTTATAGTGGAAGGTGACTCAGCATTGGGCGCCTGTAAGCAGGCAAGAGACTCTGAATATCAGGCTATCATTCCCGTAAGAGGTAAGATTCTTAACTGCCTCAAATCTGAGTATGACAAGATTTTCAAAAGTGAAATCATTACCGATCTTCTCAAGGTGCTTGGCTGCGGCGTTGAGGTTAATGCAAAGTCAATGAAAAATCTTTCCACCTTCAATATCGACAACCTGAGATGGAACAAGATTATCATCTGTACCGACGCCGACGTTGACGGTTATCAGATCAGAACACTGATTCTCACAATGATTTACCGCCTTATTCCCACTCTCATCAAGGAGGGCAAGGTATTTATTGCCGAATCACCCCTTTATGAAATCACCTGCGGTAATGAAACCTGGTTCGCTTACACGGAAAAAGAAAAATCCGACGCCATCGAGGAAATCGGAAACCGAAAATACACCATTCAGCGCTCAAAGGGTCTTGGTGAAAACGATGCGGATATGATGAATCTGACAACGATGAATCCCGCAACAAGAAGACTCATCAGAGTTGACCCCACGGATGCCGCTCTTACTGCTGAAAAGTTTGATCTGCTTCTCGGTGACAACCTTACCGGCAGAAAGGATTATATTGCAAATTACGGACATCTTTATATTGATATGACTGATGTCAGCTGATAACAGTGAGGTAAAATATGGCAAGAAAAAAGATAACTAAAAAACAGGATGACGGTGATATCCTCAAAAATACCCACATTGCAAATGCGGGTGAAATGATTGAGCAGCATATTACCGACACTCTTGAAATTAACTATATGCCCTATGCCATGAGCGTTATTCTCTCCCGTGCTATACCTGAAATTGACGGCTTCAAGCCTTCTCACAGAAAGCTTCTTTACACAATGTATAAGATGGGACTGCTTACCGGCGGCAGAACAAAGTCAGCAAACATTGTCGGTCAGACAATGCGCCTTAACCCTCACGGTGATGCGGCGATTTATGAAACAATGGTTCGTCTGTCAAAGGGCAATGAGGCTCTTCTGAATCCTTTTGTTGACTCAAAGGGTAACTTTGGCAAGGCATACTCTCGTGATATGCACTATGCCGCCGCCCGTTACACAGAGGCAAAGCTTGATGAAATCTGTAAAGAGCTTTTCCGTGACATTGACAAGGACACAATTGATTTTGTTGATAACTATGACAGCACAATGCAGGAGCCTTCTCTTTTGCCTGTTACATTCCCTTCAATTCTGGCAAACGTAAACCTCGGTATTGCTGTCGGTATGGCGAGCTCAATCTGCTCCTTTAATCTCAGAGAGCTTTGTGAAACCACCGTCGAGCTTATCAAGGATCAGTCACACAACTGCATTGAAACAATGCCTGCACCCGATTTCATCGGCGGCGGTGCAATTATTTATAACCGTGATGAAATGGAAGAGATTTACCGTACAGGCAGAGGCGGTATAAAAATCCGTGCAAAATACGAATATGACAAGCAGTGTAACTGCATTGACATTAAGCAGATTCCTCCCACAACAACAGCTGAAGCTATTATTGACAAGATTATCGAAAGAGTCAAGGCGGGCTCAATCAGAGAAATCGTTGACGTCCGCGATGAAACAGATAAGCAGGGTCTGAAAATCACAATTGACCTCAAGCGTGGAACAGACGTTGAAAAGCTGATGCAGAAGCTTTATAAGCTTACTCCTCTTGAAGACAGCTTTTCCTGTAATTTCAATGTTCTTGTTGACGGTTATCCCAGAGTTATGGGTGTCAAGGATCTTCTCATTGAATGGATTCGTTTCAGAGGCCGCTGTGTGCGCCGCAGAGTTGCCTTTGATCTTGACAAGGCCGAAAAGAAGCTTCATCTTCTCAGAGGTCTTGAAAAGATTCTTCTTGACATTGACAAGGCAATTGCAATCATCAGAAAGACCGAGGAAGAGTCAGAGGTTGTTCCTAATCTTATGATTGGCTTCGGCATTGATGAAATCCAGGCAGAAAATGTTGCTGAAATCAAGCTGCGTCATCTTAACAGAGAATATATTCTCAAGCGACTGCAGGATATTGAAAACCTTGAAAACACAATCAAGGAGCTTAAGGATATCCTTGACTCAAAGGCAAAAATCAGAAAGATCATCATCGGTGAGCTTAATGATGTTGCAAAGAAATACGGCAAGGACAGAAAGTCTGAAATCATTTACGCTTCGGAAATTGAAGACTCTTCTGCCGCTGAGGAAATTCCTGATTATCCTGTTACTCTGTTCTTTACTAAGGAAGGCTACTTCAAAAAGATTACTCCTCAGTCACTTCGTATGAGCGGTGAGCAGAAGCTTAAGGATTCAGACGAAATTATGATGACCGTCGAAACAAGCAACAACAGAGACCTTCTCTTCTTTACCGACAAATGTCAGGTTTATAAGGCAAAGGCATCTGATTTTGCCGATTCAAAGGCAAGCGTGCTCGGTGATTACATTCCCTCAAAGCTTGAAATGGAGGAAGGGGAAAATGCAATCTATATGGTTGTCACCGATGATTATAAGGGTAATATGATGTTCTTCTTTGATAACGGCAAGGTTGCAAAGGTCAGCCTTTCATCTTATGCCACAAAGACCAACAGAAAGAAGCTCATCAAGGCTTACAGTGACAAGTCATCTCTTGCAGCAATTCTCTATATGCCCGAGGATAAGGAGCTTGTGCTTGAAACAACGGGCGGAAGATATCTTCTTATTGACACCTCGGTGATTCTTCCCAAGGCAATGAAGGATACTCAGGGTGTAGCCTGTATCACACTTAAGAAAAATCAGAAGCTTTCCGTTGTCCGTGAATATGTTCAGGGTGAATTTGTAAAGCCCTCAAGATATAAGGCAAAGAATCTTCCTTCTGCAGGTGCTGTTATCAGCAACGAGGATGTTATGAAGAAAAACAACATTACCTTTGAAGGCTTTGAATAATTAAAAAAGGATTGAAACCACTGGTTTCAATCCTTTAATTTTTTTATTTTGCAAAGTTGATTTTCAGACTCTGAGGTTCCTTAAAGGCGTAATAGCTACTGAGATAATTAACTTCATTGCCTGTGTTAAGGCTCATTTTATAATCACCCTCAAAAACAACACCATCCTCGTTTACAATGCCGAAAAATACTGTGCCCGTTGTACCGACAAAAGTGCCGTAATCTGTTTTCATGCAGGCATAATAAAGATTTTCTCCGTCCCATACGCTGGGTCCGTTGCCTGCAATATTCAGATAATCCTCAATTTCTGCGGCAATAGAGTAGTTGCCGTTGTCATCAATTTCAACAACGGTAATGTTGTAATGATCGTCATAAACGTGGTAAATGAGATAATCCTCTTCGGTTTCGAGAAGATTTTCCTGTACCTCATCTTGACTGTTGAGAATGCCTTTTCTGATAAGAAGCTTTTGTCTGCATATCATAGTGTCTGTATCGATTACATTAAGATAAAGACAGTTGTTTTCTCGTGAAATAAGATGCAAGGCAGTTTTATCAGCATTAACTGAAATGTCGATAAGCTCTGTTTCGGGGTCAACGGGATAGGTGTTTTTGATGCCTTTTAAATCAATTCCGTCTTCAGTGAAGGGGAAAAAGTATATGCCGTAGTCACCGGGGATTAAGCTTGTGTCAATGCAGTTTCCGTTGCTTGTGCGATTGGAAAAAACAACATAAATGCCTTTTTCATCCTCGGCACAGGATGTATAAAAGTTAAAGGAGTCGCTGCCGGTGTTGGTTGTACCGAAGCTTTTGGAACCAACATCTCCGTTTGAATCCACAAAAATTGATATTTTAATCCTCTCATCTTCCAGAACGGGAATTTTAAAAAAGCTGCTGAGATATTCAGAAGCGGCTGCATCTTCATCACTCTGAACAAAGAGGTATGAATTTCCGAAGCTGAGAAAAAAGTCCTTCACTCTTATCTGACCTTCGATAGGGTAAAACTCCTGATAATCCTTGAATCGAACAATGTCTTCAGTCTCAGTTCCGAGAATTGCTCGGTCATAAAGAGCCTTATATGCAATGTCGAGCCCCGTAAATTCTGTTCCGTTTTTGTAATCTGCGCCTTCTCCTGATATCGAATATCCTGATACATTATAAAAAGTTATTTCATTTCCGGGATCACTTTCACGGTCAATATAATTTTTTGAAAACATAAAGTCAGTTTCAACCTTGTTTTCCTCACCGAAGCTGAGCTTTGATGCCCAGATAAGACGGTTGTTTACGGAGTATCCGAAATCCAAAGAAACCTTTTGCACCGCGGATTTATCTCCTGTTTCAGTCGAAGCCGTAATTGTGACATTGTCTGCTTCATCTGTCAAAGAGATAAAGGTGTATAAGAAGACTGCAGAAAGTAATAATACAGCTGTCAGAAACAGTGGCAATACTTTGCGCATAATCACTCCTCCTTATCTGTCAGCTCATTCAGAGCCTTGCTGACACGGTCGCTGTGATAGTTATAGGTTTTCTTGATAAAGGAAACAAGGTCTGTGTTTTCTTCATCAAGCTCAAGGGTGGTTTTGTCCGCAATGATTTTTCCCTGATGAATAAGAACAGCTCTTGAAATGAAATCGGAAACCTCTTCAATAAGATGTGTTGAAATAATAACCGTTTCATTTTCATTCAGAATACCCAGAAGAACCTTGTAAAAATCCTCTCGGTTAAAAATATCATTGCCCGCAAAGGGCTCATCCATAAGGATATAATCTGCTCCCTGTGAAAGGGCAAGAATAACCTCAAACTGATTCTTCTGACCAGTTGAAAAGCTTTTGACGGGTTTGTTAGTTTTAAGCTCAAAAAAGCTCATAAGACTGTCAAATCTCTTCTCAGAAAAATCGGGAAAATGCTCCTTGTAAAATTCCTTGTGACCCTTTGCTGAAAGGTTAGGGAAAAATGAATGCTCACTTGTGGCAAAGGAAAGCTTTGCAATATTTTTTCTTGTGATTGGCTCACTGTCAAGAGTGATACTGCCGCTGTAAGAAATAAAGCCGAGAATCGATTTCATAAGAGTGGTCTTGCCCGCTCCGTTTTCTCCGAAAAGACCGACAATTTCTCCGCGGGGGAACTCAATATCAATGCCGTCAAGAGCATTCTTTTTGCCGATATAGGATTTTTTTAAGCCGTTAATTTTAATCATATCATTTTACCTCCGATATTATAAGGTAGATAATGTTGTCTATTAGTCCGCCGAGAATATCCTTGGGAAGACACTGAGGGGGAGTGAAGCTGATGTAGAAATAATATGTTGCCGCAATAAGCATGAAAACTGTCAGAAAAACTGTTGCAATACCCGCAAGGGAAACTGTCAGACAGCGGATATGTATTTCGTTTTTATTTGGAAGCCTTTTCATCAGATAGATGCTCTTGCTGCCTTCCATATGATATTTGTAATGAAGAACAATCAGAAACAAAAACAGCAGAATGGTAGGCGCAAAGAGCTTAAGAGTGTTGTCAACCATTGTGTAATAATAGGGCATTGTGGCGTCGGGACGGATTGTTTTCGGACCGTCACCGTAGCTTAAAAGACTCAGATAACCTGAATAATAGCAGGAGCCGAATTCCATCAGAAAGATAAATACGGGGATGATATAGGCAAGAATGATGATATTCTTTTCCGTTTTGAACTTATAGCCGACAGGGAAAAATCTTTCAATTTTAGTTTTCATATTTTTCATTCGCTCCTTTCAGTCTGACAATAAGAATAATCAGAAGAATCGAAGCACCTGTAAGACTGAAAAGCTCCGTTTCAAGCTGATCCCAGCTTATTATGTAGGTGAATCCGGCAAGTGCGATAAAAAGCAGAGCCTCATAGGGAATAGCCTTTCTTCTTTGAAAATAGGGGAGCGCTGCACTGCAAAGAGCTGTGCCCAGAACATAAATAAGATTTTTACCAAAGGTTACTATGTCCGAAACAGGCATAAGATTATGTAAATAATCACTTCTGAAGGTTGCAAGAAAAAGTGTCTGATTGCTGATGAATCCAGGGAATGTTGTATTTATATTTTCATTTTTTTTGCAGTAAATCTCAAACATAACCAGTATTCCGATAAAAGTAATGACAAGATAAGCAACCAAAGCCATAAAGTTATAAGCACTGTGCATCATAAGAAATCCTTTTTCTTTTATTGAAAGCCTTCTGATTGTATATCCGCATTTTTCTGAATTTTCTCTTGAGAAAATACTCAGAGCAAGAGCTGTTATAATAAAGAATATAATAAATATTACGCTTGCTTTTGTGCTTTCAAGAATCGGTTCAAATCCCAGTGTTGAGCCATCCCATTGTCTGAGGGTTTCGACCTTTGCTTTGAACATAAAAATCTGAATCAGAGAAGAGATAACCGAAAGCAGGAGCACCGTCGGGAAACTGCTTCTTACAAAGAGAGAAAAAACTGAAAGATACTTTTTCATTTTAATCCTCCTCCTTCCATAATCTGTCAATAAGTGCAAGAGCCTCTTTCTTGTTCATTCCCATTTCCTTCATTGCATTTACAAGTGTGATACCGTCATTTTCTGTCAGCTCACTGTGAATCTGCTGACGTTTTGCATCGGTAAGGATTATGTAGCTTTTGGCGCCTGTGTGAGATTCAATGATATTTTCTTCCTCAAGAATTTTATATGCCTTTTGCACAGTGTTGGGATTGACTCCCAGAAGCACCGAAAGATTTCTTCTTGAGGGAAGCTCATCAGAGTCTTTGATTGTGCCTGCAATAACTCCTCGTTTGATATACAGAACAATTTGCTGATAAATCGGTGAGGTGTCTTTCATTATAAAACTGTCAAAGGAAATCAATTTTACCACCGCCTTTCAATTTTTAAAGTGTACTAGTCGACTAATACGGTTTACAACTGTATTATATATATGATACAGTTGTTTGTCAAGTAGGTAAACAAAAAAATTCCCACCTCCAAAGAGGCGGGAACTGAATCTATCGATTGCAACGGACTTCTCCGCAACGCAATCGGCGGAGGCCGTCGCAAACGCATTTGACTTGTCCGCTGTTATTATTCTGTAACGTAACGGAATTTAAATTCAAGGAAATAAATTCCATTTAAAAAGTGGATTTTACTGTTTGAGCCTGTCAGCCATCATCTTTGCTGCCTTGTAAATATCACCGCAGCCGAGAGTAACAATGATGTCTCCGCTTTTTGCGTTTTCAAGAACATAATTGCAGGTCTCCTCGAAGCCCTCAAACCAGACTGAGCCGGGGATTTTTTCGGCAAGGTCCTTGGTGTAAATGTCATATGTGTTGACTTCTCTTGAACCCATTATTTCGGTCATAACGCATTTATCGGGAATCTGAAGAACACGTACAAAATCATCAAAAAGAATGGCTGTTCTTGAATAGGTGAAAGGCTGGAAAACTGCCCAGACTGTGTTGTAGCCCATTTTCATAATTGCGTTGAGTGTGACCTCAAGCTCGTTGGGATGATGAGCGTAATCGTCTGCGATTGTGATGCCGTTGAAGGTGCCATAAAGCTCAAAGCGTCTGCCTGCGCCCTTGAAGGCCTCAATGCCTTTTTTGCATTCCTCGGGAGTACAGCCGCCGTTAATTGCAGCAGCAAAAGCGGCAAGAGCATTGAGAATGTTGTGTTCACCGGGGATGTCGAGCTTGAGTCTGATGAGCTTTTCGCCCTTGCTCATCACGTCAAATTCAGCGAAGGAGCCGCGGTTGTAGGTGATGGCTTCAGCATAAAAATCATTTGTTGAAGCAAAACCGAAGGAAATCTTTTTCTTGTCAGCCTTTTCTACGGATTTGACTGTATTTACATCGTCTCCGTTATAAATGATTGCATTTGATGTAAGCTCTGAAAAATGATTAAAGGAATCAATGATGTTTTCAAGATTACCGAAAAATTCAAGATGATCCTCATCCACATTGAGTATAACCGCCGTGTCAGGAGACAGCTGATGATAATGGTTTCTGTATTCACATGCTTCACAGATGAAGGTTTCACTCTGACCTGCTCTGCCGTGGCTGTCAATGAGAGGCAGTCTGCCGCCGATGAGGGCAGAGGGATCCTTTTCCGCCATAACATAAATCTGAGTGAGCATTGATGTTACGGTTGTTTTTCCGTGAGTTCCGCACACAGCAATACAGTCATTGTATTTTCTTGTAAGAGCACCGAAAATAACACTTCTTTCAAACATAGGAATACCGCTGTTCTGTGCCGCTATAAGCTCAGGGTTGTCCTTAAGAATAGCTTCGGTGTAAATAATCATTTCACTGCCGACAATATTTTCGGGCTTCTGACCGAGAATAACCTTGATGCCGAGTGAACGAAGCTTGTCAATGTTGTCACCGCTGTTGTTGTCGGAGCCGGTGATTTCATAGCCCTTTGTGTGAAGAATTTCAGCAATGGGGCACATGCCCGAGCCGCCGATTCCGATGAAATGAATTCGTTTAACCTTTTTGAGTAACTGATCTATATCGTACATAGTTTGCACCTCTTATTTTATTCGTCTGTTTCATTATATTGCATTAAGAGGAAATAGTAAACACTTTTTTACAATTAACAATATTTTTTTTACAGCATAAATATATACTGATGAGTGTACTTAAAACCGTTAAATGAGAAAACGCAGAAGGCGTCATACTGTTGACGGACTCATCATTCTGTTATTAGGGTGATAATATGCAAAGTATTATAATTATCGGAGGCGACAGACGGCAGACTTATCTTAAGGAATATTTCACCGGTAAAGGTTTTTTCTGCAGACATATAAATTCACAGAAGGAAAACACCAACCTCGACAGAATCGGACAGTATGACACGGTTATGCTTCCGGTTCCGCTTACAAAAGACGGTGAATATGTTTATTCGTATAATGACATTCTTTTGCTGAAGCTTTCAGAGGTTTTTGAAAATATAAGAAAAGGACAGAAGGTCATCGGCGGAAGCTTTACGAAGGAAATGAAAGCTATTCTTTCTGATTTGGGTGCACAGGTGCTTGATTTGTGCGACATTGAGGAGTTTTTGATTTATAACTCCTTTCTTACGGCACAGGGTGCTGTAAGGCTTCTTGTTGACAGCTCTCTTGAATTGCTTGTCGGCAAAAAGGTGCTTGTGACGGGCTTCGGAAGGCTCGGAAAAGCCCTTGCAAAAAGTCTTGATTGCCTTGGTGTCGAGGTTTATATTTCGGCAAGAAAGGCTTCTGATATTCAGATTTGTGAATGTCTCGGATATAAAACACTGTCTTTTGACGCACTCAGACATTGTCTTCATTTTTTTGATTTCATTTTTAACACTGTGCCTTTTCCTCTTTTCACAAATGAGGATATAAGCTTTTTTACAGGCAAATACTTTGAGCTTGCTTCAAAGCCTTACGGCGCTGACAGAAAAATTTTCCTCAGAGATAATTTTATTGACGGTTCGGGTCTGCCCGGCAAATTTACTCCCGTGTCAGCAGCTGAGAAAATAGGGGAGTTTTCACTTGAATTCATTTAATGACGGGAGGGATTAATTTGGAAGGTCTTACTTTTGGTTATGCATTGACGGGTTCTTTCTGTACCTTTGACAAATCTCTGAAGCAGATTGAGCATCTTATTTCAAAAGGGATAAGCATTCTTCCCGTGATGTCCTTTAATGCCGCGTCAGTGGATACCCGCTTCGGTAAAGCGGAAAGCTTCATTGAAAAAATTGAGCAGCTGACGGGAAAAAAGGTAATCAGAACTCTTGAGGAGGCGGAGCCTATTGGTCCGAATAAGCTGGTTGATCTTATGATTGTTCTGCCTTGTACGGGCAACACTCTTGCGAAGCTTGCTTCGGGAATTTATGACACTCCCGTAACTCTTGCGGTGAAGTCGCATCTTCGCAACGAAAGACCTGTGCTTCTTGGAGTTTCAACAAATGACAGCCTTAGCGGAGCCGCGAAAAACATCGGAGCTTTACTGAATTACAAGCATTATTATTTTATTCCTATGAGTCAGGATTCACCTGAGAAAAAACCTTTTTCTGTTGTCTGTGATTTTGAAATGACATATAAGGCCGCATTAACTGCTATTGACGGAAAACAGATTGAACCGATTATTAAATAAAAGAGGGTGACACTTGATTGTGTCACCCTTTGTGATAATTATAAGCTTTTGAATTTTTCTTTGATTTCGGCTGCTCTTCCGCAGGTCATTTTTCCTTCGGGACAAGCTCCCGCGGCATAACAGCTGGGACCGTAGCCTGAGAAAAGTATGGGAGAAATCTTTCTGAGCTTTGAAAGAAGCTCAACAGCATAATTCTGAATTTCCCACTGTGCACGTGTGCAGCTTCTGAGCTTCATGAAAAGAAGAAGCTCTCTTGCATTCATTGTTGTCACAATGTCAAGAGTGTTACCTGCAAGAACACAGTATATAAGCTGGCTGTCAGTGTAGCCCTTTGATGAAAGCTCCTGATAAAGCGTCTTCATTTCCTTGAAGCAATCCTCATAAATTGCAAGGAGATTTGAATCAGCCTTAAGTGTGTCGGGGATAATATAACTGTCTCTGTCAGCTTCAATGAGGTTTGGAACTGCAATGCTCTGCATTCTGTGTCTTGCAAAATGAGTTAGACAGGCAAGTGAAACCTTATTGAATCTGACTGTGCAGTTAAAGCTTTCAAGAGCTCGGGGTCTTGATGAAGCAACAACGTGATCGATGATTGTTCTGAGATTTTCTTCCTTCGAAATAATGCTTTCGATTGTGCTGCTGCTGTAATGACCGCTTTCAATGAGAGCAACACGGGCAACATTCTTTTCACCGTCAACTGTGTAAGAAAGGATTTCGGTGAGCTCTGAGCTTTCCTTTGACTCTTCTGACTTGAATGCAGTCAGAGTATCGTCACAGTATTTATTTTCTCTTGCTTCAAATTCGGAGAAAACACCGGGAGCATATTTTCTGCACTGCTCAAGAAGAGAGATGCCGAGGTCATAAATTTCCTTGACCTTTTTACCTCTGCCGTAAATCATTGCTCGGAGAACATTCGTCATTTCTCTTCCGCCGAGTGAACAGAAGAAATTACTGTTGAAGCAATAAGGAAGAACAAATCTTGCATCCTCCTTGGGAATACCCGAATCGGTCAGCTTGGCATAAGCGCCGAAAAGCTTTTTGCTGACGCCGATGAATTTTTCTTTATCTTCCTCACAGTTGAATTCGGGAACAAAATAACCTTCAGATGCAAAATCAACATACCTTCTTGATTTAACCGTGAAAGAAGCAAGTCTGAACTCAATCATAAACTGCTCAACAACAACGGAAACATTTTCAAAAGCAAGGTTGAAAAAAATGTGTTCAACTGTTGAGGTGTGACCTGATTTTGTGACCTTATTGATAAGATTAGTGTTTTTTTCTCTGTCATGAGATCTCTCAAAAATTTCAAGTGCGGAGCCGCTTTGAGTTGAAATTCTTCCTGAAGCAGCGCAAACCTCTTCGTTGCAATCGGAAACGCCGATAATGTAAACGCCGGGCTTATTCATAGTTACTCACATCCTTAATTTAAATATATACATAATTATTTTAAACCAGAGCATATTTTTTGTCAACCGAGTAATATATAATATTTTTGCGGTGCTCAATAATTTTGTAATATTTTTTTGTTTAAAAGTAATTGATTAAATGTCTGAAAGTTGCTATAATAATTTGAATAAAAGAAAGGGAGAAAGTAAAAATGATTAAAAGAAACAATGAAATGAATGCAGAAGTTAAAGTTAATATGAGAGGCGGAGACGGACAGGCTGTCATTAGACAGGTTCTCAACGCAGGCGAATATAAGGGCAAGGCACGTCTTGTCGGCGTAATCACACTTGAAAAGGATTGTTCAATCGGTTCCCACGTTCATGAGGGCGAAGAGGAAATCTTCTATATCATCAAAGGCACCGCTCACTATAATGACAACGGTAAAACTGAAATTCTCAAGGCCGGTGACAGCTGTCTGTGCCTTGGCGGACAGGAGCATTCAATTGCTAACAGAGACGATGAAACTCTTGAAGTTTTTGCCGTAATTCTCACATATTAAGGAGTTGCAGTAATGGGTAAAATGGTTGTAATTGAAGGTCTTGACGGAAGCGGCAAAGCAACTCAGGCTGACCTTCTCAAAAAGCACCTTGAAGAAAAAGGCTTTGAGATTTATCCTCTTGACCTCCCTTGTTACGGAAAAAGCTCATGCGCACTTGTTGAAATGTATCTTCACGGTGAAATGGGCTCAAAGCCTTCCGATGTCAATGCTTATGCGGCATCAACCTTTTATGCCGTTGACAGATATGCAAGCTTCAAAACAGATTGGCAGAAGGAATATGAGTCAGACAAAATAGTTGTTGCTAACCGCTATACAACGTCGAATGCTTCACATCAGATGACAAAGCTTGATAAAAAGGACTGGGACAGTTATCTTGAGTGGCTTTTTGATTTTGAATACAGACTTATGGGGATTCCTGCTCCCGACTGTGTTATTTATCTCGATATGCCCGTTGATATTTCTCAGAAGCTTCTCAGAAAGAGATATGAGGGTGACGAGGCAAAGCTTGACGTTCATGAAAAGGATGTTGAATATCTTGTTTCCTGTCATGAGGCTGCACATTATGCGGCCGAAAAGCTTGGCTGGGAAGTAATAATCTGCGGTGCTGAGGGTGAGCCCTTCAGTGTTGAAGAAATTTCTGCCGCCGTTTGCAGAACAGTTGAAAGGAAGCTCTTTAATGATTGATTTTCATTCTCCCTGTATTGAAGATAAAGAATGGATAAAAGAAAAAATCAGTTCAAAAGAACTTATAACCTGTGAATACAGCTTCGGTAATATATTTTCATACACGGCTAAAACCAATCTCAAGGTGGCTGAGTGTGAAGGTTTTCTTGTTACAAAATGTCTGTATTCGGAAGATATAATTTCTTATTGTTATCCCGTTGGCAACGGGGACAGAAAAAAGGTTTTGTCAATGCTTATCGATGACGGTCTGTCCTGCGGTATTCCCTTTGAATTTTTCGGAATGAGCAAAAGTGAGGCTCTTGAACTTGAAGAGCTTTTTCCGGGCAAATTCAGTATTGAGGAGGTCAGGGACACAAGAGATTATATTTATCTTAGTACCGACCTGGTTGACCTTTACGGCAAAAAATATCAGCCGAAGAGAAATCACATTTCTTATTTTATGAAAAATAACAACTGGTCTTATGAAAGCATCACCGAGGATAACAAGGAAGAGTGCTTTCAGATGAGTCTGAAGTGGGTTGAAGAATATTCGGGTGATTTCAAATCAGACGTTGAAGGTGAATTGAAAATCATTCGTAAGGTATTCGATAATTATTCCGATCTCGGATATAAAGGCGGTCTCATCCGCGTTGACGGAGAGGTTGTTGCTTTCGCGATGGGCGAGGAGCTTTCGGATGATACCTTCTGTGTCCATTTTGAGAAGGCTTTTTCCCGCGTCCGCGGAGCATATCCGATGATTAACCGTGAATTTGTTAGAAATGAGCTGACAGATTATAAATATATCGACAGAGAAGATGACGTCGGAATTGAAAATCTCAGAAAGGCAAAGCTTTCATATTATCCGGTTAAGCTGCCTGAAAAATATGAGGCTGTTTTGTTGTAATGCTTATAAATCCGTTCGAATATAAAGAAATGCTCACAGAGCTTTGGGCTGAAGCATTCGGTGAAGATTATGATTATATTGATCTGCTTTTTGATCCTTCAGCCGAAGCCCCCGAATGCTTTGCAGAGCTTTCCTCAGACCGAATCGTATCCGCATTATATTTGCTTAAAGGCGAAATCCTTCTTGAAGGAAGACTTTTCAGGGGCAGATACCTTTATGCTGCCGCAACCTTTGAAAGCCATCGTTCAAAAGGGTATATGGCAAAGCTTATCAGAGAAGCACTTGCTTATTGCAGAAATGAATCACTTGATTTTATCTGTCTGGTTCCTGCCGATGAGGGGCTTTATGATTATTACAGCCGTTTCGGCTTCAGAGAGGGATTGTATAAATACAGCTGCTTTCTCAGGAGATTCGATGATAATATAACCTTCGCAAGACTGACACGGGATGAATTTTATAATAAAAGACTTGCTTTTGAGGGCAATCATTTCAGATTTACCTCTGAGCAGTTTGCTTATGCTTATAACGCGCTCAGATATTACAATGCGGAATTTTTGCACATTGGTGAAAGTCTCTCTCTTATCAAAGATGATGACGGTGAAATTATCGAATTGATAAGCAGAGGAGAAACTCTTTCCGAGGACGAAAAAAGGCTTCTTAATTGTCTTGGAGCTGCCACTGCTTTTTCTCCTTATGACCTTGAGCTTTTGGGGGAAAGTGAGAAAATCAGATTCGGTATGATTTGTCCTGTCAGTGATGTCTTTGATGAATTATCTGAAAAGGCTGAAATATATATGAATATTGCTCTTGATTAAAAGGAGAATTAAATTATGGTTTACTGTTTTCTTGCAGACGGCTTTGAAGAGCTTGAGGCTATTGCGCCCATTGATATGCTTCTGAGAAGCGGCGTTGATGTTAAAACCGTCGGTATCGGTGCTGATACCGTAAAAGGCAGTCACGGAATTTCCGTTGTTTGTGATTTGAATGAAAAAGATGTCGTCCTCAGTGATGAGCTTGAAGGAATAATCCTTCCCGGCGGAATGCCCGGAACACTCAATCTTGAAGAAAGTGAAACCGTTCAGAAGGCAATTGATTTTGCGGCAGAAAAAAATCTTCTTATCTGTGCCATCTGTGCCGCACCCTCTGTTCTCGGTCACAAGGGCATCTTAAAGGGTAAAAAGGCAACAGCATTCCCGGGCTTTGAAAATGACCTTGAGGGTGCTGTTGAGACAGATTCCTTTGTTGTCAGAGACGGTCAGATTATCACCGCAAGGGGTGCAGGTGTTGCTCTTGAATTCGGTCTTGAGATTGTAGCGGCATTAAAAGATAAGGATACTGCAGACAACCTCAGCAAAACTATTCAGAGAAAATGATTTCAGATAAAAATGCTCTCAGAAAAGAGCTCAGAGAAATCAGAAAATACGATTCCGACAAAAAATGCAAGGATAATCATATTTGCAGACTTTTTCTTGAAAGCAATCTGCTTTTTAAGGTTGATATTGTTTTTATGTATTATTCTGTGTCTGATGAGGTCGATACTTCGGCTCTGATTTCTGAATTAAGAAACAAAAACATAGTTGTGGCTTTCCCGAAATGTACCGACAATGAAGGCAATATGATCTTTTACCTTGTTGCTTCAGATGATGGTCTGATTGACGGTATGTACGGCATTAAAGAGCCTGATACAAGCAGGTGCACCGCTGCCGTGCCGACAGAAAATTCACTTTGTGTTGTCCCTGCGCTTTCCTTCGACTTGCAGGGTTACAGACTCGGCTACGGTAAAGGCTATTATGACAGATTCCTTGAGAAATTCACAGGAGCTTCAGTCGGGCTTTGCAGGGAAAACTGTCTGCGGGATTATTTGCCCCGCAATGAATTTGATAAAAAAGTTGACTTTCTTGTAACAGAGAAAAGAATTATAAATTTTAATGAAAAGGAGGAACGTTGTGATGGATGATAAGTTTACAAGCAATGATATCAATTCGTTTAATGACAAGCCGTCTGCAAACAGAAATAATGTTACTTCATCTAAGTCAGGCGCTCTCGGAGATTTCAGTGAAAATATAAATTCTGTGTCAAAGAATGCAGATACAACGGGAGGTTCACCCTTTACGATGGCTTCAAAGCCTAAAAATTTTGTTGTTCATCTTCCCGATTCGGTTGATTACATTCCCGATTTTTCTCAGCTTCAGAAGGAGAATAAATCTGTTGAGGCTATGGTGCCTGAATATAAATCACCGTCTTCAACGAGGATGTTTGATCCTGTTTCAGTTAATGAAAGCAAGGCTTCGGGTCAAGTGAGAAGTTCAGCTGCTCCCGTAAGCAGAAGACCTGAAGCAGCACCTGTGAAAAGGACTGCTGCCTCAAGACCTGCTATGCAAAGCGGCAGTGTGAAAGGCTCGCCTTCGGGTACAGCTTCACGACCTGCTCAAAGCAAAGCTGCAAAGCCGGAGGTAAAAAAGGTTCAGTCAAAGCCTCAGAAAAAGCAATATGAGAGGCAACCTCAGAATGTCGGTAAATCAATACTTATAAGCTGTCTCTGCCTCGTTTTCATTGCTATTCTGACCTTCTCTGCATCAACAATTGCGCTCGGCTCTATAAATGATATTCTTTCAATCAACGGCCGTTCCAATGAAACTGTTACTGTTACAATTCCTGAGGGCTCACGTTATGCCGAGGTGTTCAATATTCTTAAAAGCGAAGGACTTGTCAAGCAGCCTTTTGTTACTGATCTTTTCTGTAAATTCAGAAATTATCACGAGGTTACCGTTTATGACCGTGAGACACAGGCTTACAAAACAGTTCAGATTGAGTACACTCCCGGTGTTTATTATCTTGAAAAAAATATGGGCATTGAAAATATGCTTGAAACAATAATGGTTTCAAGTTCGGGAAACAAGGATTCGGTCAAGCTTACCTTCCCTGAGGGTTGGTCAATTGCAAAGATTTTTGCAAAGCTTGAAAAATACAACGTCTGTGAAGCCGAGAAGCTTTATGCTAACCTTGACAGCGTTGCGGGACAGTATTCTTTCCTCAAGGGTCTTACCAATGATAACGGCAGATATCTTCTTGCTGAGGGTTATCTTTTCCCTGATACCTATGATTTTTATATCGGTGAAAATGCAAGCTCTGTTATTAAGAAGCTGTTCTCAAACTTCGACAAAAAGTGGACATCAGAATATGACGCAAGACTCAAAGAGCTTGGTATGACTATGGATGAGATTGTTACAATTGCTTCAATTATTCAGCGTGAGGCTAAGGATGAATCACAGATGGATGTTATTTCTTCAGTAATTCATAACCGAATCAAAAACGGTGCAACTTATCCCACACTTGATATGAACTCAACAAAGGACTACATCATTTCAATTCAGAATGATTACAGCATCTTCTCTGAGTTCTATTACAACTTATATCTTAACTCCTATAACACTTACAGCAACAAAGGGCTTCCCCCCGGACCTATATGCAATCCCGGTGCGGCAGCTATTAAGGCTGCGCTTTATCCCGCTGACACAGAATATAACTTCTTCTGCCACAGCAAATCCGGTGAAATGTATCTTGCAAAAACTGTCAGTGAACATCAGGCAAATGCCGCATTGGTTCTTGCCGGAAATTAATTGAGGTCGAAAATGGAAAATAAAATTATAAAACCCGAGCTTCTTGCGCCCGCCGGTGATATGGAAAGACTCAAGGCGGCGGTACGTTACGGCGCCGATGCGGTTTATCTTGGCGGCAAGGTGTTCGGAATGAGAGCAGCACCGTCAAACTTTGATGCGCAGGAGCTGTGCACTGCTGTTGAATATGCTCACTCTCACGGAGTGAAGGTGTATCTGACTTGCAATGTTCTTCCCCGGAATGACGAGCTTTCGGAGCTTCCCGCTTTCTTTGAGGATGCAGTTAAAGCAGGGGTTGACGCGCTGATTATTTCAGATCTCGGTGTGCTCGAATATGCAAAAAAATATGCACCCGAAATTGAAATTCACATTTCAACTCAATCGGGAATTGTAAACTATGCTGCGGCAAACGCCCTTTATAAGATGGGCGCTAAAAGAGTTGTAACAGCGCGTGAGCTGAGCATGAAGGAGATTAAAACTCTCAGAGATAACATTCCCGAGGATATGGATATTGAATGCTTTGTTCACGGCGCAATGTGTGTATCATTTTCGGGCAGATGCCTTATTTCAAATTACCTTGTCGGCAGAGATGCAAACAAGGGTGAATGTGCTCAGCCCTGCAGATGGAAATACGCTCTGATGGAAGAAAAAAGGCAGGGTCAGTATTTCCCAGTTTATGAGGGAGACGGAGGCACTTATATTCTCAATTCAAAGGATATGTGTATGATTGAGCACATACCCGAAATGATAAAGTCAGGCATCACAAGCTTCAAAATTGAAGGCAGAGCCAAGTCTGAGTATTATGTTGCAGTTGTAACCAATGCATACAGAAAGGCTATTGACGACTATTTTGAAAACATGAGTGATGATTATGTGCCTGATAACTGGATTCTTGAAGAGATGAAAAAGGTCAGCTACAGAGATTACTGCACAGGCTTCTTTTACGGTGATCCCGCTGATGATGCCAATATCAGCTATAAGGGCGGTTATAACCGAGAATGGGATGTTATGGCTGTTGTCGATTGCTGGAAGGACGGCGTGGCTTACTGCACTCAGAGAAACAGATTCTTTGAAGGTGATGAGCTTGAGGTGATGCCTGTGGGCAAAGCTCCCTTCAGAGTCGTTGCCAAAAATCTCAGAAATGAAGAAGGGGAGTTCATTGAAGGCACCAACCACCCGATGATGAAATTCTCCTTTGATTGTGAAATTCCTCTTGAAGCGGAAATGATTCTCAGAAAAGAACGTGATGAAAAATCCCGTGTAATCATCTGATTGTGCGGTTTCTGTGTTGAAAATTTGCGGCATTGTCTCAAATATTGAGACAATTGCCGCATTTTTACTTTTTAAAGAGTGATTAAATAAAGTTTTTTGAAATTTATTCAAAAATTTCTTTTAAAACTGTTGGAATTGTCGTGATTTTATTATATAATATATCGGTATAATTATGTTTAAATATATTATGGAGGTGTTTTATGGGCGGTCAATATTCTGTTTCTCTTGCCAAGCTGCTAAAGGATCTCGAGTTTGAAGTTCTTTATCTTCCGAAGAGCCCCGATGAAATTTTTATTTCATCTCCCGATGTCAACAGACCCGGACTTTTCTTCTCGGGATATGAGTATTATTTTGATGAGAAGCGCATCAATTTTATGGGTAAAACCGAAATTGAATATATTAACAGCTACGCTGAAGAAATACGTCTCGAAAAAGTCAGAAACTTTATGTCAAAAAAGCCTGCCTGCATTATTATAACGAGAACTCTTCCTTGTCCCGAAGAGATTTTACGCTTTGCCCGTGAATATGAGGTTCCCGTTCTTCTCAGTAACGATTCAACCTCAAGAGCCATGGCAGCGGTTATTGCTTATCTTAATGTTGAGCTTGCTGAGAGAATCACACGTCACGGTGTATTTGTTGAGGTTTACGGTGAAGGTGTTCTGATTCTCGGTGACAGCGGTATCGGTAAAAGTGAAACAGCTGTTGAGCTTATCAAAAGAGGTCACCGACTTGTTGCTGACGATGCCGTCGAAATTAAAAAGACCGGCTCAAAAACAATTGTTGGCTCGGCTCCTGACAACATCAGACATTTCATTGAGCTAAGAGGTATCGGAATTGTCAATGCGAGACGAATTTTCGGTATGGGTGCTGTTAAGCTTACGGAAAAAATCAATATGGTAATTCAGCTTGAGCCATGGGACAGTGAAAAGGTTTACGACAGAATGGGTATGGATAACGAATATACCGATATTCTCGGTGTTAAGGTTCCTTACACTGTTGTACCCGTAATGCCTGGACGAAATCTTGCGATTATTATTGAGGTTGCGGCAATGAACAACCGTCAGAAAAAGATGGGTTATAATGCTGCAAGAGAGCTTATGCACAATCTCGGTATGACAGATGATGTTATGCCGCAGGAAGAAGAAATTAAAATCTGGGGAAATTTTTAAGAGGTGACAATTATGTACAGAATTGGTGTAGATTTAGGCGGAACAAACATTGCAGTCGGTGTTATCAATGAAAATTATGAAATCATCGGCAAGGCAAAAACAAAGACAAATGCAATCAGACCTGCAGAGGAAATTTTTGATGATATTGTAAAGTGTGTTTTACTTGCAGCAGAGGATGCAAAAATCACAATGGATGAGGTTGCTTCAATCGGTATCGGTACACCCGGTTCGTGTGACAAGGCAAACGGTGTGATTATTTATGCAAACAATCTCGGCTTCAAGAATGTTCCTGCCGTGAAATATGTTCAGGATAAAATTGCAGGCGTACCCGTTTACATTGAAAACGATGCCAACTGCGCAGCTCTCGGTGAAGCACTTGCAGGCTGCGGTAAGGGTAAATCAAGCTTTATTGCAATCACACTCGGCACAGGCGTCGGAAGCGGTATCATCCTTAACGGCAAGGTGCTTTCAGGCTGTAATGATGCAGGCGGAGAAATCGGCCACACTGTTATTGCCCTTGACGGCGTTCAGTGCACCTGCGGCAGGAAAGGCTGCTGGGAAAGCTATGCTTCAGCAACTGCTCTTGTCAATCAGACAAAGGAAGCAATGCTTCTTCACAAGGACAGCAAGATGTGGGAGCTTTGTGGCGGTGATGTAAACAATGCAGGCGGCAGAACTGCTTTCGATGCAATGAGAGCAGGTGACAAATACGGTACTGCAGTTGTTGAAAAGTACATCGACTATATTGCTGCAGGTACAACAAATGTTATCAATATCTTCCAGCCCGATATTCTCTGCTTCGGCGGCGGTATCTGCAATGAGGGTGACACTCTTCTTGTTCCTCTTAAGGCAAAGGTAGCAAAGGATGTTTACAGCAGAGATCAGGAAAAGCAGACAGAAATTACTGTTGCAACTCTCGGCAATGATGCAGGCATTATCGGTGCCGCTCTTGTTGAATATTAATTTTCGGGGGAATTCTCTTGACAGATATTATTAAAGAGCTTGAAATTGCCGGAATCGATTTCCTGCTTAATGAGCCGATGAAGCTTCATACAACCTTCAGAACCGGCGGTGAGGCGGCAGTTTTCACTCAGCCTCACAATGACAGTCAGCTTTCAAAGATTCTTGAAATCTGCAAAAGCTTCGGTAAAGAGCCTTTCATTCTCGGTAACGGAAGTAACCTTCTTGTAAGTGATGAGGGCATCAGAGACAAGGTTGTTATAAGTATAGACAAGGGCTTTGATTTCATTGAAAAAATTGATGAAACAACTCTTCGTGTCGGAGCGGGTGTTTCATTGGGTACACTTTGTAAATTTGCTCTTTCCGAATCTCTTTCGGGCCTTGAATTTGCTTTCGGTATTCCCGGACTGGTAGGCGGTGCCGTATTTATGAATGCAGGTGCTTATGACGGAGAAATTAAAGATGTTGTTGCTGAAAGCTCTTATATAACCTTTGACGGACAGTCGGGCAGATTTACCGGAGAGCAGCAGAAATTTTCTTACCGTTCAAGCGCTTATTCAAAGGGCGGTTATGTAATCACTGAAGCTGTTTTCAGTCTGAAAAAATCCGACAGCGCTTCAATTAAAGAAAAAATGTATGGCTTTCTTGAAAGAAGAAAAGACAAGCAGCCTCTTGATTATCCAAGCGCAGGAAGTACCTTCAAGCGTCCTGAGGGCTATTTTGCAGGTGCTCTTATTGAGCAGAGCGGTCTTAAGGGTCACAGAATCGGCGGTGCAATGGTCAGTCCCAAGCACGCAGGCTTCATCATCAATTATGATAATGCCACAACCGACGATATTGTTGCACTGATTGATTACTGCAGAAAAACTGTCAATGACAAGTTCGGTGTTGAGCTTGAAACAGAAATTAAATTTGTATAAATGGTGATATTATGCAGCTTAAAATAGTGACGGGTTTGTCGGGGGCAGGTAAATCCGCTGTGATGAATGCCCTTGAAGATCTTGGAATGTTTTGCATTGACAATCTTCCCGCTTCAACAATTCCTGTTTTTGCAAAGCTGCTTCTTGATACGGAAAAATATTCGAGAGTTGCAGTTTCAACGGATATAAGAACGGATCTGAATCTTTCTCAGCTCAGACAGGCACGGCAGGAGCTTGACGGCCTGGGTGTTTCAAATGAGCTTATATTTGTTGACTGTGATGAAAACGAGCTTCTGCTCAGATATAAGCAGACAAGACGTATTCATCCTCTTGTCAATTCTGAAAACTGTACTCTTTCTTCTGCAATTGAAAAAGAAAATGCTGTGCTTGCGCCCATTCGTAATGAGGCTGATTTCGTTCTTTCTACAACAGGGCTTTCTGTTGCTGAATGCAAAACGAGGGTTTCAGGAATGTTTTCTGCAAGGGAAAATGAGCAGATGAACATTCTTTGTATGTCCTTCGGATTCAAACATGGCATTCCCGTTGACGCTGATTTTGTTTTTGATGCAAGGTTTCTGCCGAATCCTTTTTATATTCCCGAGCTTAAACAGCTGACAGGACTTGACAAGGGCGTCAGAGATTTTGTTATGAACAGTGAAAAATCTGCCGAATTTGAGCGCCGCTTGTTTGAACTTGTTGACTTTGTTGTGCCTGAATGCATCAGAGAAGGTAAAAGTCAGCTTGTGATTGCAGTCGGATGCACGGGCGGACATCATCGCAGTGTGACCTTTACAGAGTCCCTTGCGCTTCGGCTGAAAAATAAAAACTATAATGTAAGTATAAGCCACAGAGATATAAAGAAATAAAAAAAGGAGGGCATATATGTCTTTCGCTTCAGATATCAAAGATGAACTTTTAAACACAGAAAATATGCCCGAATGCTGTCTTCATGCAATGGCTTACGGTATGTTTCTTTTCGGTAGATCCTTCAGCTACGGTGATATTTCTCTTATGACCGACAACGGAAAAATTGCTGAAAAATATCGCGAGCTGGCAACGAAGGTCTGCAAGGTTAATGCAGATACCTCTGTTTCTGATAAGGGTAAGTTTACCGTTGGTTTTGACTGTCCTGAAATAAGAGAAAAGGTTCTTGACTGCTTTTCCTGCACAGGCAAGGAGCCGACACTCAGAATCAGCAGAGGCAATCTTGCAAATGATTGCTTTGATGAGGAAAGAAAATTCAGCTGCTGTGATGCCGCCTTTCTCAGAGGAGCATTTCTTTCCTGCGGTACAGCGAGTGACCCCAGCAAAAGCTATCATCTTGAATTTGTTGTGCCCTTCAAGACTCTCAGCCTTGATCTTCTGAAGCTTCTGAATGATTACGGCATCAAAGCTAAGCATACTGTCAGAAGATATGTCAATGTCATTTATATCAAGGACAGTGAAAGTATAGAGGATCTTCTTGTTAGCATCGGAGCACCCTTCTCTTTCTTTGAAATTCTTAACACTAAGATTTATAAGGATATGCGTAACCATACGAACCGAAAACTGAATTTTGAAAACGCCAACTTTTCAAAAACTCTCAATGCATCATATCAGCAGCTTGAAGCAATTAAAAAGCTCAGAAGCAGCAAGGTGCTTGAAACCTTATCTGATGATTTCAGACAGGTTGCAAAATATCGTGTGGAAAATGAAGATGCAAGTCTGAAGGATATTGGTGAAATGTGTACACCTGTTCTCAGCCGCTCCGCTGTGAATCACAGATTAAAAAAGATAATTGAGCTTGCTTCAAAGCTTGAAGCAGATGACAATACAGATAAAACAGTCCAGGAGGATTAAACTTGGATAACAAAAGATTTTTGGTTACCGATGAGGAAATAAAAAAACAAAAAGAATACATTACACTTGTTAAAACAGTGCTTTCAGCCCGTTTTCCCGATGAAGCTCCTAAGGCCTTTGTTCATACCTACGGTTGTCAGGGAAACGTTTCTGACGGAGAAAGACTTCAGGGTATGCTTCTTGAAATGGGCTATGAATTTACTGATGCTGCAGAAAAAGCCGACCTTGTGCTTTATAACACCTGCGCAATCAGAGAGCATGCTGAAGACCGGGTTTTCGGTAATGTAGGAGCCTTGAAGCCAATAAAGAAAACAAAGCCCGATATGCTCATTGCTTTGTGCGGATGCATGACTCAGCAAAAGCAGGTTGCAGAAAGAATCAGAAAAAGCTTTTCCTTTGTGGATCTTGTTTTCGGAACTCACGTATCACACAAGCTTCCCGAGTTTATTTACAGATGCCTCTGCACAGGCAAAAGAGTAATCGATATCACCGAAAGTGACGGTGTAATTGCTGAAGGTCTTCCCGTCAAAAGAGACGGAGTTTTCAGAGCATGGATTCCCATTATGTACGGCTGCAATAATTTCTGTTCTTACTGCATTGTGCCTTATGTCCGGGGCCGTGAAAGAAGCCGTGATTTTAATGCTGTGCTTGATGAGGTAAGAGATGTGATTTCAAGAGGCTATAAGGAAATTACTCTTCTCGGTCAGAATGTCAATTCATATAACAAGGAGCTTGATGAAAGTAAAAGATTTCCTGCTCTTCTTGAGGCAATCAGCAGGATAGATGGAGATTTTATAGTCAGATTTATGACCTCCCATCCCAGAGACTGCACAAAAGAGCTTATTGATGTTATGGCTTCTTCGGATAAGATTGCCAAGCATCTTCACCTTCCTTTTCAGTCTGGTAATGACAGAGTTCTCAAGGAAATGAACAGACATTATGACAGAGAAAAATATCTGTCGCTTATTGATTATGCTTACGAAAAAATGCCTGATCTTTCTCTTACAAGTGACGTTATCGTAGGCTTCCCCGGTGAAACCTATGAAGAGTTCAAGGATACTTTGTCTCTTATCGAAAGAGTCAGATACACCTCCTTGTTTACTTTCATTTTCTCTCCGCGTCCCGGGACAAAGGCATATGATATGCCTGATCCTGTTTCAAGAGAAGAAAAGGGAAGATGGTTCAAGGAGCTTACAGATCTTCAGGAAAGAATTGCCGGTGAACGTACAGCTTCAATGCTTGGCAAAACCTTCAGGGTTCTTGTTGAAGAAAAAAGTAAAACTGAGGGCTTTCTTTCAGGAAGAACTGAGGGAAATGTCATCATTGAGTTCCCCGGTGATGAAAGTCTTATCGGTGAATTTGCCGATGTAAAAGTGACAAATCCGCGAACATGGATTGTCTACGGTGAAAAAGTGTTATAATTTACATCTGAGATGTATTTATATAAAAATTTATTTTAAGGAGTTTTAAAAAATGGACATTATCAAACTTACACGCGAACTTGGCGCTGCAATCCAGAAGGATGAGCGTTACCTCAATTTTGAGAAGGCTAAGAAGGCAAATGAAGAGGATGCTGCTCTCAATGAGCTTATGAGCCAGATGCAGCTTCTTCAGATGAATTATCAGGTTGAAGCTTCAAAGGAAACACCTGACACAGAAAAGCTTCAGGGCTTTGAAAAGGAATTCGGTGAAATTTACACACAGATTATGTCAAACCCCAATATGCAGGCTTATGATGAAGCAAGAGCTCAGGTTGACGCAATGATGAACTATGTTATGCAGATTCTCGGTCTTTGTGTTAACGGAGCTGACCCTGAAACATGTGAGCCTCAGCAGGAAGCTGAGCATAGCTGTGACGGTTCTTGCGGTTCATGCGGCGGCTGCCACTAATTAAAATTTTTTAAATCTGACTTCCGGGAGGAAAAATTCAATGGCCGAACTTACACCTATGATGGCTCAATATTTTGAGATAAAAAAAGAATATCCCGATACAATTGTATTTTTCCGCCTGGGAGATTTCTATGAGATGTTTTTTGAAGATGCGATCACCGCATCCTCCGTTCTTGAACTTACTTTGACGGCAAGAGCCTGCGGAAACGGAGAAAAGGCTCCTATGTGCGGTGTGCCTTTTCATTCTGCAGACAACTATATTGCACGTCTTGTTGCAAGCGGTTATAAGGTTGCAATCTGTGAGCAGGTTGAGGATCCTTCTCTTGCTAAGGGTCTTGTCAAAAGAGATGTTGTGCGCATTATAACAAAAGGCAGTCTTATTGAAAATTCGATGCTTGATGAATCGAAAAACAATTACCTTACCTCAATTTATCTCAACGGAAAATCAGCAGGTATATGCTTTGCCGATGTTTCAACAGGTACCGTTAATTTAACCTGCTTTACCGATGAGAAAAACATTGAGAGCAAAATCACAAATGAGCTCGGTGTATTTATACCGAGTGAGGTTGTGCTCAATTATCAAGCAGCTGACAATAAAATTATATCTGCATTTATCTCAAAACGTATTGAGGCTATCTGTGAGGTTCCCGAAAACGAGTATTTTGATTATGAAAGCTGCAAAACGGTGTGTGCCGAGCAGTTCGGCATTGATAAGCTGTCGGCTTTTTCACTCACCGAAACACCTGAAGCTTTAATTGCTTTGGGTGTTGCCTTGAAATATCTTAAAAAGGTTCAGAAAAACGATCTTGAGAATATCCGTGATATTAATTTCTATTCCGATTCTCAGTATATGAAGGTGGATTATTCCACAAGAAGAGACCTTGAAATTGTTGAAACAATGCGTTCAAGAGAAAAGAAAGGCTCTCTTTTATGGGTTCTTGACAAGACAAAGACATCAATGGGCAGAAGACTTCTTCGTTCCTGGCTTGAAAAGCCTCTTGTCAATTACTCTCAGATTATAAAAAGACACAATGCAGTTTCAGAGCTCTATGATAAAAGCGTGAAGCTTTCTGAGCTTACAGAGTCAATGGTTCATATCTTTGACATTGAAAGACTTATCACAAGAGTTGTTTTCGAATCTGCAAACGCAAAGGATCTTAATGGTCTTAAAAGCACAATAGAAAGACTTCCCTTGATTAAAACTCAGCTTGCTGACTGCTCCAGCTCTTATCTTAAAAGTCAGTATCAGAGCATTGATCTGCTTGAAGATATTTATCAGCTTATTGATGCAGCAATTGATGAGGAGGCTCCCTTCAGCATCAGGGAGGGTAACATAATCAGAGAAGGCTTCAACGAAGAGCTCGATACCCTCAGGGACATACAGAATAACGGCAAGAAGTATATTGCTGAAATCGAGGCCCGCGAGAAAGAAAAAACAGGTATCGCAAAACTTAAAGTCGGTTATAACAGGGTGTTCGGCTATTACATTGAAGTGACAAATTCCTTCAAGGAGCTCGTACCCGAAGATTATATAAGAAAACAGACTCTTGCAAACTGTGAGAGATACATTACTCAGGAGCTCAAGGACCTTGAAAGTAAGGTACTCGGTGCCCAGGAAAGAATTGTCAAGCTTGAATATGAAATTTTCTGTCAGATAAGAAAAGCGGTTGCCGCTGAGTTCAACAGAATTCAGTCGACGGCAAATGCGGTTGCCGTGACAGACGTGCTTTGCTCCTTTGCAAATGTTGCTGTCAATAACGGCTATGTTTGTCCGACCATGATTGACGGAAGCTCAATTTCAATTGTTGACGGCAGACATCCTGTTGTTGAGCTTATGCTTGACGGAGCACCCTTTGTTCCAAATGATACATATATGGATTGTGAGTCCGACCGTTGCAGCATTATCACCGGACCTAATATGGCGGGTAAATCAACATATATGAGACAGGTTGCTCTTATTTGTCTTATGGCTCAGATAGGCTCATTTGTTCCTGCCCGAAGAGCAGAGCTTTCTGTTATAAAGAGCATTTTTACCCGTGTCGGTGCCTCGGATGATCTTGCAACAGGTCAGTCTACCTTCATGGTTGAAATGAACGAGGTATCCAATATTATCAAAAACGCTGACAGAAGCAGCCTTATCATTCTTGATGAGGTCGGCAGGGGAACATCCACCTTTGACGGTATGAGTATTGCACGAGCTGTTCTTGAGCATATTGTTGACAAGAAAAAGCTTGGTGCAAAAACTCTTTTCTCAACTCATTATCATGAGCTCACTGAGCTTGAAAACCAAATTGACGGAGTGAAAAATTATAACATATCCGTCAAGAAAAAGGGTGACACAATTACTTTCCTCAGAAGAATTGTCAGAGGCTGTGCAGATGGCAGCTACGGTATTGAGGTTGCAAAGCTTGCGGGAATTCCCAATGCAGTTGTTTCAAGGGCCAGGCAGATTCTCCTTGAGCTTGAAAGTGCGAATCCCGAAAGCAGATCACTTATGAAAAATGTGCTGATTGAAAACGAGCCGGACGAGCTTCAGATTTCTCTCAAGTCAAGTGTTGACGATGAAATCATTGATTCAATCAGAAATATTGATATTAACACTCTTACGCCTCTTGAGGCTTTGACCAAGCTTCACGAGCTTGTAACCAAGGCGAAGCATTCGTCAATCTGAATTTTAAACAAAGAAAAGGAGCGATAACTTTATGGCAAAAATCAATGTTCTTTCTAAACACATAGCTGAATTGATTGCGGCCGGTGAAGTTGTCGAAAGACCTGCTTCCGTTGTCAAGGAACTTATGGAAAACTCTGTTGATGCGGGTGCAACAACGATCACTGTTGAAATTAAAAACGGCGGTGTATCTTATATCCGCATTACAGATAACGGCTGCGGTATTGACCGTGAGGATGTGCCTAAGGCTTTTCTGAGTCACGCCACAAGTAAGCTCAAAAATGCTGAGGATCTTAACAGTATCTTTACTCTTGGCTTCAGAGGTGAGGCTCTTGCTTCAATTGCCGCTGTTTCAAGAACTGAAATTCTTACAAAGGTTGCCGATGAGGAAATGGGGACTCTTTATACGATTGAGGGCGGAGTACAGACCGGCTATGATTCTGCTGGATGTCCTAACGGCACAACAATCGTTGTCAGAGATTTGTTTTATAATACTCCCGCAAGAATGAAATTTCTTAAAAGAGACGTCTCGGAAGCAAACGCCGTTGCGGATATTGTTGACAGAATAGCTCTTTCACATCCCGAAATCAGCATCAGATTTATCCGTGAAGGCAAGCAGACTCTTATCACTCCCGGTAACGGTGATCTTTTGTCTGCAATTTATTCTGTCTTCGGCAAGGTTTTTGCAGAAAGCTTGCTTAAGGTAGATTATGAGCTTGACGGTATCGGAGTTGAAGGCTATGTCTGCAAGCCCGTTTGTTCAAGACCTTCAAGAGCAATGCAGTACTTCTTCCTTAATAACAGACAAATCAAATCTCGTTCTATTGCGGCATCAATGGAAAATGCATATAAAAACAGCATAATGGTGGGAAAATTCCCCAGCTGTGTACTTAATATTCATATCAGACCCGAAACGGTCGATGTAAATGTTCATCCTGCAAAAACAGAGGTACGCTTCAGTGATGAAAGAAAGGTTTCCTCTGCAGTTTATTTTGCGGTCAAGGGAGCTCTGACTGATTTTGATTCACCGGTACAGGTTGCCGCTGACAGACTTTCAAAGCTGACAAGAAAGGCAATGCCTGATTACAAGCAGCTTGAAATGGTCGAGGATGAGCCGGTTAAGGAAACAACGGTAAAATCTCAGCCTGTGAAGACAGCTCCCGTTGAGCCTATCAGAAGACCTTTGTATGAAAAAGCTGCTCCTGTGATTCAGACTCCGGCTTTCGAAAAGAAAGAAACTGTTTTTTCTAAACAAGAGGAAAGCTCGGGCGCCGGTACCTTTAAAAAAACTGTTGAGGTCTCAAGACCTTCTCCTGTCAATAAAGGTGCAGGCAATTCACATGAGCCAGATCTTATTTCGGCTTTCAAGAATCAGCAAAAAAAGGCTGATAATAAAAATGTGAATATAAATCACGTTAATGTTTCTGCATCAGCCGAAAAAATCAAGGCTGAGCATGAAAAGAAGGCAGCAGAGGCTGTGCTTTCTGAAGCTAAGACTGTTACCGAGGAAAAGAAAATTACCTTTACTACTCAGGAAAACAAACAGCCGAAGCCTCTCAGACTTCTCGGCGAAGCTTTCAAAACCTATATAATCTGTGAGTATGACGGCAGAATCTGTATGATTGATAAGCATGCCGCTCACGAAAGAATAATTTATAACAAAATCAAGAATAATGCTCAGGATAACGTGTCATCTCAGGTGCTTCTTGCACCTGTTACAGTGACTCTCGGCAAGAATGAATACAGCACCGTGCTCGAAAATACAGATGTGTTTTCAAAGGCGGGATATCTTGTTGAGGATTTCGGTTCGGGTGTTGTCATCGTCCGTGAATGCCCGATGCTTATTTCGGGAGATGACATTGAAGATACAGTTATTGAGATTGCGTCTTATCTTGTTGACAACAAAACTAATGTTGAATCAGAAAAAATTAACAGGATTCATCATACCTCAGCATGCAAGGCTGCAATCAAGGCGGGTTACAAGAATTCTACCGCTGAAATGAAGGTTCTTGCAGAGCAGGTGCTTTATGATGAAAATGTCAGATACTGTCCTCACGGAAGACCGGTGCTTCTTGAGCTGACCAAGTATGATCTTGAAAAAATGTTCGGACGCATTCAGTAAAAATTTTTAACGGAGATTTAAAGAAATGAAAAAAGCTTTAGCTGTTGTTATTCTCGGGCCCACTGCCTCGGGTAAAACCTCACTTGCCATTGAAATTGCAAATAAAATCAACGGTGAAATCATTTCTGCCGATTCAATGCAGATTTACAAAAAAATGGATATTGCAACAGCTAAGCCTACCGCTTATGAACGCTCACAGGCTGTTCATCATCTGATTGATATAATTGAGCCTGATGAAGATTTCAATGTTGCAAGATATAAGGAAATGGCAATTGAAAAAATGGAGGATATTATTTCAAGAAATAAAATCCCCGTTATTGCAGGCGGTACAGGCTTTTATATTGATACTTTAATCAATAACACGGAATTTCTTGATTATGAAAAATCCGATATCCGTGAATGTCTTGAAGCAAGAGAAGAAAAAGAGGGGATTGAGGCTCTTTTTGAAGAGCTTAAAAGAGTCGATCCCGAAACCGCAGCAAAGCTTCATATAAACGACAGAAAAAGAATCATCCGCGCCCTTGAGCTTTATACCTCAACCGGCAGAACGATGTCGGAGCAAAGAGAGCTTTCTCATAAGAATAAAAGCGGTTATAATTGGTGCATAATCGGTCTCAACGCTCTTGACAGGCAGATTCTTTATGACAGAATCAATCTTCGTGTTGACGAAATGATTAAAGCAGGACTTGTTGAAGAGACTAAGAAATTTTATTTCGCGGATTATTCTTCCACCGCAGTTCAGGCAATTGGCTATAAAGAGCTCAAGCCCTGGCTTGACGGAGCTGTAAGCTTTGAGGATGCCGTTGAAAAGCTGAAGATGGAAACAAGAAGATATGCCAAAAGACAGCTTACTTGGTTCAGAAAAAACAAGGATATCAACTGGCTTTATATTGATCAGATAAGCAAACGGGAGCTTGTTGATGAGGCAGAAAAATTAATCCGCAATTTTCAGGTGATTGACAATGATTGATAACTTTGCAGAAAAAATTAGGGAAGCTTTTAAAAGACAGCTTGAAAAAATACCCGCGAAGGATAAAAAAATACTTCTTATAATGCTTATTTGTGTGCTTGTTGTAACAGGTGCTTACATCGGAGTATATCTGTTCACAGACCGTCCCTCAGGAATAGAAACAGAAATTGCATTCAGCTATGTCCGTGAAGAAACACTGAAGGTAACAGGCTTTGCAGTCAGAGACGAAAGCTATATTGAAGGCTCCGAAAATAAGTATATACTTACTCAGGATACGGGAAAACATTATGTTCCTGTGATCGAAGACGGTGAAAATGTCGGCGTCAGAAGCATTATTGCTTATGCCTTTGATTCGGAAAGTGAAGCATCTGATTATATTGAGTATAAAAGAATCAACAAGGAGCTTGAATCTCTTAACGCTCTTAAAAGTCAGATTGATCTTACAGGTATAAGCGTATCACAGTTGAATGCGGCTATTTTTACAACTGTCAATCAGTATATTAACGCTGCTTCGGATAAAAATCTGTCTGATCTTCACGATGTTGAAAACGATTTTATTTATAAAAGCTCAACAAAGCAGATTGCAATCGGCAAGGAAATTGACATTGACAGTAAAATCAGCGAGCTGAAGGCAACCCTCGGAACTCTTAAAGCAAACATTGGAAATCACAGCAACATTGTTTCACAGTATTCGGGTCATTTCACAAGTGTTGTTGACGGTTATGAGAGTATAAAATCTTTTGATGATGTCAAGAACAAAAATGTCACAAACGGTGAAGGTAATAAGCTTATTGCTTCAACACCTCAGACTGTATATGATAATACATACGGTAAAATAATTGCAGACCACGACTGGTATTTCATATTTGACACCAATATTTATGATGCAAATACCTTCACAACGGGAGGTACAGTCAGCGTTTCCTTTCCTGAGGCAGGAATTGAAGATGTGAAAATGACGGTTCATTACACATCTGAGCTTGTAGGAGATACACTAACAGTCGTTCTCAAAAGCACAAGAATGACTCAGGAAATGGCAAATCTCAGAATTGAAGAGGCTGAAATCAAAACAGTTGACTGTCAGGGCATCCGAATCAGCAAGGAGGCGCTTGTTTCAAATGACGAGGGAGTTATAAGTGTCTATGTTATCCGCGGCAGACAGACCCTTCTTATTCCGCTGACAATTCTTTACAGCGGTGAGGATTATGTAATTGCCCAGAGCTACACTCCTTATACCGTAAACGAAAACGGTGAAGAGGTTGTTGATACAGCTGAGCTTGAGAAGTATACAGGACGAAAGCTTAAGCTTTATGATAAAATAATTGTTAAAGGAGCCAATCTTGAAGATGGAGAAGTTATCGGTTGACGAGAGATTCAGAAATATTGATTACAACATCGAATTCATAAAAGAAAAAATTGCAGCCGCAGCAGAAAGAACTTCAAGATCCTTTGATGATATTGAGTTTATGGCTGTAACAAAAACTGTTGAGCCGATTTTCATCAACAGAGCAATTGAACGCGGAATCAGACTCATTGGTGAAAATAAGGTGCAGGAATATCTCGGCAAGAGAGATTTTCTTAACCTTGACGGTTGCAGAAAGCATCTTATCGGACATCTGCAGACAAACAAGGTCAGACAGATTGTCGGTCAGGTTGATATGATTGAATCCGTTGACAGCCTTAAGCTTGCAACGGAAATTTCAAAAAGAAGCGAGATGGCAGGAGTTGTTACCGACTGTCTTGTTGAAGTCAATATTGGCGGAGAAGAGTCAAAAAGCGGAATTGCTCCCGACAGACTTGAGGATCTGCTTTATCAGATTTCGCTTTTGCCGTCAGTTAAGGTTAAGGGTCTGATGACCATTCCGCCCGTTTGTGATGATATTCGGTTAAATAAATATTTTTCACAAATGCACGAAATTTTTGTTGACATACAAAGTAAAAAGATAGATAATGTTGATGTGAATATTCTTTCTATGGGTATGTCAGGTGACTACGAGCTTGCCATTTTAAACGGATCTAATCATGTAAGAGTGGGCTCGGCTATTTTCGGAAAGAGATTATATTAAAAAGGTAAGGAGTATAAGAAATGGGCTTCAAAGAATTTTTAAAGGAACATATCAAAAGAGATAACAGCACTGTTGACAGTCTTGACGACGAAAGAGTTGATGACGAAAACGAAGAACAGGGTGTTTTCGGAGACGAAGAAGAGGAACAGGCAGAAGCAAAGGTTACACCTCCCGAATATAAAAGCTTTGAGAGAAAAAAGGCTGAATTTGAAAGAAAAGCTTCAGCAGATAACACCTCGGCAAAAAGTTTCGGTAAAATTCACAGTATGAATGAAACATCATTCAAAAGAGCAGAGGCTACCAAGTGCAAAATTGCTTCGATCAAGCTTACAAGCATTACTGATGCAAGCAATGCTGCTGATAAGTTCAAGGATAACAACACAATGGTTATCGTTAACTTTGAAAAGCTTAACGATGCTCAGTTCAAGAGAGCGAGTGATTTCCTTGACGGCGCAAAGTATGCTGCAGGGCTCGTAATGAAAAAGCACACTGAAAAGATTTATCTTTATTTCCCTGCTTCAATTGAAATCTCAGGTGATTTTTACGAGCAGGTTGAAATCAACGGTTTCACTTTAACATAATTACATTTATCAATAAGGAGGGGTTGCTATGTTAGTTAACAATATTGTCAATCAGAATTTCACACCTACAGGAAAAGGCGGAATAAAAGCATCTGAGGTTACAGCTCATCTTGAAAAGGTTGCAAATGAGTTCTCAAGACTTCAGAAGGAAAATGCTACAATCAAAGAAAGAGTTGCCGCAATAACTCCGATTATTGATGAATACAATTCAAATAAGAGTGCTATTGCAACAATTCTTATTAATTCTCAGAAGGAAGCCGATAAAACTATTGAGGCTGCCAAGGCTGAATCAGCACAGCTTTTTGAGGAAGCAAAGTTAAAGGCTGACAGATATTCACAGGAGAAAAAAGCGGAAGCTGAAGCTCTTTATGATGCAACCATCAAGGAAAAGAAGGCAGAGCTTGACAGACTTAAGGCAGATGTTGAAAAGCTTAAGGCTGACTTTGTAGTTCTTTCCGAAAAATATATCATTGAAATCAACAAAAAGGCAAAGGCAGTAATTGACGATGCCAATGAAAAGGCAAAAAATCAGATTGCTCAGGCTCATGCTGAAATTGAAAGCGCTGAAAAGAAGGCCGCTGAAGCTATTGCGGAAAACAAGGCTGAGCTTAAAAAGCTCAAATCTGATATTGCTTCCTTTAAGTCTCAGGCACAGAGCATCTGCAAGGCAATTACAGATAAGTTGAATGATGTTGAGATTTCTGAGGAAGAAAATCTTGAGTTCGATGTTCCTTCAGATTTTGAAGCTGAAGAGCTTGATTTTTCACAGATTCCCGAATTTAGCATTGATTATTCTGTAATTGAAAATGAGGATTCAGGTGTTTCAACTCACATCGAAAATGAGTTTAAGCCATATTTTCCTTCAATGGAGCTTCCCGAAATTCCCGATGTGAACCTCTATACATCAGATATATTCAAAGCTATCGATTCAAAGGAAGCTGAGTTTTCTTCCTTCGGCAGTGCTTCAATCAATGATGATATCATCAAAGGCACCGCCATCAGCCTTGAGGACGTAAAGATTGAAGAAAATGAATAAATCTCAGAAAAAGGTTGGCTTGCGGCTGGCGTTTCTGGCGGCAATATTAATTATTGTTGTTATTGATCAGCTGATTAAATATTATGTTGAGCTTTTCTTTGAGGTTGGTGAAAGTGTTACTGTAATTCCGCGAGTTCTTGCTTTGACTTATGTTCAGAATGACGGAGCGATGCTTGGACTTATGGGCGGCAAAACAGAGCTGATGACCGTTCTTTCGGTTATTTGCATTGTTTTGGTTTTAGGCGTAATACTCTTTTCGAAAATCAGGCTTGATTTTGAGTTTTGCTGTATTGTTGCAATTGCTGCAGGCGGTATAGGCAACATTATTGACCGGGTGACAAAGGGTTATGTTGTTGATTACATAGAAGCTCTGTTTGTTGACTTTTATGTTTTCAATTTTGCTGACTGTTTTATCACCTGCGGCGTGTTTCTGATTATATTTTATGAAATATATGTCATAATTAAAGACATTAAGAACAAGAAAGAGAAGTCAAAGAATGGTTGATACACAGATAATTTCTGTTTCCGAAGAAAATTCCGGTGAGAGAATTGATAAAATCATAAGCTCTGCATATAATCAGCTGAGCCGTTCAGCAGTGCAGAAGCTTATTGATTCAGGCAATGTGACTGTGAATTTTGTAAGTGTAAACAAAAATTATAAAGTTAAGGCAGGGGACAGGATAATTGTTGTTTCACCCGAGCCTAAGGAGCTTGATGTCAAAGCAGAAAATATCCCCCTCGACATTAAGTATGAGGATGAAGACCTTCTTGTTGTGAACAAGAAGAAGGGTATGGTTGTACATCCTGCTGCAGGTAATTATGACGGAACTCTTGTAAATGCGTTGCTTTATCATTGCAAGGGCTCTCTGTCGGGTATCAACGGAGTTATCAGACCAGGTATTGTTCACAGAATTGACAAGGATACAAGCGGACTTCTTATTGTTGCAAAAAACGATTTCGCTCATATTTCTCTTGCTGAGCAGATTAAGGCACATTCTTTCACAAGAGAATATCAGAGTGTTGTTTACGGTAAATTTAAAAATGAAGAGGGCAAGGTGGATGCGCCGATCGGCAGACATCCCGTTGACCGCAAAAAAATGACAGTGACTCTCAAAAATTCAAAGGAAGCTGTCACACATTACAGAGTTCTCGGTCGTTATGACGGATTCACTCATCTTGGGTTGCGTCTTGAAACGGGCAGAACTCATCAAATAAGAGTTCATATGTCTTATATCGGTCATCCTGTTGCGGGTGATCCTGTTTACGGACCTAAGAAGGTAATTGAATACCTTGGAGGTCAGTGTCTTCATGCCGGTCTTATCGGCTTCGTTCACCCCAGAACAAAGGAATACATCGAAATAAGAAGTGAACTTCCCGATTATTTCACGGATTTTTTAAGGAGGCTGAAGAGTGAGTAATAAGATTGATATGTCTGACTGGCTTATTGCATCAGATATCGACGGAACAATTAACGATAAGTCAAGACATCTTGTTAAACGTAACTATGATGCCGTTCAGAGATTTGTCAAGGAATATAACGGTAATTTTACCTTATCCTCAGGCAGATCTCCTTCGTCAATGAAAAAGCATTATAAAAGACTTAATATTCCCGACGGCAAGGCTGTTGTACTTAATGGTGCGGGAATTTACGATTTTGCGACTGAAAAAATGATCTGGTCAAGCCCGTTGAATGATAACTGCATCGAGCTTGTGAGAAAAACCGTCAAAAAGTACCCTACAATCGGTTTTCAGGTAATATCTGATAATTATGTTTATATATTCAGACCCTCTTTGCCGGCAAGAATTCTTGCTATTAATGCAAAGCTGCCTGTTAAATATTATATGAGATTTGATGACATTCCCAAGGAAAACTGGTATAAGGTCATTTATACAGGTTACCCCTTTGAAATCAAAAATCTTGACAAATATATCCGTTCTTTCTGGCATAATGAGGAAAACCTTATGTTTAGCTCAGTTTGCAGTTATGAAATTGTCAACGAAGATACCAATAAAGGCAAGGCTGTGCTCAGACTTGCAGAAATTTTGGGCGTTGATAAAAGTAAAACGGCAGCAATCGGTGATTATTATAATGACTGGGAGATGCTCAAATGTGTTGGATTCCCGGCTTGTTGCGGTCAGGCACCCGATGATATGAAGGCTATTTCGAAGCTTGTTACATGTCATTGTAATTTCGGTGCTGTGGCTGAGCTTATTGATCACCTTGTTGATAAATTTGGAAAAATTGTATAAGGAGGAATATACAAATGGACACAATGAAGAAAACAGAACTCAAAAAGATTGCCGTAAATGTCCGCAAGGCAGTAATTGAAGGTACCTTCAATGCAAAAAGCGGTCATCCCGGTGGCTCTCTTTCAATTGCTGAGTTAGTGACATACCTTTATTTCGTTGAAATGAATGTTGATGCTGAAAAGCCTGACGATGAAAACAGAGACAGATTTGTTCTCTCAAAAGGCCACACAGCACCCGCGTTATACGGTGCTCTTGCGCACAGGGGATTCTTCCCTGTTGAGCTTATCAAAACTCTCAGAAAGCCCGATTCAATTCTGCAGGGTCATCCCAGTATGAGATATACTCCCGGTGTAGACATGAGCACAGGCTCACTCGGTCAGGGAATTTCAACTGCTGTCGGTATGGCTTTGGGCGCAAAGCTTCAGAACAAGGATTTCAGAGTTTATACAATTCTCGGTGACGGTGAAATTGAAGAGGGTCAGGTTTGGGAAGCTGCTATGTTTGCAGGTAACAAAAGCCTTGACAACCTTGTAGCTATCGTTGACGCAAACAGACTTCAGATTGACGGCTCCTGTGAAGAAGTTAACTCACCTTATCCCATCGGTGTTAAGTTTGAGGCTTTCGGCTGGAATGTTGTTGAAATCAACGGTCACTGCTTTGATGAAATTGAAGCAGCTTTTGAAAATGCAAAGGCTTGTAAGGGTAAGCCTACCTGTATTGTTGCTAATACAGTAAAGGGTAAGGGCGTATCCTTTATGGAAGACGAATGTGATTGGCACGGCTCAGCTCCCAACGCTGATCAGTATGCAACAGCAATGGATGAGCTTGAAAAAGCTATGGCAGAATTGGAGGCTTGATTATGGCAGACGTAATTAAATGTGCAACCAGAGATGGATACGGAGCAGCTTTAAAGGAGCTTGGCGCAACAAGAGACGATGTTCTTGTTCTTGATGCTGACCTTGCAAAAGCAACTAAAACTGTTGTTTTCAGAAAAGAATTCCCCGAGAAGTTCATTGACTGCGGTATTGCAGAAGGTAATATGATGGGTATTGCTGCAGGTCTTGCAACAACAGGCTACACTGTTTTTGCATCGTCCTTTGCGATGTTTGCGGCAGGACGTGCTTTCGAGCAGGTAAGAAATTCAATTGCATATCCCGGTCTCAATGTAAAAATCGGTGCAACTCACGCAGGTATTTCGGTTGGTGAAGACGGTGCAAGCCATCAGTGCTGTGAGGATATTGCTCTTATGAGAACAATTCCCGGTATGGTTATTATCAACCCCGCTGATGATGTTGAAGCAAAGAAGGCTGTTTTTGCAGCCGCTGAGCACGAAGGCCCCGTATATCTTCGCTTTGGCAGACTTGCAGTGCCTCGCTTCAATGACAGTGAAAACTATGACTTCAAAATCGGTAAGGGAGTTCAGCTTACCGACGGTGAAGATGTTGCAATCATTGCAACAGGTCTTATGGTTAATGAAGCTCTTATTGCTGCTGAAGCTCTCAAGGCTGAAGGCATCAATGCAAGAGTTATCAATATTCACACTATCAAGCCTATTGATAAAGAAATTATCATCAAGGCTGCAAAGGAAACAGGTGTTATCGTAACTGCTGAAGAGCACAATGTTATCGGCGGTCTCGGCAGTGCTGTTTGTGAGGTTCTTTCCGAAGAATGTCCCGTTCCTGTTATCCGCCTTGGTGTTGAAGATACATTCGGCAAATCAGGTCCTGCTCTTGATCTTCTCAAGATTTACGGTCTGAGCTCAGAAAATATTGTTGCAAAGGCTAAAAAAGCTATTGAACTTAAAAAATAATTGAAAGGTGTTTTTACAATGAAAGAAATCAATAAAGATATGGTAATCGGAGATATTCTCGACGCAGACGGCGGCACAGCAGTGTTTTTCTTTGAAATGGGTATGCACTGTCTCGGCTGTCCCGCTTCAAGAGGTGAAACTGTTGAGGAGGCTTGTGCTGTTCACGGCGTAGATGTTGATGCACTTGTCAGCAGAGTGAATGAATATCTTGCTTCAAAATAAGCATTTTAATAAAAGCCACCTCAGGTGGCTTTTATTTGTAATTTGTTAATTTAGATTTTCAGAGGTTATTATGGGAAAAATTAAACTTGATGACAGACTTTCAGCTGTTGCATCCTTTGTCAGAAAGGGCAGTGCGGTTGCCGATATAGGTACAGATCACGGTTATGTAATTACATATCTGATCGAAAACGGAATCTGCCCCAAGGGAGTTGCCGCTGATATTAATCAGGGTCCTCTTGACAATGCAAAGAAAACTGTTATTGAATCGGGAATTGAGGATAAGGTTGAGCTTATTCTTTCTGACGGGCTTGAGAATATTGAAAAGGACAGCTTTGACGATGTTGTTATTGCGGGAATGGGCGGAAATCTTATTGCAGATATTCTGTCTGCTTATCCTGAAATAAAAAATACAAGATATAATATTGTTGCTCAGCCTATGTCTCACGGTGAGGTTCTCAGAGAATTTTTATGTAAAAACGGCTTTGAGATAAAATCAGAAAGAGTTGTTGCAGACGGAAGCAGACTTTATTGCGTTATCAATGCATCCTTCAGCGGAAAGGCTATTGAGAGTGATGAAGCATATTATTATCTCGGCAAGCTCACTGAAAATAAGGATGAGCTTTCCGAGAGGTATATTCAGAAAATAATTACCGCTATGGATAAAAAGGCTTCTGCTTTGATTAAGGCAGATAAAAGTGAAGGTAAGGAGCTGAAGAAATTGGTTGATAAAATGAAAACAATAAGCGGCCAGGCTGCTGATGTAACTGTTAAAGAGGTGTCATCCTTTATTGACGCGTTCAGTCCTTATAAAACAAAATGCAGCTGGGATAATTGCGGATTGCTTGTAGGCAATGAGGAAAACAAAGTAACTAAAATCGGTCTTGCTCTTGATTTAACCTCTGAGGTGCTCAAGGATGCTATTTCAAAGGGTGTTGATCTGATTGTTACTCATCACCCCGCGATTTTTAAAGCTCAGAAGGCATTTATTAAGGGTAACATTGCTTATGATGCGGCTGTTAACGGTATAAGTGTAATTTCTTCACATACATGCCTTGATGCAGCACAGGGCGGAGTGAACGATGTTTTGTGTGATGTTCTTGAGTTAACTGATGTTTCTTCTATTGAAATTGCAGAAGAATTGAATTCTCCGCTTTTAAGAATCGGAACAGTTAAGAAAACAAATCCTCTAGATTTTTCAAGGTTCGTAAGTGAAAAACTTTCGGCTGTTTGCAGAATAGTTGAGGGCAAAAGACCCATAAAGCGAGTTGCGGTCTGCGGCGGTGCGGGTGCCGATTTTATGGATTATGCAATCGAAGCGGGTGCAGACGCCTTTGTTACGGGTGATCTTAAGCATCACGAAATGCTCGATGCTGCTGAAAAGGGGATTACTCTTATTGCTGCAGGTCATTTTGAAACAGAAAACCCTGTAATGTCTGTATTAAAGGAAAGACTTGAAAAAGAATTTCCACAGCTTGAAATGTATCTGCTCAGACAAAGCAAGCCTGTAAAATATATCGGCTTGGATTAAGGTGAATTATGGCTTTAGACGGAATTTATTTATCGAAAATTAAAAATGAAATAATTCATAATGCTCTTGGACTGAGAGTTGATAAGGTTAATCAGCCGTCAAAGGATGAGATTATTCTTAATCTCAGAGGTAAGGGAACAAATCTTAAGCTTTTTTTCTGCGTAAGACCCGACTGCTCAAGAGTTCATTTTACAACAAGGTCAATACCTAATCCGCCTGCTCCTCCTATGTTTTGTATGCTTTTAAGAAAGCATCTTACGGGAGCGATTATTAAAAAGGTTCATCAGAGAGGTCTTGACAGAATTCTCTTTATTGAATTTGATGCTGTTAATGAAATCGGTGATAAGGTTGAGCTGACCTTGTGCCTAGAGATTATGGGAACATATTCGAATCTTATTTTGATTAAAGAAGGCAGAATTATTGATGCGGCAAAAAGAATTGATTTTTCCGCTTCTGCTGTAAGGCAGGTTTTACCCGGATTTGTTTATGTTTTGCCGGAAAGTCAGAACAAGATGAATCTTGAAATATGTGAAGCTGATGAGGTTGTTGATAAAATCCTTTCGGAAAAGGGCAAGCTTCTTTCGAGGGCTATTATTTCAGATATTGAAGGAGTTTCGCCGATTGTTTCGAGGGAAATTTCATACAGAACATCAATGGAGGATGATGAAGTTGATGTCGTTTTCGGACCTTTTGTTGATAAACTGAAAAAAGAAATCCGGGATATAAAGGATAATCTTGATGTTCACGGACAGTGCTATGCAGTTTATGATGAAAAAGGGAGACCTGTTGATTTTTCTTATGTTGAAATCAGACAATACGGTGAGGCTGTTACCTTGAAGGTGTTTAACAGCTACAGTGAACTGCTTGACAGCTTTTATTATGAAAGAGACAAGCTTCATTCTGTGAATCGCAGAGGTAATTCACTTATAAAGCTTGTGAATAATCTTATTGAACGTACATCAAGGAAGCTTCAGCTTCAGAGTGAGGATTTGAAAAAATGTGAAAACAAGGAACAACTCCGCCTTTTCGGCGAGCTAATTCTGGCAAATCTTTACAGACTCGGAAAAGGTGTAACATTTTACGAGGTTGAAAATTATTATGATAACTGTAATATTGTTCGTATTCCCTGTAATCCCGCGTTGTCACCAACAGATAACCAGAAAAAATATTACAAGGAATACAGAAAAGCACAGACAGCGGAAAAGATGCTTGCAACTCTTATTGAAAGCGGAAACAATGAGCTTATATATCTTGAATCTGTTCTTGATGAGCTTACAAGAGCGGAAACAGATGCCGAGGTTTCCGCAATCCGCGACGAGCTTTCATCTGCGGGTTATCTGAAAAATTCAAAGGAAAAGAAATATAAATTCAAATTTCAGAAGGAGCTTCCGCCCATTGAGTATCAGTCGTCGGATGGCTTCAGAATTCTGGTCGGCAGAAATAATGTGCAGAACGACAAGCTTTCACTTAAAACTGCCGCCAAAAATGATATGTGGTTTCATGCTCAGAAAACTCCCGGATCACACGTTGTTATCTTTGCTGACGGCAAAGAAATCAGTGATGATGCGATTGAGCAGGCAGCAATGATTGCCGCCTACCACAGTAAAGCAAAAAATTCCTCTCTTGTAACAGTTGATTATACAAGAGTAAAAGCTCTCAAAAAGCCCAACGGAGCAAAGGCCGGAATGGTTATTTACCATGAATATTGGTCAATTCTTGTTAAACCCGAAGAAGAAAAGGTTAATGCATTGAGAGTAAAATAATTAAAAAAGGAGGATCAGGATGGCCTTTACACATTTACATCTTCATACCGAATTCAGTCTGCTTGACGGAGCGTGCCGAATCAATCAGCTGATTGATACTGTTAAGAAGCTCGGTCAAAAAAGTGTTGCAATAACTGACCACGGTGTTATGTACGGTGTTATTGATTTTTATAAAGCCGCAAAAGCAAAAGGAATCAAGCCCATTATCGGCTGTGAGTGCTATGTAGCTAAAAGAAGCCGATTTGATAAGGTTCACGGTATTGATAATGAGCGTTACCATCTTGTTCTTCTTTGTCAGAATGAGACGGGCTACCGTAATCTGATTTCAATGGTGAGTAAAGCCTGGATAGAGGGCTTTTACACAAAGCCCAGAATTGACCGAGAGCTTCTCAGCAAGCACAGTGACGGTCTTGTTGCTCTTTCGGGATGTCTTGCAGGTGAAATACCTCAGCTTCTTCTTAAGGGAGATTATGAAAAAGCAAAGGAAACTGCTCTGTGGTACCGTGAGCTTTTCGGACCGGACAGATATTTCATTGAAATTCAGAATCACGGAATACGAGAGCAGCTTGACATAATTCCCGATCTTATCCGTCTTTCAAAGGAAACGGGTATCGGTCTTGTTGCAACAAACGATGCTCATTATCTTACAAAAGAGGATGCTGACATTCAGCAGGTGCTTATCTGCATCAATACAAACCACATTCTCGGTGACAACACAGGGCTCGAATTCGGCGCCTCGGAGTTTTATGTGAAAAGTGAAGAGGAAATGCTTGAGCTTTTCAGTGAAATTCCTCAGGCCTTGGAAAACACTCAGAAAATTGCCGATATGTGCAATCTTGATTTTGAATTCGGTAACACAAAGCTTCCTCATTTTGAGGTGCCGAGCGGAATGAATCATTTTGAATTTTTCCGCAATCAATGCTTTTACGGTCTCAGTAGACTCAAGGGGGACAATCCTCCTCAGAAGTATATTGACAGACTGAATTATGAGCTCGGAATCATTGATAAAATGGGTTATGTTGATTATTTCCTCATTGTTTATGATTTCATCAGATATGCCAAATCAAAAAACATACCTGTCGGCCCCGGAAGAGGCTCGGGCGCAGGCTCGCTTGCCGCTTATTGTATCGGTATTACGGGTATTGATCCTATAAAATATAATCTTCTTTTTGAAAGATTTCTCAATCCCGAAAGAGTCAGTATGCCTGACTTTGACGTTGATTTTTGTTACGTCAGAAGGCAGGAGGTTATTGATTATGTAGTTGAAAAATATGGATCAGACCACGTTGCGCAGATTGTTACCTTCGGTACAATGGCTGCAAGAGCTGCCGTCAGAGACGTTGGCCGAGTTCTTGCAATGCCTTATGCAACTGTTGATGAGGTTGCAAAGCTGATTCCGCAGGAGCTTAAAATCACAATTGATAAAGCACTGAAAATGTCAAAGGAGCTCAGACTTTTATATCAGAACAACGATCAGGTCAAAAAGCTTCTTGATATTTCCCGTAAGGTTGAGGGAATGCCGAGACACGCCTCGACACATGCCGCAGGTGTTGTTATAACAAGAGATCCCGTTTCAACTTATGTTCCTCTTGCGGTCAACGATGAAAGTGTTGTGACCCAGTTTACAATGGTCACTCTTGAACAGCTTGGTCTTCTGAAAATGGATTTTCTCGGTCTTCGTACACTTACTGTTATTGATGATGCAGTCAATATGATTAAACGTAAGAATCCTTCTTTTAACATTGATGATATTGATTTGTGTGATAGCGAAACCTTTGATATGCTTTCAAAGGGTAAAACTGACGGTGTATTTCAGTATGAATCTGCAGGTATGAGAAGTGTTCTCAGCCGACTCAAACCGCAGACACTTGAGGATCTTATTGCTGTTATTTCTCTTTACCGACCGGGCCCCGCTGATTCAATCGATACTTATATTCATAACCGTCATCATCCTGAAGACACGGTATATAAAAGTGAGCTTTTGCGTGATATTCTTGATGTTACCTACGGATGTATGGTTTATCAGGAGCAGGTAATGGAAATCTGCCGAAAAATTGCAGGCTTTTCATACGGACGTGCTGACCTTGTACGCCGAGCAATGAGTAAGAAAAAGCTTGATGTTATGGAAAAGGAAAGGCATAATTTCATTTACGGACTGAAAAATGAAAACGGAGAAACAGAGTGCTGCGGTGCTCTTGCCAACGGCGTTTCTCTTGAGGTGGCAAATGCGATTTTTGATGAAATGTCAAACTTTGCAAAATATGCCTTTAACAAGTCCCATGCCGCAGCTTATGCATTCGTTTCTTATCAGACAGCCTGGCTCAAGTGTCATTATCCATGTGAGCTTATGGCGGCAACACTGACAAGTGTGATTGACTCAACTGCAAAGGTCACCGCTTATATCGGTGAATGTCAGAAAATCGGCATCAATGTTCTTCCGCCTAATATCAATTCAGGCTTTGAAGGTTTTACGGTTAAAAACAATGAAATTCAGTTTGGTCTTCTTGCTATCAAAAATCTCGGTCGTAATCTTATCAGAAGAATTATCAACGAAAGAGAGCAGGCCGGCAAATATACATCATTCCATAATTTCTGCAAAAGGGTATATTCAAAGGATTTCAACAAGAGAGCTATTGAAAATCTCATTAAATGCGGTGGCTGTGACGGACTTGATCTCAACCGTCGTCAGATGCTTTATATGCTTCCGCTGATTATTGAAGAGCTTGACAGTGACAAAAACAGAAACGTTATCGGACAGATAGGCTTCTTTGATTCGGATTCAGGTTTTTCCTTTGCAGAGGATACAAAGGCTCCCGATTTGCCGGAAATTCCACTTAAGGAGTTTCTTGCTTACGAAAAGGAAGTTACGGGTCTTTATCTTTCGGGTCATCCCATGGATGAATATGCTTATCTTTATGAAGCAGTCAAATGTGATATAATCGGAAACATTCTCCATAATCACAGCAGCTTCGGCTCGGTTTATAAAGATAATTCAAAGGTAAAAATTCTCGGTATAATTTCACGTATCGAAAAGAAAATTACCAAAAATAACTCTACGATGTGCTTTGTTGAGCTTGAAGACAAGAGCTCGTCAATTGAATGCATAGTGTTTTCAAATCTTTATTCTGAAAGAATTAATCTTCTTAAGACGGGAAATATAGTTTTAATCAGAGGAAGACTCAGTGTACGTGAGGATAAGGCTCCGACGATTGTCTGTGAAAGTATTGAAGCAAATCCCGAAAATGTTTATAAGGGCAAAACACTTACCTTTGAAATACCGTCATCACAGCAGGACAGTATTTTAAGATTAAGAGCTCTTTCTGAGCTGTTTCCGGGAACACTTAAGGTGACTTGTAAATATACTGATAACAGCAACACAGAGGTGTTCAGACTGCTCGATAATGAATCGGTGATGAAGGAAATTGAATTAATTTTCAATTTTGACAATAATGTCTTTAAAAATAATTGATTTGTTCCATTTTCTTCGATTTATATTGACTTTTTTTACTTTTTGTGTATAATAGAAACTCTAGAACAGTAGTCTGTTAAAAGTTTAAAAATTACTTTTTATTTCATGCTCTTTCTGAGAGGGCACTAGGAGGACGTAGCAATGAACATTAAAACAATCGGTGTTCTGACCAGTGGCGGAGATGCACCTGGTATGAATGCTGCAATCAGAGCTGTAACAAGAGCTGCTTGTGAGCTCGGCATTAAGGTTTACGGTATCAGAAGAGGATACAACGGTCTTATGGAAGACGATATGTATGAAATGAATCTTCGTTCAGTTTCAAACATCATCAACCGTGGCGGTACTGTACTTTATTCTGCAAGAAGTGACCGTTTCAAGACCGAAGAAGGTATGGCTGATGCAATTGCAGTTTGTAAGAAGAGAGGCATTGAAGGTCTTGTTGTTATCGGCGGTGACGGCTCATTCAGAGGCGCAAGAGATCTTTCACTCAGAGGAATTCCCTGCGTTGCAATTCCCGGCACAATTGATAATGATATCAGCTGTTGCGATTACACAATCGGTTATGATACAGCTATGAATACAGTTATGCAGATGGTTGACAGAATCAGAGATACCACTGAATCTCACGACCGTTGCGCTGTTGTTGAGGTAATGGGCAGAGGCGCAGGCTTCCTTGCTCTTAGCTCCGGTATTGCCTGTGGCGCTACATCAATTCTCATTCCCGAAATTTCTTTTGATTTCGACCGTGATGTTATCGAAAGAATGAAGAGAACTCAGAAAAGCAACAAGGTACATTTTGTTATTCTTGTTTCTGAAGCCATCGGCGGTGTTGAAGAAATGGCAAAGAGAATTCAGAGAGAAACCGGTGTTGAAACCAGAGCTACTGTTCTCGGCCATGTTCAGAGAGGTGGTTCGCCCACAGCTAAGGACAGAATTGTTGCCAGCCGTATGGGTTATCATGCAGTTCAGCTTCTTAAGGAAGGCATCGGCAACAGAGTTGTTGCTATGGTTAAGGAAGAGGTTATTGATTATGATATCTTTACCGCTCTTTCAATGTCAAAGGAAGTTGATCTTGATCTGTATAGGATGGCACTTGAAATTTCTATCTGATTTTCGCGGATTAAAAATTCAATCATAAAGGTCTGTGAAAACAGACCTTTTATTGTTTATACGGAGGTTAAAAATGACTAAGAGTGAGCAATCTCAGAACAAAGAGCTGACAAAGGAAGAAAAACGCGCTGAGCAGCTCAAAAAGCGCCGCAAGGATCACCGCCAGCGTGTGAAAGCTAAATATTTTGAATCTGGATTTGCGGGCATGTCTGAACGCAATGTTCTGGAATTTCTTTTGTTTTTCGGTATACCTCAGAAGGATACAAATGATCTTTCTTATAATCTTCTTGAATATTTCAATTCCTTTGATAAGGTTCTTGAGGCTCCCAAAAGTGAGCTTATGAAGGTTGAGGGTATGACAGAAAATGCCGCATGTCTTTTCACAATGATTCTTCCTCTTTACAAATATTATGCCGATAAGCTCGGGAAGAAGAAATCCTGTCTTGAGCCTGTTGAAAAGGTTGTTGAAGATATCAGACCCGTATTTCTTGATAATGTCTGCCGTGAACAGCTTTGGGCTTTTTGTTATGATTTCAACGGCTCTTTTATTGCAAAAAGAAGATTGTCAATCGGCAGTATATCCAAGGCAAGCTTTGATATGAGAGCGCTGGCTTCCTTTGCGCTTGAAACAAACTGCACTTTTGTTATTCTCGCTCATAATCATCCTCACGGTGTAACTCAGCCGTCCTCAGCTGATATTTCAGTGACAAAGGCGGCAAATGATCTGCTTGAAACTCTTGATGTCAAGCTCACAGACCATATTATTATAAATGACACAAGCTATGTTTCTCTTGCTCATCATTCAGCAACAATCGGCATCTTCTTCGGTATGCCTGAGGCAGTTCCTCTCGGTACGGATGAGGAAACGAAGAAGCGTATTGAAAAGATTCGTGAGGAATCAAGAAAGAAGGATGCAGAGCGCAAGAAAAAGCGTCTTGAAATGATGAAGGAAAAAGAAGAAAACGCCAAGGAATATCAGAATAAAAAGGCGCAGAAGGAAAAGAAAAATAATACTTGAACATAGAGCAGTTGCCGATAGTGGCAGCTGCTTTTTGTTATTAAAAATATAAACAACGGTTTAAAACTATCACTTTACATTTAAAATTGAAATGTGGTATAATAATACAAATACGATTAAACAAAGGGGGATTTAAGGTGGATTCATTTGAACTTGTTGCTCCGTATGAACCGACGGGTGATCAGCCTCAGGCAATTGACAAGCTTGTTGAAGGTCTTAACAAGGGTTGTCAGGAGCAGACACTCCTTGGCGTTACGGGATCGGGTAAAACCTTTACAATGGCAAATATTATTGCCCGTGTTAACAGACCCACCCTGATCCTTGCTCACAACAAAACTCTTGCGGGCCAGCTTTGCTCGGAAATGAGAGAATTTTTTCCCAATAACGCCGTCGAGTATTTCGTTTCCTATTATGATTATTATCAGCCCGAAGCCTATATACCTTCGACTGATACCTATATTGAGAAGGACTCGGCAATCAATGATGAAATTGATAAGCTAAGGCATTCTGCAACCTCGGCACTGTCTGAAAGACGGGATGTAATTATCGTTGCGAGTGTATCTTGTATTTATTCTCTGGGTAACCCTATTGATTACAGAAATATGGTTATTTCTTTGCGTCAGGGTATGGAGAAAAACCGTGACGAGCTTATTCAGAAGCTTGTTGAAATTCAGTATGAAAGAAATGACGTCAGCTTTGCCCGAAACAAATTCAGAGTCAGGGGAGATGTTATTGAAATTTATCCCGTTTACACCTCCGATGTTGCTGTGAGGGTCGAATTTTTCGGTGATGAAATTGACAGAATTTCTGAAATTAATCCTCTTACGGGTGAGATTAAGAATGTTGTTTCACACGTTGCAATATATCCTGCATCCCATTATGTTGTTTCGCCCGAAAAGCTTGAGGATGCAATTAAAGAAATTCAGTGTGAGCTTGTTGACCGGGTGGCTGAATTTACCGCTCAAGGCAAGCTTCTTGAAGCCGAAAGAATCAAGCAGAGAACTTTATATGACATTGAAATGCTCAGAGAAACAGGCTTCTGCAAGGGTATTGAAAACTATTCAAGGATTATGTCGGGCAGACCTGCAGGTGAGGCTCCCTTCACTCTTCTGGATTATTTCCCTGATGACTTCCTTCTCTTTGTTGATGAATCGCACGTTATGCTTCCGCAGGTCAGAGCAATGTATGGGGGAGACCGTTCACGTAAAGAATCTCTTATTGAATACGGATATCGCCTTCCTTCTGCATACGATAACAGACCGCTGATGTTCGACGAGTTTCTTTCAAAGGTCGGGCAGAAGATTTTTGTCAGTGCAACTCCCGCTGCCTATGAAAAAGACACGAGCGTACAGATTGCTGAGCAGATTATCAGACCGACAGGTCTTCTTGACCCTCTCATCAGTGTCAGAAAATCTGAAGGTCAGATTGAAGATATTATCAGTGAAATCAATATAAGAACTGCCAGAGGTGAGCGTGTGCTTATCACAACTCTGACAAGGAAAATGGCTGAATCACTGAAGGATTATCTTGATGACCTTAATATCAGGGTCAGATATATGCATTACGATGTTGACACAATAAAAAGAATGGAAATTATCCGTGATTTAAGACTCGGAGAATTTGATGTACTTGTCGGAATCAACCTGCTCAGAGAAGGTCTTGATTTACCTGAGGTTTCTCTTGTTATTATTCTTGATGCTGATAAAGAAGGCTTTCTCAGATCTGAAACCTCGCTTATTCAGACAATCGGCAGAGCTGCGCGTAATGCAAACGGTGAGGTTATAATGTATGCCGATAAGATTACTCCGTCGATGGATTATGCAATAACGGAGACGGAAAGAAGACGTAAAATCCAGAGTGAATATAATGCTAAACATTCAATTACACCGAAAACTATTGTCAAGCAGGTCAGAGATATTATTGAAATTTCTGAAAAGAAGGTTGACACTGACAAGGCTTTCAAAAAGCTTAATAAGGCTGATAAAGAAAAGCTTATCCGTCAGCTCACTGCTGAAATGAAAGAGGCTGCAAAAATTCTTGAATTTGAGCATGCTGCATTTCTTCGTGATAAAATTGAAAAATATAAATCTATGCTTTAATTAATGAGGTATAAAATGTCACAAAAAAACATTATTATCAAAGGCGCGAGGGAGCACAACCTTAAAAATGTTGACCTTGTGCTTCCGAGAGATAAATTTATTGTTTTCACGGGTTTGTCAGGTTCGGGTAAGTCTTCACTTGCCTTCGACACAATTTATGCTGAGGGTCAGCGCAGATATGTTGAATCCCTTTCATCATACGCCAGACAGTTTCTCGGTCAGATGGACAAGCCTGATGTTGATTACATTGAGGGCTTGTCTCCTGCGATTTCAATTGATCAGAAAACTACTTCCAAAAATCCCCGTTCAACTGTCGGTACAATAACTGAAATCTATGATTATATCAGACTTCTTTATGCGCGGATCGGTATTCCTCACTGTGTTATCTGCGGAAGAGAAATCAAGCAGCAGACAGTCGATGAGATTGTTGACAAGATTCTTCAGCTTGAAGAGGGAACAAAAATTCAGATTCTTTCACCGATTGTCAGAGGCAGAAAGGGTGAATACATCAAGGAGCTAGAAGGTATCAGAAAATCAGGGTTTGTAAGAGTCAGAATTGATTCGATTATTTATGATCTTTCTGAAAAAATCGAGCTTGATAAAAATAAAAAGCACAGCATCGATGTTGTTGTTGACCGCCTTGTAATCAAGGACAGCATCCGTTCAAGACTTGCGGAATCAATTGAAACAGCAACAAAGCTTTCTGACGGTATTCTTACTGTTGATGTAATCGGCGGAAAGGAAATAGTGTATTCTCTTAATTATGCCTGCTCGGTGCATGGAGTGAGCATCGGAGAAATCACTCCGAGAATGTTCTCCTTCAACAGTCCCTTCGGCTCATGTAAAAAATGCTCGGGTCTCGGTGTGTTTATGGAGGTCTCTCCGTCTTTGATTATTCCCGATAAATCTCTTTCACTAAGAGAAGGCGCAGTTAAGGTGTCGGGATGGCAATGTAAGGATGAATCATCAATATCGGGAATGTATTATTCCGCTCTGGGTGCTAAATACGGCTTTAATCTTGATACTCCCTTGAGTGAGTTTTCCAAAGAGGCCTTCAATGCTCTTCTTTATGGCACAAATGGGGAAAAGCTGAAGCTTGAAAGAACTACCACCTTCGGCAGCGGAACCTATTATTCCGATTTTGAGGGTATTCTCAACAATGCTCAGAGAAGATATACTGAAAGCACCTCAGATTACACTAAAAAAGAAATTGAATCATATATGTCCACTAATGAGTGTAAGGAATGCGGCGGTGCAAGACTCAGCAAGGAAGCGCTCAGTGTCACTGTTGACGGCAGAAATATTCACGAAATCTGCTCACTTTCTGTGACTCATTCACTTGCATTTTTCAAGCAGCTGCCTTCAAAGCTTAGTGATAAGGAAAACAAAATTGCAGCTCTCATTATCAAAGAAATTGTCGAGCGTCTTACCTTTCTTGAAAGTGTTGGTCTTAATTATCTCACTCTTTCAAGGCAGTCTGCATCTCTTTCGGGCGGTGAAAGTCAGAGAATAAGACTTGCAACACAGATTGGTTCTTCTCTTGTGGGTGTGCTTTATATCCTTGATGAGCCCAGCATCGGACTTCATCAGAAGGATAATGACAAGCTTATTGCCACTCTCAAGCATCTTCGAGATATCGGCAACACTTTGATTGTTGTTGAGCACGACGAGGATACAATTCTTGAAGCTGATTATGTTGTTGATGTCGGCCCTGGTGCAGGTATTCACGGCGGTAGTATTGTCTGCTGCGGAAGTGTTGATGATATCAAGGCTTGCTCTGACAGTATAACGGGTCAGTATCTCAGCGGTAAAAAGTTTGTTCCCGTACCTGAAAAAAGACGAAGCGGCAACGGAAAATCATTAAAGATTTATTCAGCTTCTCAGAACAATCTTAAGAACATTGATGTTGAAATTCCGCTCGGAGAATTTGTTTGCGTCACAGGTGTTTCAGGCTCGGGTAAATCTTCTCTTGTCAATGAAATTCTTCATAAGCATCTTGCAAATGAGCTCAACGGTGCAAAGAAAAATGTCGGTAAATTTGAAAAAATGGAAGGCATAGAGCATCTTGACAAAATTATTGACATCGACCAGTCTCCTATAGGCAGAACACCGCGCTCAAACCCCGCAACATATACGGGTGTCTTTACTGATATCAGAGAGCTTTTTGCTTCAACGGTTGATGCAAAAAACAAGGGCTACAATGCAGGACGTTTCTCCTTTAACACAAAAGGCGGACGCTGTGAGGCTTGTGAAGGTGACGGAATTGTCAAGATTGAAATGCATTTTCTTGCTGACGTTTATGTTCCCTGTGAGGTTTGTAAGGGTAAGAGATATAACAGTGAAACTCTTTCCGTCAAATATAAGGGGAAGACAATTCACGATGTGCTCGAAATGACAATTGAAGAGGGAATGGTATTTTTTGAAAATGTTCCCAAAATTTATAAAAAACTGAAAACTCTTTTCGATGTCGGTCTCGGTTATGTTAAAATCGGTCAGCCTGCAACAACCCTTTCAGGCGGTGAGGCTCAGAGAGTGAAGCTTTCCTCTGAGCTTTCAAAGACATCGACGGGTAAGACAATTTATATTCTTGATGAACCGACAACCGGACTTCATACAGCTGATGTTCACAGACTTATCGGTGTTCTTCAAAGCCTGGTAGAAAAAGGTAACAGTGTTGTTGTCATTGAGCATAATCTTGATGTTATTAAGTCGGCTGACTATATTATTGATCTTGGACCCGACGGCGGTGACGGGGGAGGAAGTATTGTAGCGACAGGTACTCCCGAACAGGTTGCCGAAAACCCGCAATCCTATACAGGCTTTTATCTCAAAAAATCATTGAAGCATTAATTTTAGGGCAATCATAATATATTTATGAAAAGTCTATTGTATTTTTATATTCAATGTGTTAAAATGTTATGGTAAAAAAAATAAAGGAGATAATTTTATGAAAATCAACCAATTACTTCACAAAGTCTTTGGCACCACACCGGGTGTCGGTGTTCAGCCAAAGGAAGCGGTAGCATACGGTGTGGCCGGTTTCGGACAGAATTTCATCTGCACAATCATCGGTTCTTACCTTACTGTTTTCCTTACAGATGCTCTTCTTTTCGGTGCTGAAGGCGTTAAGGTCGGCGCTATGGAGGGTGCAGTAGCTGTTGCTGTACTTATGCTTGCAACAAGAATTTTTGATGCTTGCAATGACCCCATCATGGGTTCTGTTGTTGATAAAACAAGAACAAAATGGGGTAAATGCAGACCCTTCCTTAAATGGATGGCAATTCCCATTGCTGTATGCACAATTCTTTGCTTCCTTCCCATTTATCAGGCAAAGACAATGTGGACATTTGCTGTAATTTCAGTTCTTTATGTTATCTGGTCTGTTGCTTATACTGTTGCTGACGTTCCTTATTGGGGTCTTGCAACCTGCCTTACAAATGACACAACAGTCAGAGGTAACATTCTCACAATCGTACGTCTTGTATGTACTCTCGGCGCAGGTATTGTAACTGTTGGTGTTCCTATTGTTACAAATGCTCTTACTGCAAAATTCAAGTACACTGATGCTCATCTTGAACAGATTATGGTTGACAAGGCTGATCAGATTGCTGCAATCGTTGCTAACCAGGGTAAAACTGCCGAAGAAGCAGCAAGCACATTCGTCGGCACTGTTATGAACGAATTTGTTCAGGCTAACGCAGATACTCTTAAGTGGGTTTACTTTGTTTGCGCAGTTATCTTTGTTGTTGCCGCTGTTCCTATGTTCTTCTATGGCTTCAAAAATACAAAGGAATATATCACTGCTGAAACAGAAAATGTTCCTTCATTCACTCACAATCTCAAGCTTCTCTTCAAGAACAGAGAGCTTCTTCTTATCGTTCTTTCAGGTGTATTCGGCGGTGCAAGAATGGTTTATTCATATACCGGCGGCTTCTACTTTGCAAAGTACATCCTTATGAACGAAGGCTTATACGGTCTTATCACAATGCTTGTTATTCCCGGCGGTCTCGTTGCTTCACTTCTTGTTCCCTGGATGACAAAGAAATTCACTAAGAAATGGTCATATATTATTGTCCACCTTTTCGGCGGCGTTGTTATGACAATTATGTATTTCGTCGGCTACGATGCTCCCTGGAAGCTCATCGTAAGTGCTGTCGGCCTTGTTCTCCTTGGTATTCCTCAGGGTGTTAACAACATTATGAGCTATGCTATGATCGGTGATACAGTTGACTACCTTGAGTGGAAGACAGGCGAAAGAGGCGAAGGCATTTGCTTTGCTATGCAGACTCTTATTAACAAGATCGGTATGGCTTTCGGTGCTTTCATCGGTGTTATGGCTCTTAAGATTGCAGCAATCGATACTGAAACCTATGTTGTCGGAAATCCTGATGCTCTTTGGGATGTTCTCGTTCTTTCAGGTGTTGTCAGTATGTTCGCTTGCGCAGTTCCTATGTTCTTCTATACTCTTACAGAAAAGAGACAGAGAGAAATCGTTTCAGAAATTGAAGCAAGAAAAGCTGCAACTAAATAAAATAACTTTAAGGCTGTTGATTATATTAACAGCCTTAAAATATATATTGTCAAATTTAAAAAGGAGAAATATTTATGGAGAAAAAATGGTATAAAGAAATGTCCGTTTACCAGATATGGCCGAGAAGCTTCTGTGACGGCAACGGTGACGGAATCGGTGACCTTAAGGGTATAATTTCCAAGCTTGATTACATCAAAGATCTTGGCGTTGATGCAATCTGGTTTTCACCCTTGTACCCGTCACCTAATGCCGACTACGGCTATGATATTGCAAATTACCGTGACATTTCCGAGGATTACGGTACTCTTGAGGAGTTCAGGCTTCTTCTTGACGAAGCTCACAAAAGAGGTCTTAAGATTATTATGGACCTTGTTGTCAATCACACCTCAAACGAGCACGAATGGTTTAAGGAAAGCATGAAGGGTGAGGACAACCCTTATCACGATTATTATATCTGGCGCAAGGGCAGAAAAAAAGGCAAGGAGCCTAACAACTGGCTTTCAACTTTCCAAGGCAAGGCCTGGGAATACTGCAAGGAAATTGACAAGTATTACCTTCACGTTTTTGCAAAGGGTCAGCCCGATCTTAATATGGACAATCCGAAGGTCAGACAGGAGGTTAAGGATATTATCCGTTTCTGGCTTGATATGGGTGTTGACGGTTTCAGAGAGGATGTTATTACATTCATTTCCAAAAAGCCGGGACTTCCTAATGGATTTCCTCTTCCCACAGCTACCGGCATCGAACATTATATGAACGGACCCAATCTTAAGCAGTATCTTTCTGAATTCAAGGAAATTTACGATGAATATGATTGCTATACAGTCGGTGAAGCACCGATGATGACAACAAAACGAGCTCTTGAATTCATTAAAGAGGGAGACGGTCAGCTTCTTAACTCAATGTTCCATTTTGAGCATATGGCTTGTGACAACATGATTACAAACTGGCTTGTTACCCCCTTTAAGCCCGGTAAGCTTAAGAAGGTTTATAACCGCTGGCAGAACGATCTTCACGGCATTGCATGGAATTCGAATTATATTGAAAACCACGATCAGCCGCGTATCATCTCACGCTACGGAAGTGAAAAATTCAGAACTGAAAGCGGAAAAATGCTTGCAACAATGTATATTTGCCAGAGCGGTACACCTTTCATATATCAGGGTCAGGAAATCGGTATGACTAACCCGAAAATCCCCTCTATTGACCGATATAAGGACGTTTCGGCAATTAATACATATAACCTTTGCCGTAAGCTCGGGCTCTCAGATAAGCTTACAATGAAGCTTTGTATGTATGCAGCAAGAGATAACTCCAGAACACCTATGCAGTGGACGGCGGGCAAAAACGCAGGCTTTACAACAGCTGATGAGCCTTGGTTTGAAATTAATCCCAATTATACTGAAATTAATGTTGAGGCTGAGCAGAACAATCCCGATTCAATTCTCAATTATTATAAAAAGCTTCTCCGCTTCCGTAAAGAAAATGATATTGTTAAATACGGCACATTCAAGCTTCTTAAAACCGATAAAAATATCTTTGCATATGTCAGAGAGTATGAAGGTCAGAGGATGCTTGTTGTGGCTTCCTTTGCTGAAAAAGAGATTGCCTTCAGAGCAGGGGTCGAGTTTGATATTGATAAATCAGAGCTTGTACTTTCAAACTATGAAACAAACCCTGTCATTCATAACGGCTTTATGACAAGACCTTATGAGACTCGAGTTTATATTATGAAATAAAAAAATAAAGAGGAATGAGAAATCATTCCTCTTTATTTATGTATTAAATTAATATCCGATTGCGTTACCGAGAAGGAGAATTCCGATAACGGCGATGAATTCTGCCAGAAACAGCTTCCAGGACATTCTGAGATAACGGAAGTATGAAATGTTGATCATACCGAGACCGATAATAAGAAGACCGTTTGTGGGGAAAAGAACGTTGCAAAGACCGTCACTCAGACAGAAGGCAACAATGAGATTCTGTCTTCCGATGTCAACCATATCAACAAGAGGAAGTAGAATAGGCATAAGAAGAAAGGCTTTTGCTGAGCCGCTGCCGATGAAAAATTCAAAAACGCTGATAACAAGGAGAATAATGATGATTGAAACGTTGGGGTTGAAGCCTGAAATAAGGTTGTAAACCCAATAAAGAAGGGTGTCAATAATCATACCTTGCTTTAATATGTAAGTAACGCTGATGATGAAAATAATAACCGGAGCACAAGGGAGAATTGTTTTTGCTCCGAAAAGGAAGCCACTGAGAACCTTATTTTTATCAATACCCGAAACATAACCCGCTCTGAGTCCGCCGGCAGTGAAAAGAATTGCCATTGAAGCAAGGGGAAGATAACTGATAATATCTGACAGAGTTCCGTCTTCAACAAAAATATTTGTGATAAGACAGATGAAGGTTATAACAAGAACACTGAGAAGGGCTTTGATGAAAACCTTTGAAGCTTTTGAAAGAAGGGGATTTTCAAGAGCCTTTTTCATTTCATCTTCGTTGAGCATTCTTTCTTTCAGAGCCTTGTCACTTTCATAGCATAATGACTTTTCAGGATTCTTTTCGATTCTTTTTGCATATGTGATAAAGAATGCTGTCAGTATGCCGTATACAACTGCAAAAACCAGGCATCTGAAAAGTACACCGGAAAACATCGGAAGATCTGCCATGGACTGAATAATACCGATATTAAAGGGGTTGAATGTTGCAGCTGAATAACCGAAGGTGACTGCCATCAGACTGAAACCGAGACCGACAAAGGAGTCCCAGCCGAGAGACAGAGAAATGGCAACGGCGAGAGGGATCAGTGTAACCGATTCTTCCAGTATTCCTGCAAAGGAGCTCAGAAGCATACAGCCGAAAATCATCAATGCAAGAAGCTTATATTTTTTATTGCCGAATTTTTCAACAATAACGGACATCATATATTTCAGAACACCGCTCTTGTCAAGAACAAGGAAGGTGCCGCCTATGAGGATGATAACAAGGATAATTGCAACACCCATCAAGGCATCGCCTGTTGCATATATAAATGTTTCAATTGGAGCGATAAAAACTCTCCAGAAGCTGTATCCGACTTCTTCGCGGTCAATTTCGTGATATGTGCCGTTGATAATTGAGCCGTTTGCATCAACATCATAAGCACCTGTTGGAACAGTCTGAGTGAGAATACCCGCAAAAATCATAATTGCGGCAAGAAGTATGCTGATACCGATTATGGTTTTCTTTTCAATTTTAATACCTGAGCTTTTGTAATCGTCTTGATTCATAAATTCACCTTATTTAATATTTATTTCCATAACCTCTTTGTTGACAAAAAAGTTAAATTTATCATATCCGCATTTTTTCAGCAATGCAACTGTTTCGGCAATTCCGCTTCCGCATTCAGCGGCACTGTGAGCGTCTGAGCCGATTGTTATCAGCTTTCCGCCAAGCTCTTTATATCTCTGAATAATGTTTACGTCGGGCATTGTGCGTCCGATTGGCTGTCTTAATCCCGATGTGTTAATTTCAAGCGCCTTTTCATTTTTAATCATTGTTTTAAGAAGATGATCTGTTGCAGAGCTGATTTTTGAATAATCAAAGTCAATCTTATATAAGCCCTGAATGCGTCTCATGGGGCAGGTGATATGAGCAAGCGCACTTGTCTTGTCCCACTCTGCAAGCTCACTGAGCTCCTCAAAGTAATCAGTCATAAACTTGTAAACATCAATTTTATCATATTCGATTTCTTTGATGTCGCAGTTAAAATTACGGGGAGTGTGAATGCTTGTGAGAACATAATCGAAGTTATATTTATTCAAAACGGCTTCGCTTAAAGCGGGATTGCTCAACGGCTGAGCAATTTCAACCCCTATCATAACAAGAAGCTGCCCTTCAAATGCGTGTCTTGCTTTTGAGCATTCAAAGTAAGAATTGAAAATCATCTTGTTATATTTCTCGTCGAAAAACTTGTCAATTTCACAGTGGTCGGTGAAGCATATAGCTCTGAGACCCTTATCAACTGCCTGCTCACAGATGAACATCGGTGAGTGATTTCCGTCGGGAGAGTTATCTGAATGAATGTGAGTGTCTATGAGTCTTTGTTTGTTCATAAAGTATCACCCAAAAAATAAAATTTCGATTATTATACCTTAATTTTTGTATATTTTCAAGTAAAAATGCAAATTAATGTATAAATTATTGGTCATTTATTAATGTTTATACATTTAACATTCATTTTAGATTGTTTTTCGGGATTTTTACCAAATAATAACACAAATATTAGCTCATACCCGACATATAATATTTCTGCAAACGCGAGAACATTTGAAAAGGAGTGTGTTACAAATGGCAAAAAGCGGTTCATCAAAGGGTATGGTACCTGAAGCAAGAGAAGCTCTCAATAAGTTCAAGATGGAAGCTGCATCTGAGGTCGGCGTAAATCTCAAGCAGGGCTACAACGGTGATCTCACATCTCGTGAAGCCGGTTCGGTTGGCGGTCAGATGGTTAAGAAGATGATCGAATCATACGAAAGAAATATGAAATAAGTAATATGCTTGTTTCAGAATATGATTCATAGTTGACTTTAATGTTTATGAATCATAAGTTTTAATTGCAAGAGGTTGAATCTATAAAAGATTCAACCTCTTGTTCTTTTAATCTTCGGTTTTGATTTCAGCCTTTGTTATGACCGGCGGCTCAATTGTCTGCTTTTTCAAGGTGTTTTCTGTGGGATAGAAAATTTCCCTTTTAGGCATAATAGGATAAATGCCTTCTTCTGATTTTTTCGTCGGCTCTGCAATTACGGTGACAGGCTTTCTTTCAGGCTGAGCATATATAATTGTCTCAGTGAAATAATCGTTGACGGGTGTGAATGCAGGAAGCTTTGAAGTGACATTTTTCTTTTCTTTGCTTCTCTTTCTCAGAAGTATAATGAGTATGATAAACAAGGTTATAATGCTGATGCCGATACCTGAGACGAGACCGGGAGCTTCATAGGAGAAGCTAATAGTGTGGTTGCCCTTAAGAACACGCACACAAAGGAAAGCGTCTCCGAGTGCAACAATGTCATCCTTTGAAACCTCTTCGCTGTCAATAAAAATCTTCCATCCGTTATCATAAGGAATTGAGGTGTAGAAAAGACAGTCTTCCTTTGCGGTGAATTTACCCTCAATGTAAGTGTCTTCAAAGGTTTCAACGATTAGCTGATTGTTTTTGAGAATATTATAGCTTTCGTTAAGCTTTTCATCATTGATTGCATAAGCATAGAATTTGAACGTTCCGCTGTTTGCCTCAAATGGAACGGTAACAGACATGGTCTCACCGGGATTGAAATAACCAAGGTCAAGAATACAGTTCTGTGAAGTTGACTGGGTTGTTGTGCCGAGTGAGGAGCTAACGGTAACATTTGCTCCGTTATGTCCTGTTGTTTCAAAATATACATAAACATTGCCTGCCTGCTTTGTCTGAATATAGAACACAACATTTGCAGTAGCATCGGCTGTTGTTTTGTTGAAGGTGAAGACATTCTGTGTAAGATCGGGGAAGGGAGTAATGTTGGAGTAATTTGCAGAGGCAATATCAAGCTTTTCGAATATTCCCTCGACGCCTGTTGAAAGACTGATGTAATCCTCCTGAAGCTTGAAGGGATTGCCGTTTTCAAGGCTTTTCCATTCGTTGATATATACCTCACTGGCCCAGAATTCAGTTGCGCTGTTTACACAGTAACCGATGGGAAGATAATAATTGTTTTTGTAAACCTGGAACTTCTCATTCTGAATGGATGCTGTGTAATAGGGTGAATTGAGAGCATTGTAGCTGTCGTTGTTAACAATATATTTGAGTGAATGCATCATATTGTAAACGGGAGTCTGAGGATTATAGGTATAGCTGTTAATTGCGTTGCTCATCATACCAAGCTGCTTCTGAAGAGCTGAAACATTCTTGTTTGCCATTGATGAGAATACAGAAACACCGTTATAGTTATACCAGCAGGGATCCATTCTGGTACGCAGATTGGTGAGCTCCATTCTGTAAAAGTCACCGTCTTCGATAATATCAAGATTATCCTTGATTTCATTGAAATCATCATAGTCTGATACATAAGGGGTTTTGTCAACGCTGATGTTAAGAGGTACTGTATCACATAAAACAGCCTCAGTACAGCTGCACAGAAGAAGAATAAGCACCAGCAGAGACTTATCATATCTCTTATCCTTGAAAATTGTCAGAACAAGAACATAAAGGATGATAAATGCAACTGAGTAAATGATTGTGCCCGTGCCGACATTTTTTGATGTGAGCTTTTCAACAAGAATGATAAATCCGAGAAGAGCAACGCCTGTGGCACCGATTTGTCTTGATGTGAATTCACCGAGTCTCAGAAACGTCTTATAAGCCATTATAAGAAGGATAAAGGAATAAATGAATGACTGACGGTAGGGGAGATCGTTAGGGTAATGGAAGCCGTGCCAGATGTAATTGAGAATGTTAATGTTGAAGGAGAAGTAAAGAACAGCAAGAAGGATAATTGTTGCAATTTTCTCCTTTTTGGAAATTGATTTTGTGAAGAAATATAAAGGTGCAAGAATTACAGGAATAACACCGCAATAAACGTTTGGCAAAACATCAGTTCCGCTGCTGCGGATTGTTGTTGTGAGGTTTGCGAGATGGTTGGCCATAAAATCAAAGAATTTGAAATAGGTATGCGCATCCTTGGGAAAGGTGCCTGATGTTGCTGAGCTTGAGGTAAGAATATTCGCAACGGGCAGAAGAGCAAAAGCCATAATACCTGCCGCTGCAATTGAAGCAAAAGCAAAAATCACTCCGCTTCTGAAAAATCTGCTGTTTTTAAGACGGTTTGCAAGACCTTTCTTTTCTCCGAAATCACTGCTCAGACGGTCTCCGTTGCCCTTGCGGATAATGTGATAATAAAAGAAATATAAAACCGAAAAAATACAGATCATATATGACATATAGTAGTTTGAAAACATTGTCAGTGAAAGACCGACAATATATGTCACAGGCTTTCCGTGGTCAATGATTCTTTCAATGCCAAGAAGAACAATGGGAAGCAGAATCATTGCATCAAGCCACATAACATTCCAATAGTATGCAAGCATATAACCGCAGAAGGCATAAAGAATTCCGAAGGAAACAGTGACAATCGACTGATTTTTCAATGAACGCTTGATGTAATAAGCAAATGCTGCGGATGAAAGGGCGGCCTTGATAAGCACCATTGCTCCGATTGCTTCTGGGATGTTTTTATGACCGAAAAACATTATTATTGCACCGATGGGGCTTGAAAGATAATTGAAGTAATTTCCGAGGAAGCAGCTTCCGAGACCTGACTTCCATGAATAAATGAAATTGCCTTCACCCTTAACAATGTCGTAAAGCTCAGCGAAAAGAGGTCCGTACTGATGATAAAGGTCCATTCTTAAAACGGTTTTATCACCAAAGGGTACTATGCTGTTGCAAAGATAAACCGCAAGCATTGTGAGAGCGGTTGTTGCAAAGGCAAGCAGAATGTATTGATTTTCAGCAAGAAAGCCACGTTTGTTTTTGTTCATATACAGTCTCCTATACATTAATTTTAATCTATTAGATATAATACATTATAATTTTTTATTCTTCAAGTTTTTTTATCAAAATTATTATATTTGTAATATATCGGGACACGCCTTCATAATCATTAACAAAGGTTCACAAGGAGGATTTGAAATGCAGTTTACGGATGATAAATTTGACCAGGCGGCAAGTATTGTGACGGCAGAAATTAAAAACAGCCTGCTTTCACTTGATAAAAAAGAAAAGGAAGCCACCTTTGAAATCAGATTAAGAAGCGGTAAGCCTCTTGTGCTTATCGGCAGATACGGTCCTGCCTTTCTTGACAGGGACAAAGGTCTGAGCTTTATGTTAAGTCCCGGTGCGGTATTTTGCTCAACGGAGCAGATTAATGATATATTTGCCCGCCTTTGCAGATATTCGGTTTATACGCACATTGAAAGCATTATAAAGGGTTACATAACCTATCAGGGCGGACATCGGGCAGGAATAAGCGGCACAGCAAGTGTCGACAGTAAGGGAGAAATCACTTCGGTAAATGATATATCATCAATAAACATAAGGATTGCAAGGCAGATTAAGGGCTCGGCTGATGAAATTGTTACAAAGCTTTTTTCAGAAAAAATCTGTAATGTTATCATTGCAGGTGCAGTATCTTCGGGGAAGACAACGGTGCTCAGGGATATTGTCCGTCAGCTGTCAGACAAGCTTTACAAGATTTCACTTATTGATGAGCGGCGTGAGATTGCTTCTGTGAACGGTTCCGTTGCTCAGAATGATGTCGGTATCAATACCGATATTTTTACGTCTTATCCTAAGAGAGCCGGGATAATGAATGCGCTTAAAACTATGTCTCCCGAAATTATTGCTCTTGATGAGGTGGGCGAGGATGATGAGCTTGAAGGCATCAGACTCGGTCTCAATTCCGGAGTACATTTTATTGTTACGGTGCATGCTTCAAATTATCAGGAGCTTTTGTTGCGACCTCAGATTGAAAAGCTCTTATCCTACAAGGCCTTTGATAAGATTATTTTGCTTAAGAGTGCCGAAAGTCCGTCAGTCGTTGCCGATATATTTGATGCTCATATGATTTATGATGAAATTTGCGGGAATAATTCTTCTTCTGATAAGTATTACTCTTACAGGGGTGAGAATATCATTGTTACTTAATAAAAAAGAAAAAACAGCCTCTCAGCTTCTGGTTTTTCTTAATTGTCTGTCTGTTTCGATTGAATTTTCAAGATTGAGTCTTGCGGAAATCATTAAGGATTTTTCTCTTCAGAAAAGTATGGCTGAGTTGACTTTTCTTTCAGATTGCATCAGATTCATTAAGGGCGGTGCAGATTTTCCTGATGCCTGGTGTCAGAGCATCGAAGGCTTTCAGCTTATTTCGAGCCGTGAAAAGGAGCGGCTTTCAGCTCTGGGTTTGCAGCTTGGCTCAACAGATGTATCGGGTCAGCTTTCTACAATCAAATTGTATGATTGCTTTTTTCAGCAGTATTATTCAAAAGTCAGAACACAGAAAGAAAAATTTGCCACAGTTATTCCCTTGACGGCATTTGTTTTATGTGCAGCGGTCTTTATCTGCCTTATTTAAAAAGAAAGAGAGGAAAGATTGGATGAATATCATATCTTCGGAAAATTATGGAAATTGATCTT
>JAZOWF010000028.1:0-5919 GCA_045659065.1 Acutalibacteraceae bacterium
TTTGCAAATGAAGAAGAAATTAATAGTAAATTAGAAGTATATGCTAATAAAATTCAGTTGTAACTATGGTTCTAAAATGAGACGTACCTCCATAATTACTTCGCAATATTGCGACGGTACCCGAAACCCCTTGTAAAATCAGGGGTTTTCGGCTTTTTTATGCCGAAAAATTCGACTATTTCCCAATAGTCCCAAAATGGCCATTTTTTTAAGACCACCCGGCTTTGAACCGGTGCAATGTTAAAATCAATGCATAATAACAATTGTTTCTTAACTTGAAAAAAAGATTAGGGGTGTACTTGTTTTTATATGGGTTTTATGATAATATTGCATTAATAAGATGGCAATTAAAAGTGTAACCATTTGTATTTTAAATTGCTCCAACCAAGGCAACAAAGAACGATGAATATTGAAATCGCTTCGCTGATGAATAATGAATAATTGATGGTGGACCCCCGCACCCGATTGTATTTTTAGATTATGTGTGATATAATCATTTTGATAAACAAGGACTTGATTAAGAGGTGATGTTGATTTGAATTTACTTGTAATTGACGGGCAGGGCGGTCAGCTTGGCAGTCAGATAATCAAAGCGGTTATCAGCCGTTATTCCGCATCGGATTTAATGGCGATAGGAACAAATGCAACTGCGACAACCTCAATGGTTAAGGCGGGGGCAAAAAAAGCTGCAACAGGTGAAAACCCTGTTATTGTTGCCTGCCGTAAGGCTGACGTTATTATCGGTCCGATAGGTATTGTTATTGCAGATTCCCTTTACGGTGAAATTACGCCGGCTATGGCTGTCGCTGTCGGTCAGAGTAATGCTTCTAAAATTCTTATACCTATAAATAAATGCGAAAACCTTGTTGCCGGAATTTCCAATATGACAGTATCTTCACTTGTTGAGGATGCTCTCTTAAAATTACAGATAATTATAGATAAAAGCTCTTGAAATTTTTTATAATGAATGATATAATGCCCGTGGTTATTCAGAAGAATAATTGCAGGAACAGAAGTTCTTTTATTTGATTTTATTTATATTTAATTTAACGGTGCTATGAAGGTGTTGTTTTTCCCTGAAGGGATGACTGCATCTTTTTTTATCCGTAAAAGAAAGGACTTCTTATGAAAAAACAGAACACTACACTCAATCTTGCTTTTTCCGCAATGTTTCTTGCTGCGGCATTTGTAATGCCGTTTTTAACAGGACAGATTCCTCAGATAGGTTCAATGCTGTGTCCGATGCATATACCCGTAATTCTTTGCGGCTATGTCTGCGGTGCACCCTGGGGTCTCGTTGTGGGATTTGCAGCGCCTTTGCTGCGCTCTCTTGCCCTGGGAATGCCGCCTTTATTTCCTACCGCTTTTGCGATGGCGTTTGAGCTGGCTGCTTACGGTCTGATGTCGGGAGCTTTATATCGGTTGTTGACGAGAAAAAAGGTTAATATTTATGTTTCTCTTGTTTTGTCTATGATTTCCGGCAGGCTCATATGGGGAGCAGTTCAGTTCTGTTTTATGGGTCTGGATGCAACGAAGTTCGGATTTTCAGCGTTTTGGGCAGGTGCTGTTGTAAACGCTGCTCCCGGTATAATAATTCAGCTTATCATTATACCGATAATGATAATAGCCTTAGAAAAAACAAAAATCTTTAAAAACAATCAGTAAATATCGAAAATAGAACAAAGCACTGTCAGCGGTGCTTTTTCTTTTTATATTTTTGCAATAACAGGTTTATAATTCTCTGATTTTCTTGAAAAAATATATTTTATTTGGTATAATCAATTCATTGGACTACAAGGAGATATATGAATGAAGAACGATGCAGTAATTATAGCTCTTTCAGGTAAGGGCGGTGTTGGTAAAACATCTGTTTCCGCAACAATTGTAAAGCTTCTTGTCGAGGCTTATCCCGATAAAAAAATACTTGCCATTGACGCCGATCCTGCTGTTGGTCTTTCAACTGCTTTGGGTATTGATGTGGGAATTACCATTGACGATATCCGCAAGGAAATCGTTTCTGTAGTTGAGGACGGAAATACCAGAGCAGCGATTGAAGTTTTAGGAGATGCAAGATATAAAATTTTTGATGCACTTGTTGAAACTGACGGCTTTGCTTTTATTGCTGTCGGCAGGCCTGAAAGTGCAGGGTGTTATTGCAAAATCAATGCCTACCTCAAGGAGGTTATAAGCCTTCTTTCTGCCGATTTTGATTATGTGGTAATTGACGGTGAGGCGGGCGTTGAGCAGATTAACCGAAGGGTTATGGAGAAGGTAACACATCTTCTTCTTATTACAGATGCAAGCAAAAAGGGTACTCAGGTTATTTCCACAATCAAGAGTGTGGCTGACGAGCTTGTAATGTATAAAAAAATCGGTGCGATAGTAAACCGTCTGCCTGATGAGAGTGTTATACCTCACATAAATACAAAGGGAATTCCTGTTTTATCCTATATAGAAAACGATAAAAACCTGGCAATATATGATATAGAAGGAAAAAACATCACGGAACTTCCCGAAGACTCCAATGTGGTTAAGGGAGTCAGGGAAGCTCTTGAAAAATTAGAAATATTATAAGGAGAAGGAAATGAAGGACTTAAAGCATCTTTATGAATTTGAAAAGCTTTTACAGGATGCGAACAATGAGCTCGTACAAAAAGCAAAAGAGGAAGGCGGTATTGCTCTGGGTTATACCTGCTACCATATTCCCGAGGTTCTGCTAAATTGCGGAAATTGTTTTTCTGTCAGACTCCGCGCTCCGCGTACCGGTTCCATGGATATTGCAACCTATTATATGAGCAATTTCCTTTGCGGTTATTCAAAGGCTATACTTGAAAGAGCAATTGAGGGAGGTTACAATTTCCTGAACGCTTTGCTTGCTTCTGAAACCTGTTCGGAAATGAACAGAACTGCAGAGCACTTTGAGCTTCTGAAACTTGTTCCCGAAGAAAAGTTTTTCCTGACTTTTCTTGATATGCCCTTTAAAATTGAGGATCATACTGTAAGGCATTACGTCAAGCAGACAAGGGTCAAAATTCTTGATAAGCTCAATGAGGTGTACGGTATTGATGTTTCTGATGAAGCTCTTCTCAAGGCTGTTGAGGAGCACAACGAGGTCTGCCGCCTTATGACAGAAATAGGCAATTACCGTAAAGAAGACAACCCGAGAATTACAGGATATGAGTACCATATTCTTAATCTTGTTACATATTGTTGTCCTAAGGCTCTGATTCTCCCTGCTCTTCGTGAGACAGCACAGGAGCTTAAAACAAGAGAGCCTGATGCTAAAAAGAATTTCAGAGCAAAAATTGTCGTTGTAGGCTCGGAGATGGATGATCCTGAGTTTACTTCGCTTATTGAAGACAGCGGAGCTCTGGTTGTTGCCGACAGATATTGCTTCGGAGCCTTGCCGGGCAGACAGGAAATCATTATCAGGGAAGGCGAAGATGTACTTACTCAGATTTGTATGCATTATCTTAAAACAAGTCAGTGCCCACGTTATATGAGCCATGAAAAGGTTCAGGAGCGCCGTGATTATGTTAAGGCTCTTGTTGAAGAGTACAATGCAGACGGAGTTATGTATGAGCAGCTGAAATTCTGTGAATACTGGGGGTATGAAAGAGCCCTTGCTTCTTATGTTATGACCAATGATTACGGTGTACCTACGGCGGCTGTTGACCGACAGTACACAGCGTCAGCTTCAGGTCAGCTTCGTACAAGAGTGCAGGCTTTTGTTGAAAGTCTTGAAATCAAAAAAATTCAGAAGGAAAGGGCGGTGAAGGAAAGTGAATAATTACGGCAAGCTATATAAAGAGCATACTGCCATACTCAAGCACAGAGAGTGGCGAGGCTTCAAGGATACAATGTACGATTACTACCGCTGGCTTGTTAACTGGAAGGATATGATCGTGATGGTGCTTAAGGCGCCCGTGTCAACGGTCAAGGGTATCTGGAGATATCGCTGGATGGCTTCATACCTTTCAGCACCTTCCTTTGTTGACCGTCATGTTGCAGGCCTCAGAGGAGCTCATCTGAGAATTGCTCATCTTCATTACAATATGATTGTTAAGCATACAACCAAGCTTATCAACATATCCTTGCGTGCGGATGAAAAAATCAATCCGGGAAATAAGCTTTCAAAAAAGATTGTTCTTATGGATGAAATCGTACCGAATGAGGTTTTCACAGGCTTCCCGAATCTTATACCGATGCCCTTGCAGACTCTTCCTATTTTCCTTTCTTCAATGGTTGACCAGCAAATAACACCTCCGTACCTTGAGGTTGTTGAAAGCTTCGGTGTTCCCGCAGACGTTTGTCCTTTGCCGAGTGCGGAGGCCGGCGTTGCTATTGAAGACGATTATCCGAAAATGGGTTGCTGCATGATCGGTACTAATATGCCTTGTGACGGTTCGATTATGAATTCATCCTTCCTTGACAGAAGACTTAACCTTCCTACTCATTGCTTCGGAATACCTCTTCGTTATGACGGTGAGGATGTACAGGAGTATGCTGTTGAAGAAATCAAGTCTCTTATAAAATTCATTGAAGATCAGACGGGTGAAAAGTTCGATTGGGATTCCTATTTCAAGCGAATGAAGGACTATAATAAGCAGCTCGAGTACGAAAGACAGAAATGGGACATCAATAAAACACCTTATCCTCAGATGACAGGTGCTGCATTCTGGCTTTACAGAATCTTCTACTTCAATCTTTCGGGCGGTTCAAATGAAAAATTCCTGAAGGTTGATGAAAAGGTAAATAAGATTATGCTCAAGGCCTATGAAAAGAAAACTCCCGTTTCAAAGCATATGCGCCACAGAGCAGTTGTATGGTCCTGTCCTGCCAACTATTATACAAGCTTTGCAAACTGGCTTGAAAACTGCTGGGGTATGAACGTTGTTATGGATATGGAAACAATGATTTCATATCTTGAAATTGATACCGAGGACAAAGAACAGTCTATGAAAGATCTGGCAAAAACCTATCAGCGCTCAATTATGCGTAAGCATACCAAAGGCGGATACCGTAATGTTGTTGATGAGCTCTGGCGTATAGTGGAGGAGTACAATGCTGATACGGTAATTATGTATGACCAGATTTCCTGCAAGGGAATGGACGGTCTTACAGGTATATTTGATGATCAGGCAAGAGAAAAAGGTATTAACTTTATATGGGTTCGTCAGGACCTTATGGACCCGAGAACAATTTCAAGACGTGAAATGCGTGATCAGGTCAACAAGTATATGCAGACTGTTCTTCAGGAAGAGCCTGTAGATGCCTCACTGATGGATTTTGAAGACGATTTAGCTTGGTAAATAAAAAAGGAGAAGGATTATTATGAAATATTTCGGCGGATGCGACGTAGGTTCAACCTACACAAAATGTGTAATTTTGGATGAAAATGGCAAAATTGTTGCTACAGTAACAAACAGAAGTAAAATCAATCCCGTTCAGAGCGCACAGATAGCTCTTGATGATGCAGTTGCTCAGGTGGAAAATCTCAGCAAGGCAGAAGATCTTACATATCTTATCGGTACAGGCTACGGCAGAAACAAGGTTCCCTTTGCTGATGAAAACATTTCAGAAATCAGCTGTCACGCTATGGGTGTGCACGTTACTAATCCCGATGTAAAGGCAATCATTGATATCGGCGGTCAGGACGTAAAGGGTATTGCAATCGACACTGACGGTACCGTTAAAAACTTTGCAATGAACGATAAATGCGCTGCAGGTACAGGCAGATTCTATGAGGCTATGGCTAATGCTTTTGAAATGACTCTTCCTGAATTTTCAAAGCTTTCACTTCAGGCTAAAAACACAATTCCCATAACTGCACAGTGCACCGTTTTTGCAGAGAGTGAGGTTATCTCTCTTGTAGGTGAGGGAAAGCCCATGGATGAAATAGCTGCAGGTATTCAGCTT
>JAZOWF010000029.1:0-8361 GCA_045659065.1 Acutalibacteraceae bacterium
GTTCTCGAGAAGTGCGCAAACTTCTGTGAACTGCTTGTATGCAGCAGGGAACTTATTAGCCATTTCAGCGATGGGCATGGGGGTTCTTACACCGGCAACAACGTCTTCACCCTGTGCGTTTGTAAGGAATTCACCCATAAGCTTCTTTTCGCCTGTTGCGGGGTCACGTGTGAAAGCAACACCTGTACCGCAATCTTCACCCATGTTACCGAAAGCCATAGCCTGAACGTTAACAGCAGTACCCCATGAGTAGGGAATGTCGTTGTCGCGGCGGTAAACGTTTGCACGGGGGTTGTCCCATGAACGGAAAACAGCCTGAACTGCGCCCATGAGCTGTTCTTTGGGATCTGCAGGGAAATCTGCGCCGATCTTTGCCTTGTATTCTGCCTTAAACTGTTCTGCAAGTTCCTTGAGGTCAGCAGCTGTAAGCTCTGTATCCTGAGTAACTCCTCTGTCTTCCTTCATCTTGTCGATGAGTTCTTCGAAGTACTTCTTACCAACTTCCATAACAACGTCTGAATACATCTGAATGAATCTTCTGTAGCAGTCGTATGCCCATCTTTCGTTACCTGACTTTTCAGCCATAACCTTAACAACGTCTTCGTTAAGACCAAGGTTAAGGATTGTGTCCATCATACCGGGCATTGATGCTCTTGCGCCTGAACGGACTGAAACGAGAAGGGGTCTTTCAAGATCACCGAATTTCTTGCCGGTGATGCCTTCCATCTTTTCGATGTTTTCCATAATTTCAGCAACGATTTCGTCGTTGATCTTACGGCCGTCTTCGTAATACTGAGTACAAGCTTCTGTTGTGATTGTGAAGCCCTGAGGAACGGGGAGACCGAGGTTTGTCATCTCAGCAAGGTTTGCACCCTTACCGCCGAGAAGCTCTCTCATTGAACCGTTACCTTCTGAGAAAAGGTATACCCATTTTTTGCTCATGTTTGAATTCCTCCTGATAATTGAATTTTTATTTAGGGTATTGTGACCTGATGGCCTTAGCCTGTCACGGATAAAAAACGCCGCTTTTTAAGCAAACGCTTTTATTCCTAGACATTATACATTGTTTACAAAAAAATGTCTAGTATTTTTTTCGATATTTATAAATAAATTTATGCATATTTTTTCTGCCGTCGGAAAAGGAGGCTATAAATGTATAATAAGTGAATAAATAATATGTGAATTTTTCTATTTAATATAGAAATAAAAACATTAATATGCTATAATATGCGATTGACAGAGACTCAGAAACCTGAATCCAGGGAGGTATCCGGCAAATGAAAAAGAAAACACTGTTAATTATTGTCTGCGTTTCTCTTGCCGCAGTGATTGCTGCTGCCCTTTTAACAGCAAGGGACCGTGTCCCCGAGGGTACGGTTGAGGTGCCTGAAATCGGACAACCTGTGGTTATCACCGTTACTCCTCAGGAGGAAGCCACAACAAAAAAGACAGGCAAAAAATCCCTTGAAGATAAAATCGAGGTTGTTCTTCCCGCTGATTTTGTTGAGATGAAATATAACGGTGATCTTGAAGCCTTTGCAAAGGCCAAGGGCTATGACAGCGTTGTCCCCGAGGGTGATGATAAGGTCAGAATTGTTATGAAGGAATTCTCCTATGACCTTATTCTGACTCAGAATGGAATGCTCACCGTTACGGGCATTGCCGAAACAATCGACTCAAAGGAATATCCCTATGTGAAGGATATTGTTTCATACAATGAGGATTTCAGTCAGGTTGTTCTGAGTGTAAAAAGCAAGGCCTTCAAAAAAGCAGATAACACCGATGCTCTCTTTGAGCTTGCGGCAGGCTACGCCCTTTATTATCAGCTTTATCTGAAAAACAGCAGTATGGAATGTCAGATCCTCATTGTTGAGGACGGCACAAACATTCTTCTTGCAGAAAAGACCTTAACACTGGACAGCTTTGCCGGTTAATATAAAAAAACAAAGGTGACAAAAAATGAGTTTTATTGAATTTGAAAACGTTTACAGACGTTACCACACAGGTGAAATCACTATCCCCGCCGTTGACGGCGTCAGCTTTTCAATTGAGCAGGGTGAATTCTGTCTCATCATCGGCACCAGCGGTGCAGGTAAATCAACAGTACTGAACATTCTCGGCGGTATGGACAGCTGTGATGACGGAAGAGTACGCGTTGCGGGAAAGCAGATCAACAAATTCACCAAGGATGAGCTTGTTGATTACCGCAGATATGACGTGGGCTTCATTTTCCAGTTTTATAATCTTGTGCCGAACCTTACAGCGCTTGAAAACGTTGAGCTTGCAACTCAGATGTGCAAAAAGCCCGTCAAGCCGGAAAATGTGCTCAAGCGTGTTGGTCTTGAAAGCAGAATGGATAATTTCCCCTCTCAGCTTTCAGGCGGTGAGCAGCAGAGAGTTTCAATTGCACGTGCCCTTGCAAAGAATCCGAAAATTCTTCTTTGTGACGAGCCCACCGGTGCTCTTGATTACAACACCAGCAAACAGATTCTTTCTCTGCTTCACAGACAGTGCAAGCAGACGGGAACAACGGTTGTTCTTATCACTCACAACCAGGCTCTTGCGTCAATGGCCGACCGCATAATCACCATGCGCTCAGGCAAGATTGTTCAGATTGCCGTCAATGACCGCCCCATCCCCGTTGAAAGACTGGAGTGGTAAAATGAAAAAAAGACAAACCGTTACACAAAAAAGCAAAAGCGGCGCTGTCATCAAAGGAAAGAGCTTTGACTTCAAAAGTCTGCGTCTCAACAAGGTTCTCATAACCGATGCAATACGTACCGTTGAGCGTTCACAGTCAAGATTTCTTTCAATCATCCTTATTGTTGCTTTGGGTGTAAGCTTTTTTGTGGGTATGAATGCCGCCGCACCAAATATGCTCGACACAATTGGAAGCTATGTCAGAAAGTCAAACGCTTCCGATATTCAGATTATATCCACAACAGGTCTGACAGACACCGAGCTGACAGTTCTTGCGTCAATTAACGGAATTGAAGCCATCAAGGGTGAAAAATTCGTTGACGGAATTGTCAAGGTCAACGGAGAAACCGTTTCAGACATTGACGGCTCGGAAATGACAGTCAGAGCCCTTGCTCTTGACATCACCCAGGTTTATGCCAACGAAAGCGGTACGGCAGACGCCTCTTACATGAACAGACCTGAGCTGATAGAAGGCTCCTGGCCCGCAACATCAAATCAGTGCGTTGTTGACCAGAGCTCACTTTCAACCCCCGAGGAATTCAAAATCGGCTCAGTTATTTCAATCAGCGGTGACGGAACCGATATCAGCACCTCACTCTCCGCAACGGAATACACCATTGTGGGCATCATCCGTTCTCCCCTTTACATTTCCTATGAAAGAGGAAACACCACAATCGGCACGGGAAAGCTCGGTACCTTTGTTTACCTTCCCGCAGAAAACTTCATTGCCGATTATTACTCATCAATCAACATAAAGCTTGCAGGCTCTGAAAAATATGACCCCTATTCAGAGGCATACAAGAATTTCATCACACCCTATGTTGATTACATCGAAAGCATTTCCGCTGAGGTTATGGCTCCGAGAGTAAATTCTCTCCTTGCCGAATATTCGGGCAAGGTTGCAGAAAGCGAGGCAGAATATGCCGAAGCAAAAATCACCATTGAGCAGACCCTTGCCAATGCTGAAAAGCAGGTTGAAGAAATTCTTTATATGGCTGAAAACGGTGACAGGATTCTTGAAGAATATAAGCTTGAGTATAACGAAGCAGCAACAAGAATCTCAGAAACAATTGATGCAAGCAAGCTGGAGCATTCAACCCAGTATGCTCTCTGGGAGCAGAAGCTTGCGGAATACAACGAAGCCAAAGACACAATTGCACAGTATGAAAACGCAGAAACCCTCCTTGCAAATGCAAAAACCGAATTCAATGTTGCAAGTCTTCAGGTGAACACAATGCTTTCAACGGTCTCCTACCTTGAAGACCTGATTGCAACAACACGCTCGGCTCTTGATCAGTTCAGCACAACTCAGGATGCAACAGTCGGAGACCTCATCACCCGTTTTGAGCAGTCAGGCCTTATCGGCAGCGAGGTTGATGAAATTCTTTCTTCAATCAACGCTCTGACCGCAACAGGTACGGCAGAAGAAATGATTGCATATCTTGAGCCTCAGCTTCAGACCTTTGAGGCAAGACTTGCCGCTTCAAAACAGGAGCTCAGCCAGGCTCAGACAACTCTTGCAGAAAAGCAGGCTCAGCTTGATCAGGCTGAGGAGCTCGTTGCAACTCTGCAGGAAATCAGAGCAAACCTTGAAATTGCAGAAGTTGAGCTTCAGGAGGCTGAAGCAGCACTCACCGCAGCAGGATATGACATTCAGCTTGGTGAGCTTGAAGCACTGACAGAGCTCAGTGACCTTAAAAATCAGATTATGGTTTATGAGACCAATCTTTCTCTTGCAAAATCAAAGGCACCCACCGCAATGGCGGAATTTGAAGCCGCAAAGCTTCAGGCAAACGAAAGCCTTGAAAAAGCACGCAATCAGCTTGATGCCGCAAAGAACTTCCTTCTCTCTCTTGAAAGCGCAAAGTGGTATGTCAATGACAGAAACGATGCTCTTCTCGGCTTCGAGGAATATGAGCAGTCAGCAGAAAGAACACGTGCAATTTCTCTTATCTTCCCCTGGTTCTTCTTCCTTGTTGCCGCCCTTGTCTGTCTGAACACAATGACAAGAATGATTGAAGAGGACAGAACAAGAATCGGTACCTTTAAGGCACTTGGTCTGACAGATTATGAGATAACCTCAAAATATATCATCTTCTCCTTCCTTGCCTCTTCAATCGGAAGCATTGCAGGCTCCTTTATGGGCTTTGCCGTGTTCCCCGCTCTTATCGACAAGGCTTATTCAATTTTATTTGCAACTCCCTCAATGGAAATCAAATACCGTCTCAGCCTTGCTCTTCCGGGAATAATCATTTCAATTCTTTCAACAGTGGGTGCAACCTACTACTCCTGCCGAAAGAGTCTTACCGTTGTTCCCGCAACTCTTATGAGATCCAAGGCTCCCAAGAGCGGAAAAAGAGTCTTCCTTGAAAAAATCCCTTATATCTGGACAAGACTCAGCTTCATCTGGAAGGTCACCTTCAGAAACGTATTCAGAAACTTCAGCCGTTTCCTTATGGCAACCTTCGGTGTTCTCGGCTGTACGGCACTCCTTGTTGCAGCCTTCGGTCTCAACGACGCCATCAACAGTGTTATTGAAAGACAGTTCACAGGAGAAAACCGCATCTGGTCTTATGATATGCAGATTGTCCTCAACGGCTCCTACGACACAACTGTCGGTGAATGTGAAGCTTATGAAACAATCAAAAGCAATCCTCACATCGGCTCGGCAATGCTTGAATATATGAAGGTATGCGATGCCACAAGTGACGACTCCGACAAGGTTATGGAAATTTATCTTCTTGTTCCCGAGGATGAAGCCTCCGTACAGAAATACATTTCCCTTGTTGATTCGAAAAACGGAGACGAGCTTACACTCGGCTCATCGGGTGCTATTATCACAAGCAAGCTTGCCAAGGAGCTTAAAATCAGCGTTGGTGAAACAATCACCGTTCTGAGTGACTCGGGTCATCCCGTTTCAATACCCGTTGCGGCAATTGCGGATAATTACACCTTCCATTATGTTTATCTGACAAAGGATGCTTACAAAGCCGTCTTCGGTGCAAATCCCCTTTACAATTATGTAACGGCAAACTTTGCAACGGACAACATCACCCAGCAGCAGAAAAACGATCTTGCAAAGGAGCTTGTGAGTGAATACGGAATCAGTGCCGTTGCTTACATTGACGAAATCATTGATTCCTTCCAGAATATTATGGACACAATCAGCTTCATCGTTGTCATCCTCATTGTCTGCGCAGGTCTTCTTGCATTCATTGTTCTTTATAACCTTTCGGTCATCAACATCACTGAAAGATTAAGAGAAATAGCCACAATAAAGGTTCTCGGATTCGACGACGGAGAGGTTTCCGCTTATATCTTCCGAGAAAACTTTGCGCTGACCGTTATCGGTATAATCGAAGGTCTGTTCTGGGGAAAGCTCATCCATTATGTTGTGCTTTATCTTGCAGAGGTAGACATCATCACCTACAGCAAGAACATCTCCACCCCCTCCTTCATCTATGCCGTTGCACTCACCTTTGTCTTCTCGCTTCTGGTCAGTGCCGTGCTTCACAAAAAGCTCAAATCCGTTGATATGGTTGAATCCCTTAAATCCATTGAATAAGGAGTGATATAAAATGTCATTAGCAAATATGAAAGACCTTCTGGCAGACGCTCAGAAGGGAGGCTACGCTGTCGGATCCTTTTCTGTTGCAAACATGGAAATGATTCTCGGCATCGTCAAGGCAGCCGAAGAAACAAAATCCCCCATCATTCTTCAGATTGCTGAGGTCAGACTCAATCATTCCCCTCTTGCAATCATCGGACCCACAATGCTTGCAGCAGCAAAAAACGCAAAAATTCCCGTTGCAGTACACCTTGACCACGGCACAACCCTCGAATGTATCAGTCAGGCTCTTGAGCTCGGCTTCACCTCTGTAATGTTTGACGGCTCACACCTTCCCGTTGAGGAAAATATTGAAATGACAAAGAAGGTTATTTCAATGGCAAAGCCCTTCGGTGCCGCTGTTGAAGCGGAAATCGGATGTGTAGGCGGCAGTGAAGACGGAAGCGTTGATATTGCAATGCGCTGCACCTCTCCCGAGCAGGCAAAGGAATTTTTTGAAAAGACTCAGGTTGACGCCCTTGCAATTGCAATCGGCAACGCCCACGGCTTTTACAAGGAGGCTCCTCAGCTTCGTTTTGATATTCTTGAAAGCGTTGCCAAAGCAGTTGATATCCCCCTTGTTCTTCACGGCGGAACAGGCATTGAGCCCGAAGACTTTGTGCGCTGTCATCAAAAGGGCATCAAGAAAATCAATATTGCCACAGCAACCTTTGCAGCAAGTGAAAGCAAGGTCCGTGAAGGATATGCAAAGGATGAAATCAAAGGTTATTACGACCTTCACCAACGTGAAATTCAGGGCGCTTATGAAAACGCACTGAAGCATATAGAAATTTTCCATTCGCAAAACAAAGCCTAATTCACTTTCAGGAAAGGATGTTATTTATGAAATACGTAGAATTTGACCAGAGCAAGCCCCTTGATGTTATCCCCCTTGGCAGAGTTGCAATCGACTTCAACCCCACAGATATGAACAGACCTCTTGCAGAAAGCTGCAACTTCAACAAATATGTCGGCGGTTCACCTGCAAACATTGCAGTCGGTCTTGCAAGACTCGGCAAAAAGGTCGGCTTCATCGGCAAGGTTTCCGATGATCAGCACGGTGAATTTGTTGTTGACTATTTCAACAAGGAGGGCATTGACACCTCAAACATCTATAAGGCAGAAAACGGTGAAAAGCTCGGTCTTACCTTCACCGAAATCAAGAGCCCCACAGAAAGCTCAATCCTTATGTACCGTGATGCAATTGCAGACCTTATGCTCAAGCCCGAGGAGGTCAAGGAGGAATATGTTGCTTCCGCAAAGGCAATTGTCATTTCAGGCACAGCTCTTTCAATGAGCCCCTCAAGAGATGCTGCCCTCAAGGCAATGATGCTTGCTAAAAAGAACAACGTTGTTGTTATCTTTGATATCGACTATCGTGCATACACCTGGAAGAATCCCGATGAAATTTCCGTTTACTATCAGATGGTTGCCCGCAATGCTGACATCATCCTCGGTTCAAGAGAAGAATATGATCTGACAGAAGCAATCACAGGCGTTTGTGCAAGTGACGAAGAAAGTGCAAAGCTCTGGCAGTCCTACGGTGCAAAGATTGTTATCATCAAGCACGGCAAAAAGGGCTCAACAGCTTACACCAATGACGGAAAGAGCTATTCAATCAAGCCCTTCCCCGTCAAGGCTATGAAGGGCTTCGGCGGCGGTGACGGTTATGCAAGTGCATTCATCCGCTGTCTGCTTGACGGTTATGAAATCATTGATGCTCTTGAATTCGGCACAGCCTCCGCTTCAATGCTCATTTCCGCCCACAGCTGCTCCGCTGCAATGCCCACCGTTGAAGCTGTTGAACAGTTCATCAAGGAAGAAAAAGAGCTTTACGGAGAAATGGTTGCAAGAGTGTAATAATTGCTCTTACATATAACCGTTCATTTATAGCACATTAAAAAAGGAAACACAAACGCCGACACCATATAAGGCAGTATTTCTTTAAAAAGTGAAATAGCATCACAATAATGCGTTAAAAACCACCGATATGCGTCAGCATTATCGGTGGTTTTCGCCTTTTCTTGCAACACTATTTCGCCTTTTAAAGTGCT
>JAZOWF010000030.1:0-13004 GCA_045659065.1 Acutalibacteraceae bacterium
GATATTTATCGTAGAGGCGACCATTGGTCGCCCGTGGATTTTCATTTATACATTCAAAACTAATTTCAATTATCACAGGCTTAAGATTTTTCATTTATATTCAGCATTGTCTATTGATATAATTCCTCCCCACTCAAGCCGCGGGGGCTCTTACTTTGCCCCGGTCGGCAAAGTAAGCAAAGCTCCCTTTTCTCTGTGATATGAGTCCGAACGCGGTTCAAAATGCCGAGTCAGTTTCCTCTTTCGGTTTACTGGCATCTCCTCACATTCTGTCCTTCAAGGCGGTAAGTCTCTGCCCGACGGCATTTTTCACAGTTCTGCTTTCTGCTGAATATCAGCCCGGGTATTCAGTGATTCAATACTGAAAGAGATTCAAAAAAATTCGCTGCTTTTCTACCCTCATCATAATGCCATATTGTCTAGTCAGTTGCTGTCTCCTCAGACACCTATGCTGCCGACATTCGCTTCCCGCTCTATCATCAATTCCGTTGGAATCTGCGGTCAGCGATTATGTGGCGGTGTGCGGTATATCGTAGGGGCGACCATTGGTCGTCTGTGTTTGCCGTCAGTAGAAATTCTCTAAAAAATAATAAAAACCATTCCCCGAAGGTATTCAGGCTTCCGAGAAGGGTGCAAGACGGTCTTTTCTTCTCCCCGAAGGATGAATTGTGTTTTTTCTCGGAGGTATTCAGACACACGAGAAGGGTGCAAAATGCGGTTTTCTTTGCCCCGAAGCTGTACAACGGTACCGCGAGAGGGCAAAAAAACTGCAAACGGGCAGAAAAAAGCTCACAACTCGACGTTGTGAGCTTTTTTATTCTTCTCGGTTTACGGCTTAGCTGCAATTAAAATCTTCAACTAAACTCTGCCCGTGGTTTTGTGCCCTTATCGTGTGTCTGAATCAGGATTTGGCTTCGTGCCAGGTTCTACCCCAGTGTACGTCGGCAAGAAGCCTGACCTTCATCTTACACGCATTTTCCATTTCCTGCTTGAGCACAATTTCAACAGCACCTCTGTCCTTCTCACTGCACTCAACAATCAACTCATCGTGTACCTGCATTATAAGTCTTGCATCAAGCTTTTCCCTTTCAAGACGGTCACTGACTCTGATCATTGCAATTTTGATTATATCGGCAGCGCTACCCTGTACGGGCATATTCTTGGCAACTCTTTCACCGAAGGCCTGAAGCATCTTGTTTGATGCGGTCAGCTCGGGAAGGTATCTTCTTCTTTCAAACATTGTGCTGACATAGCCGTCCTCCCTTGCCTTTTCAACGGTTTTTTCAAGATATGCTCTGATTCCGCTGTAATGGTGAAGGTAGCCCTTGATGTAATTATCCGCCTCCTTGCGGCTGACACCGATATCCTTGGCAAGTGAAAATGCACCGATACCGTAAACGATGCCGAAATTAACTGCCTTTGCTCTGCTTCTCATCAAAGGTGTAACCATCAGAACGGGCATATTGAAAACCTGGGAGGCGGTGATTGTGTGTATATCCTCACCGTTGTTGAAGGCCTCAAGCATTGTCTCATCAGAGGAAAGATGTGCAAGCACTCTCAGCTCAATCTGTGAATAGTCGGCATCAACAAGCACCTTGCCCTCATCGGCAACGAAGAATTTTCTCATCTGACTGCCAAGCTCGCTTCGGATGGGAATATTCTGAAGGTTGGGCTCTGTTGAAGAGATTCTGCCTGTTCTTGTTTCCGTCTGATTAAGGGTTGAACGGATTCTTCCGTCAGAATCGATAACCTTGATGAGCCCCTCACAGTAAGTGGATTTAAGCTTGGAGATTGCTCTGTATTCAAGAATATCCGCAACAATGGGATATTCGTCGGAAAGCTCCTCAAGCACCTCTGCATTTGTGGAGTAACCGCTTTTTGTTTTCTTTTTGCAGGGAATTGCAAGATCTTCAAAAAGCACCTTGCCAAGCTGCTTGGGTGAATTGATGTTGAACTGCTGTCCCGCTTTTTCATAAATTTTTTCTGTCAGCTCCTGTGCCTTGACTGCCATCTGCTGACCAAAATCCTCAATGCCCTCTCTGTCAACGCGGAAGCCCTCAAGCTCCATGTTGGCAAGGACTTTTACAAGGGGCATTTCGATTTCCTCAAAAAGCTTCAGCTGTGAATTTTCTTCAAGAAGGCTCATCAGCTTCTGTGAAAGCTCTCTGAAGCAGGGACACTGATTTGCAATGTCTCTGTACTGCTCCTCACACTCAAGCTCAAGCTCTGTGCCGTATTCCTGAGTCAGACGCTGAAGGTCATAAGAGTTTGCCGAGGGATTAAGGATATAAGCGGCAATTTCCGTGTCAGATCTGAGACCCCTGAGGGTGATGCCCTTTTCAGCGGCAAATTTATAAAGGCGCTTTGTCTCACAGCTGTGCTTGATGCTGTCTCCCGAAAGGAAGGTCTCGGTAAACTCATCAAAGCCGATTGCATCCTTGGGTGCATAAAGAATTTTATCCTCAAGATAGAAGGTGAAGCTGTCAATACCCTTTTCACCAAAGCGGGTGACAAAGTAAACCTCTCCCTCATTTCTGATGATGCCGAGAAGACCGGGAAGGTCACGGTGCTCGGTAAACATTCTTTTTTCTGCGGGAAGCTCAGACTCAGGCTCTTCGGTTTTTTCCGCAGTAAGCCCCAGCTTTTCAATCATACCGTACATATCAAGGCTGACAAGGGTTGAAATTGCCTTTCTTGAATCGGGAGCTTTGATAAGATAGCTTTCAAGGGTCAAATCAACGGGAGCCTCAAGACAGATTGTGCCAAGCTCCTTACTCAGATAAGCGCTGTCCTTTCCCGCCTTAAGCTTTTCATAAACACCCTTTTTGATTTCAAGAGTGTCAAGGTTTTCATAAATGTAATCAATGGTTTTATATTTTGAAATCAGCTCGCCCGCTGTTTTCTGACCGATACCCGCAACACCGGGAATGTTGTCTGAGGAGTCACCCATAAGAGCCTTGATTTCAATCATCCCCGAAGGCTCAACGGCATATTCCTCAAAAATCTTTGCCTTGTCGTAAACGGTGGTCACAGCCTTGCCCATTTTTGTTGAAGCAAGAAGCACCCTTGTATTGTCGCTGACAAGCTGAAGGGAGTCACGGTCACCCGTGGCAATGAAGCAAAGGTCCTCACCCTTGCACTGCGCTGAAAGAGTACCGAGAATGTCATCTGCCTCATAGCCCTCTTTTTCAACAATTGTGTAACCGAGGCTCACAAGAAGCTCTTTGAGAATGGGCATCTGACTTCTCAGCTCCTCAGGCATACCCTTGCGCCCTGCCTTATATTCAGAATACATTTTGTGTCTGAAGGTGGGTACTTTAAGGTCAAAGGCAATTGCCACACTGTCGGGTGAGCATTCCTCTCTGAGCTTGATAAGAATGTTGAGAAAGCCGTAAATACCGTTGGTAAACTGGCCCTGCTTGTTTGTCAGAAGCCTGATTCCGTAAAAGGCTCTGTTGACAATACTGTTTCCGTCAATAACAAGAAGCTTCATTGTTTTTCTCCAATCTGAGTTTATTCCTTTTATATTATAACACACTTTCATACCCGAGAACAAGGTGAAAGAATATTTTTCTGACAGAACAGATGCTGTCAGTGATGGTGGTGATGTCCGTGGTGATGTCCGTGGTGATGGTGATGTCCGTGACCGCAGAGGTCAGCGGTGCACTCTTTCATAAGGCACTTTTCATCGGGAGACTCGGTTTCAATTGTGCTGTGACCGATGCCCAGCTCTGAAAGTATTTTTTTGACCTGAGCCTTGACTTTCACTGCGTCACCATCGGTGACAATGTGCATTGTTGCAAAACGGTCTGAACCGCTGATGCTCCAAAGGTGAATGTGATGAACATCGGTGACACCCTCGGTGCTGAGAAGGGCGGCTTCAATTTCCGCCACATCCGTTCCTTCGGGCACACCCTCAAGAAAGACCCTGAGACTGCTCACAAGATTTTTTATACCGCTGACAAAAATGAACACCGCAACACCAATTGACATAAGCGGGTCAATGATTTTAATGTCTGTAAATCTCATCACAAGAGCTCCGATAAGAACAACAACCCAGCCGAGCACATCCTCAAGCATATGCAGATTGACTGCCTTCTGATTCAGAGAATCACCCTCACGGGTGAAAAATGCACCGAGAAGATTGACCGCCACTCCTGCAATGGCAAGAATGAGCATTCCGTCATAATCAATTTCCGAAGGAGAGATGATTCGTCTGACTGCATTGATGCTCACCCCCACAGAGCCTGCAAGAAGAATTGAGGTTGTCACAAGTGAGCCTGCAACGGAATAACGGCCGTAGCCGTAGGTGTAAGCTCCGTCAGGCTTCTGACGGCTCTTTTTTTCAAGAAAAAAGGACAGACCGATGCTCAGCGCATCACCGAAATCGTGAAGGCTGTCTGAAATAATTGCAACAGAGCCTGTAAGACCTCCGCCGATAAATTCGGCAAGGGCAAAAATGAGATTGAGCATAAAGGCAATAAATATATTTTTCTGTGTTTTCATCCGCTTACTCCTTATTCAACAACATGGTCAAGACCAAGATTGATAATGTCTCTGACGTGTTCGTCATCAAGCATATAAAAAATGCTTTTGCCCTCTCTTTTACAGCGGACAAGCTTTGATGCTTTGAGAATTCTCAGCTGATGACTCACCGCCGAGGGTGACATTGACACACTTGCGGCAATATCGCCCACACAAAGCTCACACTCTGAAAGGGCATAAAGGATTCGTATTCTGCCGGAATCGGCAAAGATTTTGAAAAGCTCAGCAAGGTCATAAAGCACGGTTTCGTCAATCCGAGGCTCAATGATTTCCTGATTTACTTTTGCTGCTTCGTTTTTTTTCATGATAAAAAGCTCCTTTTTTATGTTTGTTTTTTTGTGAAATAATCTACTTCAGGCTAAAATCCTCAAACCGCTTTTGCCTCTTCTTTTGTGCAAACTGTAACATTTTTGATCTTGTTTTTTTGACATTAAAGCAAGTGACAACAGAAGCTTAAAGGAGTATAATTAAACTGTTATAAAAATAAATTACGGGAGGAAAACAAAATGAAAAAATTAAGTCTGCTGCTTGTAACAGTAATTATGCTTATGCTTTTTGCCCTTTCCGCAAGTGCTGAAACAGAGGGGTATTATACTTATTCTGTGTCAGCCGGGGAAGCAACAATTACCGATGTTGACACCTCAATCAGCGGTGATGTCACAATTCCTGACACTTTGGGTGGATATCCTGTGACGGCGATAGGAGAAGATGCATTTTTTGGTTGCACAAGCCTTGAAAGCATAACAATCCCTGACAGTGTAACATTGATAGGCAAATATGCATTTTATGGTTGCACAAGCCTCAAAAGCATAACAATCCCTGACAGTGTAACATCGATAGGCACATTTGCATTTGAGGATTGCACAAGCCTTGAAAGCATAACAATCGGAAACGGTGTAACATCAATAGAGGATTATGCGTTTGCGAATTGCATAATCCTCAAAAGCATAACAATTCCTGACAGTGTAAAATCAATAGGCTCATATGCATTTCTTCGTTGCACAAGCCTTGAAAGCATAACAATCGGAAACGGTGTAACATCAATAGAGGATTCTGCGTTTGTGAATTGCAAAAACCTCAAAAGCATAACAATTCCCGACAGTGTAAAATCAATAGGCTCATATGCATTTGAAGGTTGCAAAAGCCTTGAAAGCATAACAATCGGAAACGGTGTAACATCAATAGAGGATTCTGCGTTTACGAATTGCATAAGCCTCAAAAGCATAACAATCCCTGACAGTGTAACATCAATAAGCCTAGGTGCATTTTATGGTTGCAAAAGCCTCAAAAGCATAACAATCCCTGACAGTGTAAAATCAATAGGCTCACGTGCATTTTATGGTTGCACAAGCATAGAAAGCATAACAATCGGAAACGGTGTAACATCAATAGAGGATTATGCGTTTTATAATTGCACAAGCCTTACAAGTATAGTTATACCCGACAGTGTAACATCAATAGAGGAGTATGCATTTCGGAATTGCAAAAGCCTCAAAAGCGTAACAATCGGAAACGGTGTAACATCAATAGGTTACGGTGCGTTTTGGAATTGCACAAGCCTTGAAAATATTGTAATACCCGACAGTGTAACATCGATAGGCTCAAGTGCATTTTATAGTTGCTCAAGCCTTGAAAGTATAACTCTGCCTTTTATAGGCGGGAGCGCAACAGAAAACCAAATTTTCGGCTACATTTTTGGTGCAGCGGATGGTTATGAAAACATACCGGCTTCTTTAAAGAAGGTTATAATTTCCGATAAGTGCACAAGCATCGCTTCAAATGCATTTTATAGTTGCTCAAGCCTTGAAAGCGTAACAATCGGAAACGGTGTAACATCAATAGAGGATAGTGCGTTTGAGAATTGCACAAGCCTCAAAAGCATAACAATTCCCGGCAGTGTAAAATCAATAGGCACATATGCATTTTATGTTTGCACAAGCCTTGAAAGCATAACAATCGAAAACGGTGTAACATCAATAGAGGATTATGCGTTTCGGTATTGCACAAGCCTCAAAAGCATAACAATTCCTGGCAGTGTAAAATCAATAGGCACATATGCATTTTATGTTTGCACAAGCCTTGAAAGCATAACAATCGAAAACGGTGTAACATCAATAGAGGATTATGCGTTTTTTGATTGCACAAGCCTCAAAAGCATAACAATCCCTGACAGTGTAACATCAATAGGTCACGGTGCGTTTTTGAATTGCATAAGCCTCAAAACAATTTATTTCCTCGGAAGCAGATATGATTGGGAAAAGTTGAATTTTTATCCTTCATACGGAACTGTCCATTTTGAAGGCTGCAAGGGTGTCTGCTCACTGAAAGAAACAAAAGCTGCAACCTGCACAGAAAAGGAAAAGAAAACCTTTGTCTGTGACTGCGGTGAAAGAACTTATTATGAATATAGTGATGCTCTCGGTCACTCCTTCAGCAAGAGCTTCACCGTTGACAGAGAAGCAACCTGCACAAAGGAAGGCTCAAAGAGCAAACACTGCACAAGAAGCGGCTGCAATGTAAAATCAGAAATCACCGTATTGGATGCTCTCGGTCACTCCTTCAGTAAGAGCTTCACTGTTGACAGAAAAGCAACCTGCACAAAGGAAGGCTCAAAGAGCAGACACTGCACAAGAAGCGGATGCAATGAGAAAACAGATAAAACTGCAATTGCAAAGCTCAGTCACAATTACAAAACTGTTTCAACTGACAAGGCAACCCTCACCGCCAACGGAAAAATCAACAAGCAGTGCACCGCTTGCGGCAAGATGACCTCAACAAAAATTTATTACCCCAAGTCAATCAAGCTTTCACACACAGAGCTTACCTATAACGGCAAGGTGAGAACTCCCTCAGTCACCGTCAAGGATGCCAAGGGCAACACTCTGAAAAAGGGCACTGATTACAAGGTGACTTATGAAAAAGGCAGAAAAATTGCGGGTAAATATACCGTCAGAATTGATTTCATCGGTAAGTATGAGGGTACAAAGAGGCTTTATTTCACAATTGCTCCCAAGGCAACCTCAAAAATTTCGGGTGTTGCTTCTGCAACTGCAGTCAAGCTCAGCTGGAAAAAGGTCACCGGTGCAACAGGTTATAAAATATATCTTTATAATTCTGAAAGAAAGCAATGGGAGCCGGTGAAAACCGTGACACCTTCTTCAAATGTCTCCTGCAAAATCAACGGTCTTGAAAAGGGTAAGACCTATAAATTCAGAATTGTTGCCTTCACAAAGGATGACGGCACAATCTGGGGCGCCAATTCCTCAACCTTTGCAATCAAAACAAAGAAAAAGTAAGCCTTTGTTAAGGTTAATAAATATCCGGCTGCTATGCGGTCGGATTTTTATTTTCTGCCGTAGAACAAGAGCTGAAGGATCTCAAAATTGAACATCTGAACAATCATTCATATGTTATTGTATCACAAAGGAATTTTTTAATCAATATTTTTAAAAAAATATTAAAAATCAGTAGATTTTCTTATTTTATAGTGCTATAATAAGCTGAATGCAGAAAAAGGAAGTTATCAGATGAAAATCGGCAATATCAACATCAACCCCCATTCAGCTGCTCTTGCACCGATGGCCGGGGTGGCGGACAGAGCCTTCAGAGAGCTTTGCACCGAATACGGCGCCACCTATGTTGTCAGTGAAATGGTGAGCAGTAAGGGGCTGACAATGTGCGACAGAAAAAGCAAAAAGCTCCTTCTTCTCTCAGACAAGGAACGCCCTGCTGCAGCGCAGATTTTCGGCAACGACCCGAAAATTATGGCTGAAAGCGCAAAAAGCTGTCTTGAATATAATCCCGATGTCATTGACATCAACATGGGCTGTCCCGCTCCGAAAATTGCAGGCAACGGCGGAGGTGCCGCTCTTCTTAAGGATCCTGACCTTGCTCAGAGAATTATGGAAAGCGTCAGAGAAGCCGTGGATATCCCCGTGACTGTTAAAATACGTCTCGGCTGGGATGAAAACAGCATCAACTGTGTTGAAATGGCAAAGCGCGCTCAGGCCGCAGGTATGGATGCAATCACTGTTCACGGCAGAACACGTCAGCAGATGTATGCCCCCGAGGTTGACAGAAAAATGATTGCCGAGGTCAAGGGCAGTGTGGATATTCCCGTCATTGCCAACGGTGACATTGTTGACGGTCCCTCAGCGGCTCAGATGATAGAAGAAACCAACTGTGACTATATCATGGTCGGCAGAGGTGCCCTGGGCAGACCCTGGGTTTTCAGTCAGATAACCGCCTACCTCGAGCACGAGGTTATACTCCCCGAGCCCCCCGTAAGTGAAAGAATGCTTGTTATGCTCAAACATATAAAGCGCATCTGTGAATACAAGGGCGAAAGAGTGGGTATAAGAGAAGCAAGAAAGCACGCCGCCTGGTACATCAAGGGCATCAAGGGTGCCGCCGCTTACAGACAGCAGGTCGGAGCCCTGGAAAGCATTGAAGAGCTTGAAAGGCTTGCCTTCAGAATCGTCTGCGAAAATCAGTAAACCCTTGCAAGGATGCAATTAAAAATAAACATCATATAAAAAAGGAGATCTCACTATGAAAAAGATCATCGAGGCTTTAAAAAGATTTTTTGACAAAGAAACCGTAAGAAAGGGTATCTGTTACGGTCTTGCACTTATTATGCTTTTAGGCTCAGGCTACCTTGTTGGTGCAATGACATCACAGATCGGTGTTGTTGATGTTGCAGCTCAGGACACAACCGTAACAACAACCGCACCCACAACTCAGCCCACAACAGCACCCACAACTCAGCCCACAACGGCTCCCACCACAGCACCCACAACCGCTCCCACAACTCAGCCCACAACAGAAACAACAACAACTCCCGCTGAGTCAACAACAGCTCCCTCAGAAAGCACAACAACTGCTGATGATTCAGGTGAGGACAAGGGCTTCCTTATTGAGCTCATCCTTATGTTCCTTGAGTTCAAGCAGGATGTTATCGCCTTCATTTATGACACAGTTTCAAATCTGTAAGGCTGACTGAAAACTGAAAATGAAAAAAGAGGTTGAAAATTCAACCTCTTTTCTTTTTGCAGAAAGTTATTGCAGAGTTGCCTGCGCCCTTGTTGTATCCCCCTTCAGTTCAGCAAAAGCGGAAAAATCTGAGTTATGGTGCATTTGGGGATTTCAGAAAGGAAAAAAAGCACCTGCCCGAAGGCAAGTACCCTCGTACGCCTTCGGAGCGAAAAAAGTGCATCTTGTAACCTTCTCGTCAGTCTGACATCTTGTCGAAAAAATATTTTTCGACAAGGAAAAAGGGTACCTGCCCGAAGGCAAGTACCCTTTACGGAATAACTCCGTAAACCCCTTTGCTTTGAAAAACAGTAAAAGTAGCAAAGGCTTTTTATTAGAAAGGAGGTCTGTAAGAAAAGTTTAGAAAGGAGTGGAAGATGACTTTTAAAGGATGGTGGGGTTCTGTTTTTCGAAGCTGTAACTGAATAATAGCACCCCGCTTTTGATTTGTCAAAATTTAACCGTCAAAAAAAGTAAAAAATGGGGCAATTCCCTTAAAATTTATTTTTCCGTCAAAAAAAATAAATTTCGGAAAAGTGACAGTTGATTATTTTCGTTTTCTGATTTATACTCAAAGAAAAAACATAAAGGAGAGATAAATATGGCAAACAGCTTTATTGATGAGTTCATTTACAAGCTCAAGGGTCACTTCAACTCTGAGAATGACAGTATCTACGAATTTGAGGATGATGAATACGATTACGAGGATTACGAGGAGGATGAGCTTGACCGTCTTTCCCTTGACGAAATATTAAAACGTCCTATTAATCCCTTCATCAAAAAAATTGCCCTTGTCGGCGGCCCCTGCTCAGGCAAAAGTGAGATGATTGAAATTGCACGTAAAAAGCTTGAGGAGATGAACATCCCCTGCTTCGTTGTTTCAGAAACAGCAACAGAGCTTCTCAAGGGCGGTCTTTCCTATAAAGATGAGCCTCGCTCCTTCCAGCACGCCGTGCTTCAGCTTCAGCTTAACAAGGAGGATGCATACAAGCAATATGCTGTTGACTACTGCGCTGACAAAAATTATCCCTTTGCCGTGATTCTTTTTGACCGCATTGCCTTTGACTGTCACGCTTATATGTCAGACATTGAATGGGAATACCTTCTTTCAGATTTCAACCTTTCAACTCCGAAGCTCTGCGCACGTTACAATGATTTCTCCATCATCCATCTTGAAAGCGCAAGCACAATCAACCGATTCTCAAAAGACAACAATACCGAGCGTTATGAAGATAACGACACCGCAAAGTTACTTGAGAAAAGAATCTTTGACATTTACAGAAAATTTGCCGAGGATTATCATTACATCACGGCAAAAGAAGATTACCAGGCAAAAATTGACAGCTTCACCGAATGCTTAACTGACATCATCAACAAGTCTGCCCCCAAAAAGCAGGAGGCTGAAGCAGAGCAGCCTCAGCCCGAAGCACAGGATGATGTTGCGGCAGAGCCTCAGACAGAAATTCAGCCCGAAGCTGACAAGGATTAACAGTCTTTTCATTTTCAACATACTCCTCATTAGCAAGCAAGGAACAGTCAACGGCTGTTCCTTGTTTGTTTTTACGGGCGCAATACTCCCCTTTATTTTTTTCTTTCTGTTCCCTTCGGAAAATAAAAAAAGCGACGTCTGCCGCTTTTAAAAAAATTCCCTTATAAAGTTAAAAACACCCGGGGAGAAATCCGAGTGCTTTTAAAAGGAGAAAATATGAAGAAAACATTATAGTGGAGAAATCTTATTAAAAGGAACTCTCGTTCCTGTTGTCGTTGTGTACTCTCTCTTGAGTACGTGTATATATTACAGCATAAAAAGCAGAAAATCAAGTGTTTTTCTTCAATTTTTTTCGATTCTACCCCTTAGTGCAAAAAGTAGAATTAAGATGTATTTTTTTGTGCAGTTTCCACAAAGAATATCAGCTTATTCTTCCACAGTGTCCGTCTGAGCCTCCTGCTGCGGTTCAGCTTCAGCCTGAGCCGCTGACGGCTCATTTTCACCGCGGTGAACGTCCTCACGGACAAGCTTATAAACCGTTGATGCCACGGGCACACCGAGAAGCATACCCACAATTCCCAGCATACCGCCGCCGACGGTAACTGCAGAAAAGACCCAGATGCCCGGAAGACCCATTGATGAGCCGACCACACGGGGATAAATGATGTTTCCCTCAAACTGCTGAAGCAGCACAAGGAAAATAACAAAAATCAGCGCCTTTGTGGGTGATACGGTGAGAATCATCAGCGCACCGATAAGACCCGAAATATAAGCACCTGCAACGGGAATAAGAGCTGTGAAGGCAACAAGGGCACCCATCATTGCCGCATAAGGAAGACGGAGAATAAACATACCCACGCCGCACATAAGCCCGAGAATACATGCCTCTGTGCACTGTCCGACGATGTATCTGCGGAAGGAATCGTTTGCAACGGAAAGAACATGGGAAAGCTTTTCGTACCAGTCCTTACGGATATATCTTCTGAAAATACGGTCAAGCTGCTTTTTAAGCTTATCCTTGCCCGAAAGGATATACACGGCAAAGATAAAGCCGATAACCGTTGTCAGTACCCCCGAAAATACAGAGGAAACTGCACCTGCAACCTTGCCCAGCACATCACCGATGCCGCTTTTGAAGGAGCCGACAAAGTTTGAAACAACGCTCTTCCAGTCAACAGCTTCAAGATAACTGACGATATCCTCGGGTACGATGTCCCATCTGCCGAGGAAGGCTACAACGGTATCCATTGCGGCAGGTGCCTTTTCAATCAGAAGCTGTACGCAGGAAACAAGCTGAGGCACAACAAGGCCGACAACAAGGCTGACCACCGCAACAAGAGTGAGGATTGCTCCGATGAGGCAGACTCCTCTGCGGCTTTTGATAACCGCCGCCTTTGATGAAGAAGGGAAATAATGCTTTTCATAAAAGCTCATCAGGATGTTCAGCGGATAAGCAATCACACAGCCGGCAATCAGCGGTGATGCCGCACCGATGACTCCTGTCACAATTCCCGCAAGGTTTGAAAGGTAATGGACACAAAGATAAAACAGAAGGGCTGTCACACCGATTCTGAAGCAGGTTTTCCATTCAAGTTTCATTTTTCTTATCTCCTTGATAAAAAATACTGTAAAGAGTATAACACAAAGAATCAGATTTATCAACACAGAAAATAAAAAGCATCTGAGCGGTTATTGTTTACCGTCGTGACGACGAAAAAAAGCGGTAACCCCGCAATTTACCGACGGTTTCTGCTGACGGTTAATTTCTCCCGCTCATGCCGCAAGGTGACGAAAAATCAAGGACGATGAGTCTGAAAGGACGTGATTTGCAGCACCTTTGAAGATTTTTCTCCTTGCAATACGCAAGTATTGCGTCGTCGAAGAAATCCCCAAATGCACCACAACTCAGTCCTTTCAGATTCAAAGAAGTTTAAAGGGG
>JAZOWF010000031.1:0-63728 GCA_045659065.1 Acutalibacteraceae bacterium
GATTATGTGATTTTCACTAAAGACGAAAAAGTTATTCGTTTCAGTCACGAAGCTCCCGAAACCATAAGTGAGTGGCAGAATCTTGCTAAATTTTTTGTTGAAGCAATCAATGATGCTGAATAACTTACAGTTAGTTATAAATCGCTCTTCACCGTGAGATCAGTTTGCTTTCACCCCCTCGGAGAGCGCACTGCATCACCTTTATGGTAGTGAGTAAGTGCGCCATTAAGGCAATGTATCAATAGCAAAATGTTGGTTCGGATATGTATTGCTCACCCGCACCAATAAGCACCACTGTTTCGATACAGTGGTGCTTATTTATTTTTGTCCAAAATCCATATGATATATAGGAATATCGACATTTAAGACAAGAGAATAGTTACTTGTGCGTTTTTCCAGTTGTCATATGCTTGCAGATCTTTTTTTACAGCACTGAGAACCATTTTCAACACAGCTACGTCATCAAAAAGTCCTGCAAAAAGTATAGCGTCGGGCAATAAGTCAAAAGGACAAAGCATATATATAATTGCCATAACGATCATTGTGATAGATGAATAAGGGATTTCTTTATACACACCGTTTATTACATCGGTTAACATATCACAGAGCTTCGGCACATCTAAAAAAGACTTTTTCAAAAATGGGATATCACTTATTTTTTTGAAAAACACCAACGCTTTTGTTAACAGCTCAACGAGCTTCGGTCTGTTCTGAAGTGTTTTTTCCGTACGCTTCCGGAACAAAGAAAAAATCATTCTCAAAAAAGCATTGTCCTTAATCAGCTCATATGCACCCAGGTCTGACTCTGAAATGGTTTTCATCTTAGATTTGATTATTCTGCTTGTAATAAATGAAGCTATCATTTTACACGCCTCCTTGTTTTATTATCGACTTATTATTTCAATCCCGATTTTTTAGCAAAATCGGGATTTTTTGCAATTTTTTCCGATAGCCTTATGGCTAATATTTTTGTCTCGGCAACATAAGCAACACTCCTTTGTGTTTTGTTGTGTCTATATGATAACTCTTTTATTTGAAAAACTGAATAACAATAAGTGCAATAAAACAGCTCTGATTTTTGCACTTATTGCAAATCAGCGCTGATAAAATAAAAAACGGTGTCAAAATCAAAGCTTTGACACCGTTAAATTATTCACCTTGTCATACCTGAGGCTTGTTTCATGTTCTCTATATCCACCGTCAAACCGTCTCGTAAGGCCAGTCGATTATTCCGCCGAACTCTTTAACATTGGTATATCCAAGCTTTACAAGCTTCTCTGCGGCAAGCTTGCTTCGTCTGCCGCTTCTGCAGTAAACAAGAATAAGCTGATTTTTATCCTTGAGTACGCTTTCAGCCTTGTCTGCAATTTCATAGTCGGGGATAAGAATTGCACCGTCTATATGTGCCTCATCAAATTCCTCCTGTGTGCGGACATCAAGAATAACATAACCGTCCTCTTCGTCCATTATTGCCTTTGCCTCGGCAGGAGTAATCTGCTCGTATGAATTTTCCATTTTATTTTCACCACCCGTTGTGCAGCCGTAAAGCACAGCGGCACATGTAATTATCAATATCAGTATTACCGAAAGTCTTTTCATTATCAGTACCGTACCGTTCCTTTCTCTTTCTTAACCAAAAGCCAATTTGGTATTACAAAGATTATATCTTTCCTCACCGACCAAGCGGACGGGAATGTCAAGTGAACGGATTTCATCAATAAAGGCATTCAGATATTTTTCGCCCTTGCCGCTTTGCATAAAGGTTAAGGAAAAGTCTTCACCGACAGTCATTATCTCAATAAGCAGCATATTTTTTGTATGCTTTTCACCGATGTAGGCGTGGAGATCTTCAACGTAGCGCTCAAGTCCGCACCAATCCATTTTACCGACATAGCTGATACCGAAGGTTTTTCCGAGTATGCTTTTTTTTGCAAAGTCAGCCATTGCGTCCTTCTTGTCGGCAAAAGAGGCTTCACTCGGGAACGACTCTATCAGTCGGTTGACTGATGCAATATCAGATTCTTTATCACCTTTGAGAATTACCTGTCCGCGCACAACGGTATTCTGCTTTTCCGCATCCCATTTGCTCAGGCGGGGAGACATTGACACCGGAATATAGTTAACAAGGCTGTGATGGCTCAAGGGGGTACGCAAGGCAGCACGGTATTGATGCTGCACATGTGCCACAACAGGCTTATCTATGCTGCGGTTAAGCTTATGAATTGCCCGATAAAGCAAAACTGAAATAAAAGAGACAGGACTGCCGTCTGTTGAGCTTGCCCTTGACATCATTTCCTTTTGTGAAATACGCAGGTGATAGGCATATAATCCCTGCTCATCAAATGCACCCGGGTCCAGACCGCAGGCTTCCTCCTCCCTTGGAAGAACACAGCTTTTTGGCGTATTCACAGCACTGTCAGGGAAGGGATAAGCGTGCTCGCCGTCATAAATCTGACTGTCGGGCATTCTTATTTGCTCCGTTCTCAGACCGTCTGCACCGTAACATTCCGAGACATACAAACAAAGTAAGCTCATCATCAGAGGAGCTATGCCCATTCCGTCGGCAAGATAATGGCTGCAGTCGATAAAAACAGTATTATTCCTGCAACCAAAGGAAATCAGATGTCCCCTGCTTTCCTCACTGCCCAACGTCACCGCACGGTCATCCGGAAAAACAGGCAACGGTCGGCTGTTATAGCTCAACACAATGTCCTCACCGGCACGCTCGGGGGAAACACAAAAATAAGGATAACGCACAAGCGCTTTCTCTACGGAGTGCAACAGTATATCATAATCAACTGTATCTTTCATCCGTATTGCAAGTCTGAATGTGCTGAAAAAATCTTCGTTGGCTCCATATAGCAACGGATTAGGTCTGAACTTCATAAATTCTCCTCAGTAATGCATTAATGAAGGCTGTGCAAATTCATTGCAGTCCTTTGTTTCGGCTTATTATACACCAAAAATATAAACGATTCAACCGCTTTACGTTATCTGTTGATATGATGAGCAGGTGAAATTAAGCTTGAAGATTTTTAAAAGATGTTACTTTATAATGATTTATGTCAGACGTCAGGAATTGTATTTCTATCACCCCTCCCCTTTTGTTTACAGATAAGTCATTAACATCCTCCGTTTTTACTGTATAATTAACTAAAGCAAAGCTTTAAAATTGAACAGAGGGGTTGTTAAAATGAAAATCACATGGTACGGTACCGCAACAATCGGAATTGATGACGGCAAAACAAAGCTGCTCTTTGACCCGTTTGTGAGAATGAACAAAAAAATCGAAACCACGCCCGTTGATGACTTTGTCGGTTTTGATGCCGTTCTTGTTACCCACGGACATTTTGACCACATTTACAGCATACCCGAGCTTGCCGGAAAAGATTCGGCAGTTCCCTTTTACTGCACCGAAACACCGAAGAATACCCTTGTGACAAAGGGTGTCTCCGAGCAGCGTATAAATGTAATCAAGCCCGATGATGTTCTTCAGATAGGCGGCTTTACTGTCCGTGTGCACCGCTTCAGACATATTATTTTTGACCCGATTTATATTCTTTCCGTTTTACCGAAATGTGTTGCCAATTTCCCCCGTCTGCTGTGGCAGGCCTCCGTCAACCGCGGAATGCCCGAGGGCAAGGAGATTGTTGCTTATGAAATTGAAGCAGAGGGCAAAAGAATTTTCCTCACAGGCTCCTTCCGTGAATACCCGGGTCAGCAGTATCCCAAGGATATTGACCTGCTGATTCTTGCCAACGGAGGCAGTGTCTTTGTGCCCGAAAAAACAAAGGACTTCATCAACAAATATCTTCCCAAGAAAATTCTCGTTGACCATTTTGACGATGCCTTCCCTCCCCTTACAAGAAATGTAAGTGTTGAGCGCCTTAAACGTATGACAGAAAAGAATCATCCGGAAATTGAATTTATTGTTCCCGAAATCTGCAAGGCTGTTGAGCTTTAAGGCTAATTTTCTGTTGCCCCTGAGCAAGCCTCAGGGGCTTTTTATATTCAAGTTGAATTTCCGCCGCTGTTGTGCTAAACTGAAGTCGGAATAATTTTTTCGGGAGGCTACTTATGAATATTTTACAGACAGTTATTTCTTATCTTGCAATTGCGGCAGCTTTCATTTCTTCGGTTTTTTCCTTCGGTGATTCTGAAATGATACCCTTTAAAAATGATTACGAAATCCCCGAAAGCATTCCCGAATACACCACAATTTCCACTCAGGAAAAAAGTGACTGGAAGGCAAAATGGATCTGGGACAAGGACAACCTGACCGAGAAAAACGTCTGGATGTGCCTTAGTAAAGATGTCAGCCTTGACACAGTACCCGAGTCACTTAGCGCCCACATTGCCGCCGATTCAAAATACTGGCTTTATATCAACGGAGAAACCGTTGTTTTTGAAGGCGGAGTCAAGCGCGGTCCCGAGGAAAAGGGCAGTTATTATGACAGCGTTGAAATTGCAGCTTATCTTCACGAGGGTGAAAACACAATCTGTGCTCTTGTGTGGTACTGGGATAATGAGACCAGCTATTCCTATAACAGCAGCGGTCAGGGAGGCTTCCTTTTTGAAGCCGAAGCAGAGGGAATTTCCATAATCTCCGACGAAAGCTGGAGAGTTAAAAGAAATCCCGCCTATATTGACAGTGCCCTTTATCCTCCCAATTACAGACTCCCCGAATACAGCATTTATTTTGATGCGCAAAAGGAAATGACGGGCTGGACAGAAATCGGTTTTGATTATTCCTCCTGGGAAAAGGCAACAGAATATGCCGTCGGCGGTGAAGAGCCTTACGGCAGACTTTATCCCCGCGGAATCCCCTTGCTCAAGGATTACGGTCTTAAGGAATATGAAAACTCAGACACTTATGAAAATTATACCGTGACAAAGACCTTCGGTGAAAAAATCACCCTTGATGTCCCCTATAACGCTCAGCTTACACCTTATCTGAAAATCATTGCTCCCGCAGGCAAAAAAATCCGCATAACAACGGAAAACACCCTCATCGGTGCAGTTTCAACAACATACATAACCAAAGAGGGCGAACAGGAGTTTGAGACTTTGGGCTGGGTGAACGGTGAGCATATCACATACAAAATCCCCAAGGGCGTCACCGTTGTTTCTCTGATGTACCATGAAACAGGATATGACAGTGCCTTCAGCGGAAATTACTCAAGCGACGATGAATTTATGGATTCTCTGTGGCAGAAATCTCTGCGCACACTTTATGTCACAATGAGAGATAATTTTATGGACTGCCCCGACAGAGAAAGAGCTCAGTGGTGGGGTGATGTCACAAGTGAAATGATTATGACCATGTATTCCATGGACAGCAATTCCTATCTGCTTTATCAGAAGGGCGTTCAGGCAATGCTTTCCCACGTTGATGACTCAGATGTTCTTCAGACCGTTGTACCCATAAGCGTTGACTATTCTGAGCTTCCCGTTCAGCAGCTTGCAGGAATTGTGGGCTTTCTCACTTATTATGAATATACGGGCGACCTTGCCTTTATTGAAAAGGTTTACGATGCCTCACTGAGCTATCTTAAGCTTTGGGAGATGGGAGAAAACAACCTTGTTGTTCACCGCAGCGGCTCTTGGGACTGGCCCGACTGGGGCAAAAAGGCTGATATGACAGCCATTGAAAATGCCTGGGTTTATTACGCCCTTTCAGCAACGGAAACAATGGCTGAGCTTCTCGGCAAGGAGGATGACCTTCCCTTTATCAGAGACAGAAGGAGCGTCCTCTATGAAGGCTACAAGGCTCTGTGGACAGAAAAGGGCTACTGCAGCAAGGATGCCAAAAATCCCGATGACAGAGCAAATGCCCTTGCAGTTTTAGCAGGTCTTGCCACAAGGGAGCAGTACAGCACAATCAAGACTGTCCTCACAGACACAAAAAATTCAAGTCCCTATATGGAATATTATGTTCTTGAGGCCCTTTGCAAAATGGGTGAATATGAAGCCGCAAAAATCAGAATCAAGGACAGATATGCGGATATGGTGAATGAGGATTACTCAACTCTCTGGGAATTCTGGAACTCCTGGCAGGGCACAATGAATCACGCCTGGAGCGGCGGTCCTCTTGTGATTATGAGCAAGCATTTTGCAGGCATTGCTCCCCTTGAGGCAGGCTATGAAGGTGTCAGAATCAATCCTCAGTATGACCTTTCCGACACCTTAAGCTGCACCGTTCCCTCCGTCAAGGGCTTAATCACTCTTAATTATGAAAAATCAGAGGATAATTATATCATTGACCTTACTCTTCCCGAGGATATGAAGGCTGAATTGACCGTTCCCGAGGGAGCCGTTGTAACTGTCAATTCTAAGCCTTATTATCAAAGCGGTGATTCTGTAAAGAATATCGGTAACGTTGAAATTATTCTTAAATAATAAAAGCACACTCTGAGCATCGGATAAAATTTTTCTTTCAAGGTCCACATAATAGGACTAGATCCCTTCCCCCTCTTGAAAACTGATTTTTTAAGGAATATAATAAAGGCATCTGAAAGCAAAAATCAGTTTAAGGAGAATGAATATGGGCAGAAGAAGAAAATCAAAAAACAATGACGGTTTTATTATCCTTGCATTTATAATAGGCATCCCCGTTTTTCTTATGTTTGAATATCCCATAATTTTCCTGCTGATTTTCGTGCCCGTTGTAACTGTGGCGGTTATAAATTTCATCACATGGCTCAAGGGCAGAAAATAAAAAAGCTTTCATAAAAACAAGGGCACCCGATTTCCTTTCGGAATATCGGGTGTTTTTCTGTTTATATATTTTCGATTTTGATAAGACTTGTGTTACCTGAGGTTCCGCTTGTGTCACCGCCTGTGATGATGATTTTGTCACCCTTTTCAAGACCGAGCTGCTGCTCTGCAATCTTTTTTGCAGTGTAAAAGAGAACGTCCGTTGAGTTGAACTTTTCACAGATTGCGGGAATAACACCCCAGGAAAGAGCAAGTCTTCTCCAGGTCTTTTCCTCTGTTGTAAGACCAAGCACGGGTACGGGTGCTCTGAAGCGTGAAACCATTCTTGCAGTCATTCCCGAAAGTGAGCAGGCAACAATTGCCTTTGCCTGAAGGTCAATTGCCATTCCGCAGGTTGAATGGGAAATGGCGTCAACGGAGTTTTTGATTTTAAAGGAATCAATGTAATAGCGCTTGTTATATTTGATGTCGCTTTCTGTTGTCTCGGCAATTTCAGCCATTGTTCTGACTGACTCAATGGGATATTTGCCCGCTGCAGTTTCACCTGAAAGCATAATTGCGCTTGTTCCGTCATAAACGGCATTTGCAATGTCAGAAATTTCTGCTCTTGTGGGACGGGGATTAGAAATCATTGATTCAAGCATTTCCGTTGCGGTAATAACTCTTTTGCCGAGAAGACGGCACTTTGTGATGAGCTGCTTCTGAATTGCGGGAAGCATCTTGAAGGGAATTTCAACTCCCATATCTCCTCTTGCAATCATAATACCGTCACAGAACTGACAGATTTCTTCAATGTTGTCAACACCCGACTGATTTTCAATTTTTGCAATCAGCTCAATGTCGCTTACTCCCAGCTCTCTGAGATAATCCTGAACAACCTGCATATCCTCCTTGCAGGAAACGAAGGAGCAGGCAATGTAATCAACATCATTCTTCACGCCGAAGGCAATGTCGTCCTTATCCTGCTGTGAAAGATATTCCTGCTTCATAACCTTGCCGGGAAAGCTCATACTCTTGCGGTCTGAAAGCTCGCCGCCGATGACAACCCTGCATTCGATTTCCGTGCTGTCAACGCGTTCAACCTCAAAGGTGAGAAGTCCGTTATTGAGAAGAATTGTGTCCCCCACGGAAAGCTCATTGGGAAGGTTTGCATAACTGACGCTGACTCTTGTCTCATCGCCCTCAATGTTTTCCGTTGTGAAGGTGAATCGGCTTTCCTCCTTAAGAAAGACCTTGTGATTTTTAAAGGTTTTGATTCTGTATTCGGGGCCCTTTGTGTCAAGCATAATTGCAATGGGCAGATTAAGCTCTGAGCGTACCTTTTTGATTGCATCAATTCTTCTCTGATGCTCCTCATAGGTGCTGTGAGAAAAGTTAAGTCTTGCAACGTTCATTCCTGCGTGACACAGACCCTTTAAAATTTCCTCGCTTTCACTTGCGGGACCTATTGTACATACTATTTTTGTTTTGCGCATTTTGACCTCCAAAGTCGTCCTGTTATTCCCTTGTGACAAGGTAATATATATAAATAAATTAATACTTAAAGTACCCGATTAAGTATAGACTATCGGCTACCGTTTGTCAATATAACAGCCTCGTCTGGCAAAGGAAAATCAAGGTTAAAAATTCTCTCCCTTTCTCTGCTGTAAAGCAAAAAGCAAATTGCCTTAGCTTTCTTGATAAAATTATTGACTTGAAATAAAAACCGTGTTATAATTAGCTGAACAAATTCATAGGAGGTACACACCATGAAACGTATTAAGACAATGGAAACAAAAAATCTTTGCACATCAGCAAAGAACGGCGGTTGCGGTGAATGCCAGACATCCTGCCAGTCTGCATGTAAGACAAGCTGCGGTATCGCTAATCAGCAGTGCGAAAGCAAGCAGAAATAATTATTGATTATTGAGAAGTGCCGCCGACATAAGCTCGGTGGCATTTTTCCGTGATAGAGAAATAAGGCAAATTTAACGAAAGGCAGACTTTTAAAATGATACATTCCTATAAACTCGGCGGTCTCAACATTGTTCTTGACATCTGCTCAGGCTCAGTCCACGTTGTTGATGAGGTTGCCTATGACATAATCAACCTTTATGAAAAGGAAGAAAAGGAAAAAATTATTGCTCTTATGCTTGAAAAATATGAGGGCAGAGAGGATGTTACCCGGCAGGAGCTTCTTGACTGCTTTGACGACCTTGAGCAGCTCAGAGCTGACGGCAAGCTTTTCTCCGAGGACACCTTTGAGCCTATGGCAGGCGATCTGAAGAAAAAAAGCGCAGGCATCGTCAAGGCTCTTTGCATGCATATTGCCCACACCTGCAATCTCAACTGCTCTTACTGCTTTGCAAGTCAGGGCAAGTATCACGGTGAAAGAGCAATGATGAGCTTTGAGGTGGGCAAGCAGGCCTTTGATTTTCTGATTGCCAACTCAGGCACAAGGAGAAACCTTGAGGTTGACTTTTTCGGCGGTGAGCCCCTGATGAATTTTGACGTGGTAAAAGAGCTTGTTGCTTATGCAAGAAGCATTGAAAAGCAGCACGGCAAAAACTTCCGCTTCACCCTTACAACCAACGGCGTGCTTATTGATGACGATGTTATCGACTTTGCCAACAAGGAAATGAGTAACGTTGTTCTCAGCCTTGACGGCAGAAAAGAAGTACACGACCGCTTCCGCGTTGATTACAGCGGAAAAGGAAGCTGGGAAAAAATTGTGCCCAAATTCCAAAAGCTTGTTGAAGCCCGTGAGGGTAAAAACTACTATATGAGAGGCACCTTCACTCACCATAATCCCGATTTTCTTGAGGATATCAAAGAAATGCTTTCCCTCGGCTTCAAGGAGCTGAGCATGGAGCCCGTTGTCTGTGCGGCAGATGATCCCTCCGCGCTCACCGATGAGGATCTTCCCCTTGTTATGAAGCAGTATGAGGAGCTTGCCGAGCTTATGCTCAGAAAGCACAAGGAGGGTAACCCCTTCACCTTCTATCACTATATGATTGACCTTAAGGGCGGCCCCTGCATTTACAAGCGCATTTCAGGCTGTGGCTCAGGCACCGAATATATGGCTGTTACACCCTGGGGTGACCTTTATCCCTGCCATCAGTTTGTCGGCGAGGAAAAATACAGACTCGGTGACGTCTGGAAGGGTGTCACAAACACCGATATTCAGAACGAATTTGCCGAATGCAATGTTTATACCCGTCAGGAGTGCCGCAGCTGCTGGGCAAGACTTTACTGCTCAGGCGGTTGTGCCGCCAATGCATACCACGCAACAGGCAGTGTAAAGGGCATTTACAAAACAGGCTGTGAGCTTTTCAAAAAGAGAATGGAATGTGCAATCATGCTTGAAGTTGCAAAAACTCTCGGTGAATAAAAATGAACACTCCTCTTAACGATTTTCTTGAAAAATACACATCGGAAAACAAAGCTCGTTTTCATATGCCCGGTCACAAGGGCAAAAGCCTCACGGGTGCCGAAGAAAAGGACATCACCGAAATTGAAGGCGCAGATGTGCTTTACAGTGCCGAGGGTGTTCTGAAGGAAAGCATGGAAAATGCCTCAGCCCTTTTCGGCACGGCAAAAACCCTTTACAGCACCGAAGGCTCCTCTCTTGCAATAAGAGCAATGGTTTACCTTATCAGGCTTTATGCTCTTTCAAAGGGAAGAAAGGCGGAAATTCTTGCCCTTCGTAATGCGCACAAGACCTTCATAACCGCCTGTGCCATTCTTAACACAGAAATAACCTGGCTTTATGCAAAAGAAAGCAAGGGAATCACCTGCTGCAGCATTTCTGCCGATGAGGTCAGAGCTGTCCTTGAGGCAAGAAAAAACCTTCCTGCTGCGATTTATGTGACCTCCCCCGATTATCTTGGGAATATTGCAGACATCAGAGCCCTTTCAGAGCTTTGCCGTGAAAAAGGCATTCTTCTTGCCGTTGACAACGCTCACGGTGCTTACCTCAATTTTCTCAAAGAAAATCAGCACCCCATTCATCTCGGTGCTGACATCTGCTGTGACTCGGCGCACAAAACTCTCCCCGTGCTCACCGGCGGTGCTTATCTTCATCTTTCGGAAAACGCACCCGCTCTTTTCAAAGAAAAAGCCGAATATGCCCTTTCCCTTTTTGCTTCAACAAGTCCCTCTTATCTCATTCTCCGTTCACTTGATATGGCAAACGGACTGCTCTCATCAGGCTATGCCGCAGAGCTTGAGGCATTTTCACAAAATATACAGAAGCTTAAAGCCTCACTTATAAAAAAAGGCTTCTCCTTTGCAGGTGACGAGCCTTTGAAGCTTACCATTGATGCAAAAAAATACGGCTATAAGGGACGGGAAATTGCTTCTTATCTTTTTGAAAAGGGCATTGTCTGTGAATTTGCCGATGAGGATTACACCGTGCTTATGCTCTCCCCCTCAAACAGTGACGCTGAGCTGACAAGGCTTGAAGAAAGCCTTTCGGCTCTTGAGAAAAAGCAAGAGCTGACACAATCCCCTCCTCTCATCACCTCACCCGAAAGGGCAATTGCCTTAAGTGAATGCATTTATCTTCCCACGGAAAAAATCTGCACCGACAAATCCGTGGGCAGAATCTGCGGGGCTGTTAATGTAAGCTGTCCTCCCGCCGTACCCGTTGTTGTTGCGGGTGAAAGAATCGGTGAAAAAGAAAAGGAGCTTCTTGATTATTACGGTGTAAGGGAAATTGAGGTTATTGCGGAATAAACAAAAAAATAACGAGACAGGCTTTTGTAAGCTTTGTCTCGTTTTTTTATTGAATCAGAATTTTCCTAAAATGCAAAGCAGTGCATAAAATAAAATCAAAAGTATAAATAAGGTCATCAGTCATTCCTCCTTTTTTCTTTGACTATATATTATCACATTAATTTTTTATTTTAAGACCCCCGAAGAACTCACTCCCTTTATTCGTACTCACCCTTCCCTCCTCTTGTAAAAGAAAAGCTTTTGATGTATTATTAAATAAACAAGATGCAGAAAGGCGGTAATTTTATGAGTATTTTTGAAGGTATCTTTGACCTTGACGGAAAGGGAGAAGCCGACGAATTTGAAAGCTATCTCGAATACAGAGCGGCCATTGAGGGCACTGCAGGCAAATCAATTGACGAAACGGACGGAGATGAAATTGAGGATGCCGCCTCAGACATCGGCATCGACTCCTCGGCATTCCGTTGGTGATGGAGAAAGCTATGCCGAAGCTTACAATCATCCGCTCAGACAGAAAAAGCCTTTCCCTTCAGCTAAGGCCCGATGAAATCCTTGTCCGCGCACCGCGGAGAATGAAGGACGAGGAAATCCTGCGCTTTGTCAATTCAAAAAAGTCCTGGATTGAAAAGCATCTCAGCCAAATGGAAAAACAAAAGCAGATACTTGGAGATATTGCACCTCTGACTCAGGATGATATAAAAGCCCTGACCGAAAAAGCAAAGAAAATCATCCCCGAAAGAGTGGCTTATTATGCCGAAAGGCTCGGTGTCACCTACGGCAGAATAACAATCCGCTGTCAGAAAACCCGCTGGGGCAGCTGCTCATCGGCAGGCAACCTTAACTTTAACTGCCTTCTGATGCTTTTTCCCCTTGACGTAATTGACAGCGTTGTTATTCACGAGCTCTGCCACAGAAAGCATATGAATCATTCAGCGGAATTTTATGCAGAGGTTGAAGGGCTTCTTCCCGAATACAGACAGCTTCATAAGAAGCTTGACGAAAAGGGAAGAATTTACCTCAATTTGATTTAAACCACTTTATTTTATTAAAACCTTGTGATATAATCATTTTATTATTTATTCAGGAGATGAAAAAAATGAGCGAAAACCGTGCAATGCAATATGCTGAAATTCTTTCAAAGCTGATTCAGGTTGAAACAATTTCATCAAGAGAAAGCAATGACATCACAAAATTCCTCGGATTCCATGAGGTACTCCGTGAAACCTATCCCAATCTTTTCAAGGTGGCTGAATGTGAAAACTTCGACGGCAGCCTTCTTCTCAGATGGAAAGGCACCGACCCCTCACTCAAGCCTGTTTTACTTATGAATCATCACGACGTTGTTGAAGCAAGCGGTGAATGGACTCACCCCGCCTTTTCAGGCGCAATTGCTGACGGCAAGGTCTGGGGCAGAGGCACCCTTGACACAAAGGGCGGTCTTGCAATGATGCTTCAGGCTGCTGAGGAGCTTGTCAAGGAGGGCTACACTCCCCGCAGAGACACCTATTTTGTTTCTGCCTGCACCGAAGAAATCGGCGGCGAAGGCGGTGAAGCAATCGCAAAGGCTCTTAAGGAAAGAAACATCGAATTCCATCTCGTTCTCGACGAAGGCGGTATGATTATGTATGACCCCATCGGCGGCGCTGACGGCACCTTTGCTATGATCGGTGTCGGTGAAAAGGGCTACGTTGACCTTAAATTTATTGCCAAGTCAAATGGCGGTCACGCCTCCGCACCCGGCAAGAACACTCCCCTTGTGCGTCTTGGCAAATTTATGGCTGAGGCTGAAAAAGCTGAATGCTTCGACGTTTATATGTCAGACACAATCAAGGAGATGCTTTCCCGCTTCTCCCCCACAATGAGCGGTATTATGAAAACCGCCTGCAGCAACGTAAATACCTTCAAGCCTGTGCTTAAGAAGGTTATGCCCATGATTTCCCCCGCAGGTGCAGCTCTTCTCAGAACAACTCTTGCCTTCACAATGAGCAAGGGCTCCGACGGTGCAAATGTTATTCCTCAGGAGGCCTGGGTTGTGGGCAATATGCGTTTCTCACACCATCAGGGCAAAAAGGCAAGTGTTGATGCAATCACCGCACTTGCAAAAAAATATGACATTGAAACAGTTATCATTGATGACGGTATTGAATCAAACATTGCCGACTTCAAGGGTGAAGCCTTCAGGTTCATTGAAAAGGCAGTCGGAGCTGTTTTCCCCGAATACAAGCCCGTGCCTTACATTATGAATGCTGCAACAGACAGCAGATATTTTGACATTGTCTGCAAAAGCTGTATGCGCTTTGTTCCCTTCAAGATTAACAAGCAGCAGCTTGACAGCGTTCACGGCATTGATGAAAATGTTGACGTTGAAACCCTTGCACCCGCAGTTGATTTCTACAGATACATAATCAAAGAGGCATAAAAGGTGCTGTAAAAAAGCGAAGATATCCCCTTGAAAAAAATACGGTTGGAGCTCCAACCGTATTTTTGTTTTATATTATTTAACCTTAATTACCTCACAGGGCTTATCCACAAAGAATTTATACATTGTGTCATAATCCATGCCTGCACACATAAGCATTGATTTTTCACTGCAGTTATAAACTGAGCTCCACAGAGTAATAACCATATGCTTAAGAGCGGGGTGGCGATAATTGAGGGTAACCTCGGAAAGAAGCTTCATTGCATCCTCCTCGGAGATTTCACCCTGATTTGCTTTAAGCGTTGTTTCAATTTTTTCATAACGGTCATAACCTCTGCCGTCGTGATTGTCACCGCCGGGTGTAAGGAAATAATTGGTAAGAACAAGATTTTCCTTGTCCTTTTCCTGACTGATTACAACCATCTTATTGTCAACATACTCAATGATTGCGCTGTTGCCCTGAGCATCTGCAAGCTGATAATGATAATTGATGCCAAGAAGGTCCTGCATATCATAGGAAGCGAAAAGCTCAATACCCTCTTTGACGGTGGCGCATTTGTCAAGAGCGGCACGGATTGCAACGGTTGTGATGATGGGCTTTTTGCCTGTGCTCTGCTTTGTTGCCTTTGATTTAATTTCAAGAACGGCAATTGAAAAGCCCTTTTCATTGATACCGTCCATTGAGGTGTAAGGAGCGGCAAGAGAGCGCAGATGATTTTTTGCCTTTGCCATTGTGAAATACTTTGTGCCGTGAATAAAGAAGGTTGTGTTCACAACGGACATACTCTTATATCCCTTTTCGGGATTTGTCCAGCACACAAGACAGGGAGCAGCCTTATAATCAAAGTTTCTGCCAAGCAGATATGCGCCCTCGGGAGTTTTTGCATTGAAGGTTGAGCAGGCAAAGCCGTCATTTTCGGGATTTACCTTAAGGGGAGGCATTTTCACATACTTCTGAAGAAAGCGTACCGCATCCATAATTCCCTTTGTTCCTTTTTCGAGTATAGCGTCAAGACCGTAGGAGCATTTATATTCCATAACCCACACATTATCATCAATCTGCTTCAGAGTGCTGAGAGTATCCAGCTGAGCTTTTTTGGCAGGTGTTCTTGTGTTGTTCATTTTTCTTCCTCTTTTCTTTTATAAATAACTAAATTCAATATTAATCTGACCTGATAAGTCTCATTGCGTTCAAGTATAGCACAAACAAAAATAATAATCAACACTTTAAAAGGATAAAGTTAGTTTTCTTTTTTTATGAAAATTCCTTCTTTTTTTATTTAAAATTCAGCCTTTTGCTCCGACATAATTGAATTTGACCCTTCTCTGTGTTACAATAATTCCAAAATAAAAATTCATTTAAAGCAAGGCGGTGCTTACAATGGCAAAAAAACCGAACATCTTATTCATCGTCACCGACGATCAGCGTTTTGACACAATACACGCTCTGGGAAACAGTGAAATCATCACTCCCAACCTTGATGCCCTCACCCGACGCGGCACATCCTTTGTCCGCGCTCATATTGCGGGAGGAACCTGCGGAGCAGTGTGTATGCCAAGCAGAGCAATGATTCTTTCAGGCAGAAACCCCTTCCATCTTGACGGCCTCGGAGCAGACATTCCTGCCGAGCACAAGACCCTCGGAGAAACCTTCAAAAACAACGGCTATGAGACAATCGGTCTCGGCAAATGGCACAACGGCTGCCCCGCCTATGCAAGAAGCTTCACTCAGGGAGCAAAAATTTTCTTCGGCGGAATGTGGGACCATTGGAATGTGCCCACCTGCCGCTTTGACGAAACGGGAAAATATGACAATGTTATCAATTTTGTTGTGGATTTTTACAAGGACAACTCTCCTCAGAAGCAGCACTGTGACGAGTTTGACCCGGGTAAGCACTCAAGCACTCTTCTGACAGATTCGGCAATTGAGCTTCTGAAAAAGAATGCAGGCGGAGAAAAGCCCTTCTTTATGTATCTTGCTTATCTTGCCCCTCATGACCCGCGCACAATGCCTGATGAATTCCGCAGAATGTATGATGAAGAAAAAATTACTCTGCCGCCGAATTTTCAGCAGCTTATTGACACCAATTATCCCCTTATGGTGCACCGTGACGAAGCCCTCGCCGCCTATCCCCGTCAGGAAAAGGAAATCAAAAGGCACATTGCCGAATACTTTGCAATGATAACCCACCTTGACTTTGAAATCGGCAGACTCCTTGACGCCCTTAAGGAATCAGGTGAAGAGGAAAACACAATCATTGTCTTCACGGGAGACAACGGTCTTGCTGTCGGTCAGCACGGCTGGCTGGGCAAGGAGGACATTTATGAGCACGGAGTAAGAATCCCTCTGATTATGGCAGGTCCGGGAATTGCCGAAAACAAAAGAAACGATGCTTATGTTTATCTTTATGATATCTTCCCCACCCTTTGTGAATTAACGGACACGGAAATTCCCTGTTCCGTTGACGGAAAAAGCTTTGCCCCGCTTCTTGACGGAGTGCACGGAGAATGCTTCCGTGATGAGCTTTATCTGATTTTTGACAAATTTGTCCGCGGTGTCAAGGATGAAAATTATAAGCTGATTGAATACCGCAACGGTGATGCCGAGCAGGACAAATGGACCTTTCTTTACGATATAAAAAATGACCCCTGGGAAACAAAAAACCTTGCCGAAGATGAGGCCTTTTCTCAGAAGGTTTCCGAAATGCGCCGTAAGCTTCTTACCCACCGTGACAATTGGGAGGAGCAGAAGCATCCCTGGGGTGTGGATTTCTGGGAAAGATTCTGAGAACTTTTGAAAAAGACAGGATGAAAAAATATGAAAATATATAAAGCAGCCGATTATGGTGTCAGACCCTACGGCTTTTGCCAAAAGGAGCTTTGTGAGCTTCTCAATTCCCTTCCGAAAGATGAAGAGGAAAAGACCCTCCTTTTCGAAAAGGGTACATATTTTATCAATGCGCTGAAGCTTGAGGAAAAAATGCTTTTCATCACAAATACCGTCGGTGACAAGGAGTTTTCAAAAAATGAAGTGCCCCACCTTAACAGATCCCCTCTGTTTTTCAGCGGACTTAAAAATCTCACCGTTGACGGAATGGGCGCAAGATTTGTCATACACGGCAAGGCAACCCATATGGTAATCGACGGATGTGAAAATATTACTGTGAAAAATCTTACGGTTACCTCTGAAAACCCCGAAATGCACGAGCTTAAGGTTGCAGACAAGGGAAAGCTTTTTGTTGACTTTGAAATCGACCCTGAGAGCCGATATGTCAAAGAAAAGAGCGGCTTTTATTTCACGGGTCACGGCTATAAGCGAAGCTTCAGAGACTGTCTGACAACGGCCTGGTGGATTGCACATTTTCCTGCTGACAGACCCGATTTCTGTCAGAGAACCCTTCATCCTCTGAGAAGCTGCCTCAGACTCACGGAAAAAGGAAAAGGCAAAATCAGAGCCTATTATCCGAGCACCAAAAAATTCATAAAGGGCGACCGCTATTATCTTTACGATGTCCGCCGTCAGTATGCGGGTATCTTTGTGCAAAACAGCCGGAACGTCACCCTTGAAGGCATACGTCAGCCCTTCAATTACTCCCTTGCCTTTGTTGCTCAGAACACGGAGAACATCACCCTTTCAGAGCTTGATTTCACCCCCGAAGAAAACAGAGTGATGTGCTCTGTGGCAGATTTCATTCAGATTTGTATGTGCAGAGGAAGGGTACGCGTTTTAAACAGCCGCTTCAGCGGTGCCGGTGACGACTGTATGAATGTTCACGGATTTCATTTCAAAATTATCGGGAAGCGGGATAACACCGTCACCGTCCGCTTCATGCATCCTCAGTCCCACGGCTTCAACGCCTTTGAAAAGGATGACAAAATTGAATTCATCTGCCCCGACACTCTTCTTTCAAGAGGCGGAGCAAAAGTCATTTCATCCCGTCTTATCAATGAATATGACCTTGAGCTTGAGCTTGACTCGGCAGAAAATGCCCGTGAGGGTGAATTCATCGAAAATACAACCGCCTGTCCCGATGTTGATTTCATCGGCAATGAGGTTGACCGCATAATAACCCGAGGTCTTCTGCTGACAACAAGAGGAAAAGTGCTCATTGAAAACAATCATTTCACAAGCACCACAATGAGCGGTATTCTTCTTTCCGACGATGCGGACAACTGGTTCGAAAGCGGTCCCTGCCATGACCTTACCGTCAAAGGTAACACCTTTGATTACTGCGGTGAAAACGGAATTCTCATCAAGCCCGAAAACAAAACCTACGGCTCAGCGGTGCACAAAAATATCACCGTTACGGGCAACACCTTCAGAAAATGTGAAAGACCCTGCTTTGACATCAAGGATTCGGGCAATGTTATTCTTGAAAACAATTTTATCGGTGAATGTCCCGAAAAGCTTGTGAGCATCAACTCGGAAATCATAAAGGATTTTTAAATCTTAAAATTAAAGCTCTATATAAGAGGTGCATCTATGAAAAAAGTAATTGTTGTTTCAAAAACCCATCTTGACCTTGGATTTACCGATTACGCGGAAAACATCAGGATGAAATATATCGACACATTCATCCCCGATGCTATTGACCTTGCGGAAAAGGTCAACAAAAACGGAAAGAAATATTTTGTCTGGACAACGGGCTCCTGGATTCTCAGAGAGGCTCTCAAGGTACCCGAAAAAAAGGAGCGTCTTGAAAAAGCGCTCCGAGAGGGCAACATCGTCCCCCACGCAATGCCCTTCACCACTCACACGGAGCTTCTTGACGAGGACACCCTTGATTTCGGTCTTTCTCTTGCTGACAGCTTTGACAGTCTCAGAGGCAGAAAAACCGTTGCGGCAAAAATGACCGACGTACCCGGTCACACAAAGGGGCTTGTTCCCCTTCTTGCCAAGCACGGAATCAAGCTTTTACACATCGGCGTCAACGGAGCCTCTGCCCTTGTTGATGTGCCGCCCTGCTTTCTGTGGAAAAACGGAGACAGTGAGGTTGTTGTAATTTATTCGGGAGCTTACGGCGGTGCCTTTGAAAGTGAGCTGACGGAGGAAATCCTTTACTTTGACCATACTCTCGACAATCACGGTGCCCCCTCTCCCGAAAAGGTGCTTGCTCATTTTGATGAAATTCAGAAGCAGTACCCGGGATATGAAATAACTGCAGGTACCATTGACGATTTTGCCGATGTCATCTGGGAAAAGAGAAATCAGCTTCCCGTCTTTGAGGGCGAAATGGGTGACAGCTGGATTCACGGCAGCACAACAGACCCTTACAAAGCTGCAGCTCTGAGAGAGCTTATCAGCCTTAAGAAAAAGTGGCTTTCCGACGGCTCAATGCAAAAAGAAAGCAAGGAATACACGGGTCTTTCCGACGCCGTTCTCTGCCTTGCCGAGCATACCTGCGGAATGGATTCAAAAACATATTTTTCCGATTACGGACACTATCTTAAAAAGGATTTCATCAAGGCAAGAAAAAAGAATAAGGTGCAGTTCCGTTATCTTTTTTCCGACCTTCCTCAGAGCCTTCTTCCCCTTGTCAGCCTTTTTGACGGCAAGCGTAAAAGAGGCTATTACAGCGTTATTGAAAAAAGCTGGACAGAGCAGAGAGCATATATAACCAAGGCTCTTGCCGCCCTCAGCCCTGAGCACCAAAAGGAAGCAAAAATCAAGCTTCGTGCCCTCATCCCTCAAAATCCGAAGGAAATCACACACGGCTCAGAGCGCACGGCAGAAAACGGCAGCTGCTCTCTCACTGTCAACGAATTCGGCGGTATCGCTTCTCTTACCCTTAAGGGAAAGGAGCTCATCCGTAAAAACAATGAGCCTGCCGTAACCTACCGTTCCTTTTCAAATGCCGATTATGATTTCTGGCTCAGCCATTATTCCCGTGACCTTGAAGAAACGGCGGTGTGGGCCCTTGGTGACTTTGCAAGACCCAACCTTAAAACCTTTGAGGGCAGATATCCCTCGGGGCGTTTTCCCTATAAAACGGAAAAAATTCACAAGGACGGCTCCTCACTTACGGTCAACCTCACCTGTGACAAAAAGCTTTGTGACGAGCTTGGTGCTCCCAGACTTATTCAGATTACCTACACCCTTGAAAATGAGGAGCTGAAAATCAACCTCAGCTGGTTCGGCAAGGATGCAAACAGACTCACCGAGGCAATTTATTTCAACCTTTTCCCCAATGCTTCCTTGGTGCTTATGAAAAAGCTCGGCACCCTTGTTTCTCCCGATGAGGTTGCTTCAAAGGGAAGCCGAAACCTTCATGCCGTGCAGAGTGTTATCTGGGACGGCTGTGAGACTGTCAGCCGCCACTGTCCACTTCTTTCCTTCGGCAAGGGCAAGATTCTTGAGTTTGACAATAAAACCGAGGATGTACTGAAGGACGGAATCAGCTTTGTCCTTTATAACAATGTCTGGGGTACAAATTTCCCTCTCTGGTATGAGCTTAACGCAAGCTTCGATTTCACAATCAAAGCAAAATAAAAAAGAACAGATGTAATTCTTTTCGGATTACATCTGTTTTAATTTTAATAAAATTCTTCCTCTTATCTGCTTTCGGTGCAAAGGGCAATCAAGTCCTCAAGCCTTGCTGTTGCAAGACACTCAACGGTATCTGAAGCGCCGTAATAAATTTTGATCTCACCGTTATCCTCGGCAATCATACCGCCGGGAAAAATAACATGTCTGCGAAAGCCTATCTTTGTTTCATAAAAGGTTTCGGGTGCAATCAGCGGAAGCTTGCTCATACCCACAACCTTAGTGGGATCCTCAAGGTCAAGGAGCATAATTCCCGCGCAGTATCTTTTTTTCCAGGCTCTTTCCCAGCCGTTTTTTCTTCGTCTGTTGTTTTTGTCAACGGCATGGAACACCGTCAGCCACCCCTTATCCGTTTTAATCGGCGGTGCGGCGGGGCCGATTTTATCATTGGCATAAGGCACATCCTCAACAGCCAGAACAAGCTCTGTCTCACCCCAATAAACAAGATCAGGCGATTTTGAAAGCCACAGATCAAATCTGTCCTTGCCCCCTCTTGAATAAACAGGGAAGGGTCTTTCAAGGCGCACATATTTTCCGTCGATTTTTTCGGGGAAAAGCACCATATTTCTGTTATCGGGAGCAGATGCGCTGATGATGCTGAAGGACTCAAAATTTTCATCAAATTCGGCAATACAGCCTCTGACTCCGTGGCGGGTATCCATTGCCATACAAAGATAAAGCTTTCCGTCAATAACAGTTATACGCGGATCGTAAAGCCTTTTGATTTCGGAGTCGGCAGGAAGATCCCTGTTGTCAAAAATGGTTTTCTCCTTCACCCTCCAGCTGATTCCGTCATCACTCACGGCAACACCCAGGGATGTTCTGAAGCGTACGGCAGGATAGGTTTTCTCCGTGGGGCCGTAATCGTTTCTGAAAACCATAACATACTGACCCTTGAATTTTGCAACACCTGCATTAAAAATCAGCGATGCATCATAGGGTATATCATCCTTTGTCAGCACAGGCTTTTCAATTTTTCTGATACACGAAGCGCTGAAAAGCTCAGGTTTAAGCTTCTTCATATTTTTCAACTCATTTCAAATATATTTTTTCTCCCGTTTCAGAGGATTTATAAATTGCAAGAAATTCTTCAACAGCCTTTCCGCCCTCAAAGGCATCAATCGGGAAGGCTCTGCCCCTTTCAATGCAGTCATAAAAATCCTTTATCAGACTGATGTGTCCCTTACCCCAATAGCTTTTGCCCACAATAAGCTTGCTGCTTTTAAGGTGAAGCTGTCTGATTTTTCCTTTTTTGACAACAAAAGCATTGTTGCCCTCAATTCTCAACGTGGCCTTTTCACAGAAAACATCAAGCATAAAGGGTGCATTGAGGGAAAAAGCGGTTGTTGCATCAAAAAGTGCAGTCACGGAATTTTCATAGGTAAAAAGAGCGTGCACCGTGTCCTCAACCTCAATAACTCCCTTGAGATGATCGTTGAAGGTGTGAGCGGTGACAGAAAGAGTGTCACTGCCGCAAAGATATCTCATAAGATCCTGAGTGTGAATTGACTGGTTGACGGTGACTCCGCCTCCCTCTTTTTCAGCAATACCGTGCCAGCCGTCACTGTAATAAGACTCATCACGGCTCCAATGGACAAGAGCTCTCATTGACAGAATTTTTCCGTAGGTCTCTTTTTCAAGAATTTTTCTGACAGCTCTGACGGATTCAATATATCTGTTCTGAAAGCAGACACCGTAATTTGCACCGCTTTTTATCTGAGCCTGACGAAGCCTTTCAAGGCTCTCCCCTGTTATTGCACAGGGCTTTTCACAAAGCACGTGAATCCCCTTTTCAAGTGCAGCAACAGACATGGGCACGTGAAGATAATGGGGAGTGCAGATATGAACACTGTCAGGCTTATCGTCAGACAGCATCTGCTCAAAATCGTAATATGCCTTGCAGCTGTACTGCCTTGCGGTTTCATCGGCACGCTGCTTTATAATATCTGTAACTGAGGATATTTCAATTCCCTTCATCCTTCTGAGCACTCTCAGATGACTGCGTGAAACAGCTCCGCAGCCCACCACCGCAACTCGCATAAATTCACTTCCTAAAATTTTTTATCAAAAGGTACTGCTCATATCCTCTCTGACAGAAGAAACAACATTTTCCTTAACCCTTGACGAAGCCGCCTTTTCATTCAGAAGGCACAAGAATTTCTCTTCATCCACGGGCAGAGAAACAGTTTCATTTGTCCAGCTTGAAAGATGAGCCGCATTGGAAATCATCAGACCGTTGATTCCCTCCTTGCCTTCGGCAACAAGAGGCGTGCCGTAAAGAATATGGTCTGAAAAAGCATTGAGCACACCCGGATGCTGATCATTGATGCCGTCGGTTTCAACCTTGATTTCCTCAAAGGGAATACGGGCGAAGCCGTATTCACATTCAGCAATATTTTCCGTCAGAGACTCACTGAGCTCATAAAGGGTAATGCTTTCACCCTTTTCACAAACAAGCTTTGCCTTTTCAAGAGTGATTTCAAGTCGGTTTGAGCCGGGAAAATCACCCGTTGAGGTCACAAATACACCCGTTGCTCCGTTGGGATATTCGGCATAAATTGTTACATCGTCCTCGATTTCAACATCGTGCCATTTTCCCTCGTGGCAGAAGGCTCTCACCTTAGAGGGCATACCGCATATCCACTGCCACAAATCAAGCTGATGAGGAGACTGATTAAGAAGCACGCCGCCTCCCTCTCCCGCCCAGGTGGCTCTCCAGCCGCCCGAGTTATAATATGCCTGAGTACGGTACCAATCGGTGATAATCCAGTTGACGCGGCGGATTTCACCGTATTTTCCGCTGTCAACAATTTCCTTTATTTTTCTGTAAACACAGTTTGTTCTCTGATTGAACATCATTGCAAAGGTCTTATCCTGCTTTTCGGCAAATTCGTTCATCTGACGTACCTGCTTTGTATAAACCCCCGCCGGCTTCTCAGAAACAACGTGAATTCCCTTTTGCAGAGCCTTCATCACAAGCTCAGGATGTGAATAATGAGGAGTGCAGATGATGACCGCATCGGTCTCACCGCTTTCAAAAAGCTCCTCAGCTGAGGAGAAGACCTTGACTCCCTTTATGTTTTCCTTTGCCCAATTCAGCTTTTCGGGCTCAATATCGGCAACAGCAGTAATGCGCATACCTCTTATTTTGCCCGCAAGAAAGCTTTTTGCGTGAGAGGTGCCCATATTACCCATACCGATAATACCGAATCGGATGGGATGAATTTTATCCGTCACGGCAAACATTGCCTCAGCCGCAGCCTTAAAGGATTCATCGTGAGAAGCATAGCCGTTGACCTTCATTCCCCTTTTGCTTTCTCCTTTTGCTTCAAGAGCCGAGAGTCCTGAAAATACCTTCAGATGAGGCTCAAGGGAAAGAATCACACTTTTTTTGTGACGGTCAAATCTTCTGAGAATTTCTTCAACATTTCCGTCACCCTCACCGGCAGGCACAACCTCACCGCCTTCATAAAGGGCATCCTTGATATGAAAATATTCAATATAGTCCTCAAGCAGCTCATAAGCCTTCAGAGTGTCAACTCCGCACTGCACAAAGTTGGCGGGATCAAAAACTGCTCTGAGCTTGCCGCCGCAGGCCTCAAGCAGCTCAAGACAGCGCTCGGCATTATCACCGTAAATTCCTTTTTCGTTTTCGTGACAGCAGATAAGCCCTTGAGTGACGGCATAATCCGTCATTATCTTCACTCTGCGGATAACCTCGTCCTTATATTCCGCAAAGCTGTCACCCTCGGAAAAATAAAAGCTGAAAATTCTTATGTATTTTGCTTCAAGAATTTTTGCCACCTCAACGGTATTTTTGAATGCCTGATAATGAGGCTCAAAATCCTCCTTGATGTTGATTTTGCCGTAACCCGAGCCGATTGAAGCAACCTTCATTCCTTCTCGGTCAATTTCAGTCTTCATACTTTTAGCCTCACAGACAGAAAGTCTGTTAATGTTCTTACCCTTGCCGAAGCCGCGAAGCTCCATAAATTCAATACCGTTAGCCTTACAGGCAGCCATCTGCCCTCCGATAGAAGACTGACCCGATTCATCACAGAATGCCGAATAAAGAAAATGTGCCATTGTTACAGCTCCTTCACTTTTAATTAGCTTTATTATATATCATTTTACTCAAGTTTTGTTAAGTTTTCCTTGAATAAATTGATTCTTTTTTTGTTTTTCTTAATTTTTTTGACAAAGGATAAAAGTTTTTCCATCAATATTCACGGCAAAGCATCAAGGCAGAGTACATATAACTGTACTGAAAAATCCGCAACATTGACAATCACAGCCGTTGAATTTATAATCAAGTTAAATTCAATGCAAAGGAGGTAACCTTATGCCCCTTCAGATACTCCGTCAGGATATAACAAAAATGAAGGTTGATGCAATTGTCAACACAACCAACGAAAAAATGATCGCTTACAGCGGTGTTGACCTTGCCATACATACCGCCGCAGGACCGGAGCTTGAAGACTATTGTCAGTCTCTGCCCCCTCTCGGCAAGGGAGAAGCCGTAATCACTCCTGCCTTTAAGCTGAAGGCAAGGTATATCATCCACACCTCAGGTCCCGTATGGAAGGGCGGACTTAAGGGAGAAAGCATAATTCTCAAGGCCTGCTATGTGCGCTCAATGGAAACCGCACTTGAAAACGGACTTGAATCCGTTGCCTTTCCTCTTATCTCATCCGGTGCCTACGGTTATCCCAAGGATAAGGTTCTGAAATTTGCCATTCAGGTTATAACAGAGTTCCTTTATGACCACGAGCTGACGGTTTATCTCTGTGTTTATGACCGCACCTCTTATAATTTCAGCAGAGAGCTTTATAAGGACATCACGGATTTTCTTCAGGAGGACACAAATGAGCCTTATGCCTTTCCCATGGCCTCCTCTCCCTCCTTCAGACGCCGACGCTCTGCTTTGTCTGAAAAAAATTTTTTCAGCAAGGGAGCCTCAAAAGGCAGCGGAGCTCCCGAGGAAATCTGCTGTTCATCCGTCAGCAACCAGACCCTTGACGAATATATGCAGTCAATGGACAAGCCCTTTGCCTTCAAGCTTTTTGATCTGATTGACAAAAGCGGAATGACCGATGTCGAATGCTATAAAAAGGCAAACGTTGACAAAAAGACCTTTTCAAAAATCAAATGCAATCCTCAGACCTACCGTCCTTCAAAGCAGACGGCTGTTGCCTTTGCCGTTGCCCTTGAGCTGAATCTTGAGCAAACACAGGAGCTTCTTGCCAGTGCAGGTCTTACCCTTTCACGCTCCTTTGTTTTTGATAAGATTATCCGCTATTTTATCCAGAAGAAAATTTATGACATTTACCTTATCAACGAGGCTTTGTTTGAGTTTGATCAGGTATTGCTGGGGTGCTGAATAAAATAATTGTGTAGCTTTAGGGAGTTGATATGTTTTGACATATGAAGAAATAAAAAATGATATTCTAATTGCAGACACTGCCTTAACCAACAGCAAACTTGATATTGTTGTCAAGGAGCTTAATTTGTTATGCGAAGTATACTGCCTTACACCTTTTCACTGGCAGTCCTTTTATCTGCGAATATTCGACGGAGAGCAATTTACCTTGCAATATGTTAAACCCTATATTAAAGATTTCAGAGGTTTGGAAAGTATATCGGTTTCGTTTAATGATGTACTGCAAGCTGAGTCGCATGTAGCTTGTGAGGGTAAGATTGTTTGTGGTATAAAGAAAGTTGAAAAAACGAATTCAACTATAAATACATTATTAGAGTGCCTACCACCTAAAGAAGAGATTCACTCAGATAGAGGTGTTATGATAGATGGGATCACAACACTCATAATCAATAGAAAAAATTCTCAGGAAATCCCATTGTTTTATAGAACTAATGAAAAATTTTTGAATAATAGTTTTTCAGAAGCAACAGCAGATTTTCTTTATAATTTACATGAACACTTGGAAAAAATTATAGGAAATATAATTGTAAGGGATAAACAATATTTAACATTTAGAGAAATGTACATTGATTAAAAGTCTCCCGACAAGCGACCAAATCAATTTAATAATCTACTATACTATGGCTGTAAGGTTGAAACACACCTTACAGCCATATTTTATTCGGAGGTAATTAAAATGAAAAAAAGCAGAAATAATTTCACGGAGCTTGTCTTCATCCTTGACAGAAGCGGCTCAATGGCAGGACTTCAGGATGACACAATCGGCGGCTTCAACGCCATGATCAAGAAACAGAAAAAACAGCAGGGAGACTGCTTTGTTTCAACGGTGCTCTTCAACACAGAAAGCAAGGTTCTGCACGACAGAGTACCCCTTGATGAAATCAGACCTATGACAGAAAATGATTATTTCCCGGGCGGCTGCACGGCTTTGCTTGATGCTCTGGGAGATGCAATCAAGCACATCGGCAACATTCACAAGTATGCTCCCAAGGAATATGTCCCCGAGCACACGGTGTTTGTCATCACCACCGACGGAATGGAAAATGCAAGCCACCGTTACAGCAGTGAAAGGGTCAGACAGATGATTGAAAGACAAAAGGAAAAATACGGCTGGGAGTTTATTTTCCTCGGTGCAATCATTGATGCCGTTGAAACCGCAACGCGTTACGGCATTGAAAAGGAAAATGCAGTGAATTATCTTGCCGACCCACAGGGCACCGACCTTCTTTACAGCTCCGTTTCCGATGCCGTCAGCAGTGTAAGAAAAAACAAGGCTCTCGGCGGAGCCTGGCGCGCAGATCTGGACAGAGATTATAAAAGCAGAAAAGGAAAATAAACAAAGCATAAGCTCTGCACTCTTTTAAAGCTTATCAGCATACGCGAAATTTACAAGCTCTTTTGTGAACAGAAAACAGCTGTTCAGAACGCCGACACCACATAAGGCAGTATTTCTTTAAAAAGTGAAATAGCATCACAATAATGCGTTAAAAACCACCGATATGCGTCAGCATTATCGGTGGTTTTCGCCTTTTAAAGTGCTTCGCAGTTTCGTAAGAACTAAAAATTTCTTGTATTGAAGCCATAAAATGCAGCAAGGCTGTCGCCTTGCGAGGCTTTTGGCAAAAATACAAGGAATTTTGTTCGAGAAACAAATACTTCCTTATGTGGCGTCGGCGAATTCGTGTTTCCTTTTTATTTTTGTCTCACAGTGCATATCATCCTGAAGCCTTTTCAGGCACATCATTTGATCGGTAAATTGAAATTTACTTGCTGCAATACACCGCAATTGCTTCACAGATAAACGCAGCAGTACCGTCAGCGTGCTTATCAATGTTGTTCGTAAATCGCTCGTCCGCTACATACATCTGACCGAGACCTGCCAGTATTTCCTTTGTACAAAGATAGTAATTCTCAGTGATATGGTTCTGCAGCATTTTTACAAGGTTTTGTGCTTCAGCAGAATCAGGAGCTTCGTCCTTTTTCATGCAGAGTGCAAACTCTGCCATAATATGATCCATTCCCTCGGCAAGGTCATTCCACTTCTGCTTGGAGTAGTTCTTAGTCCGTTGTGCATGTTCCTTGTATGCATCCGTTTTGCCCCATTTTTCTCTGGCTTCAGCCTTATATTTTTCAAATTCGCTGTTATCGAATGCTGTCATAACATTTTCTCCTTTCACGGCACCGTCAATAGCAGAAATTAACCGCTCTAACCGCTCTTTTTTGAGTGTGAGAAGTTGTTTTTGCACGTTCAGCGCCTTGCTTTTGTCATAATTCGGGGATGACAAAATCTCGCGAATAGCCTTTAAGGGAAAATCAAGTTCACGGTAAAAGAGGATCTCTTGCATACGAAGAAAAGATTTTTCGTCGTAAAAGCGATAACCTGTAGTTTTGTCAACAAAGGCTGGCATCAACAATCCTATTTCATCGTAATAATGCAGTGTGCGCACACTTACACCCGTAAAATCGGCAAATTCTTTAATTTGCATTTTCAATTTTATCACCTCACAACAAGAGCATACACTATGACGGAGCGTAAGAGTCAATACCCTTTTGAAAAAAATATGGATTGATGTTCGGAAAATTCTTATTTATCAATCAGTTGTATTATAACATACTTGACCTAAAAAACAAAGAATCAATTAAAACACCCATGGTTTCCAAAAACCACGGGTGCAATTCATTTTTTATTCAGGCATTTTCCTCTTCAATAATCTGACAGATAATTTCGACCGCATCCTCAACAACCTTAAGACAGGGACGCTTACGGTAATATTCCGCTGTTCTGTCATCAGGCTTTGCTGAAGAGTCTGTTCTGACGGCACTGTTTTTCAAAAGTTCGCGGCATACTATTGAGCCGTGAAGCTGAATAAATCTTTCTGAAAACTCTCTGACAAGCTCATAGTTTCTTTTCTTGGAGCTGTCATCGTCTCCCTCAGTTGCGGCACAGACTGAGCCGAGAACCATTGCTGAAGCAGAAACTGCTCCGCAGACCTCACGCTGTCTGCCCACTCCGCCGCCAAGACCTGCAGAAAGCTTTTTTGCTGTCTGCTCATCGATTCCGAAGCGGTCACAGAAGCTGCAGAAAACAGACTGAGAGCAGTTAAAGCCCTCAAGGAAAAGCTCACGGGCTTTTTCTTTATGTGTCATAATCAATTATACTCCTTTGATAAAGTCAACAAGTGCCTGAGGTGAGTTTTCCTCAAGCTCAACGAAAAACTCAGGCTCTCTCATATTTTCAAGATAATGGGCATCTGAGCTGCGGAAAAGCAGCTTACCCTTGGTTGCGGGATATTTTTCAAAAAAGATCTGCTCATCACCGTCCGGTGTAAGCTCAAAGGCATTCACCTCAAGCTCACAGGGAAAATCGCCCAACGAGGAAATGATACTGTAAGAGCTTCTGTCAATATGGGCAGGATAACACACTCCCCCGTATTCACCGCAGATTCGCGGAAGCTCATCAATGCTGATTCCCGAAGCAACAGTCAGAAGAAGCTCTTCCTTGCCCAACACACCGTCACGGCTGTCTGTGACAAGCTGATTTCCGAATATCTTTTCCTTGTTTCTGACAGGAGGCATTGTTGTGCGGACAAAGTCACTGAAGCTTTCCGCCTTTTCAACATCAGCAAAAAGGCAGACACAGTGAATTTCCTCACTTGTACACAGCTCCATTCCCGGAACAACGGTAATTCCCGCCTCTCTGCCCGCTTCAACGGCACTTCTGCAGTTTTTGCAGCTGTTGTGGTCAGTGAGAGCAATTATATCATAACCGAAAAGCTTTGCAAGATTGACAAGGTTATAAGGTGTCATTTCATCGTCACCGCAGGGAGACAGACAAGAGTGCAGATGCAGATCGTAATAAAGCTTCATATCAGTTTTGAAATCTCAACAGCAAGCTCATAGGCATTTCTTTCACTCTGAAGAAAAATCACGCCCTGCTGCTGTGCCTTAACTTCAGCATCCTTATCAAGAGGTGCATTCTCTGTCAGAATTATGCATGCACAGTCAGACAGCACCCCAACGGCAACTGCATTGACATTCCCCATAACCGTCAGCCACGCATCTCCCTCTCTCGCCCTTGACATAACCCAGGAGAGCAGATCACCGCAGTAACAGCCTGTGACCTCTCTTTCCATATCACCGTCGGTAAGAATTTTAAGATTAAGCTTTTCAGCAAATTCACTCAGCTTCATTTCGTTTCCTCACTTGTCTGTTCACTTATTATCTTGCTTCTGAAGGGTGCGGGAAGCAGCTGCTCACTCTTTCCCTGAGAAAGATTTTCAACGCTTTTGAAAATGCAGTCAGTTTCCTCAGCATAGCCTCTCACAATGTCATCGGCAAGAGCACGGCACGTAGGTGCACCGCAGATGCCGCAGTCAAGACCGGGCAGAGATGCCTGGATATTACGAAGCTCAGACATCATTCTCATTGCTTTGACAACATTGTCCGCAAGCTTCATTGCGGGAGAGGGGGTCAGCTCCCTTGTCCAGCTCATGCTGTCAATATCAATACCGAGATCTGCAACCTGATCAAGACTGTTGCGGGACACGGGCATAAATTTTCTCAGGCTCTGAATTCTTGCTCTTGCCACAAAGGGATTTTCAACAGTCAGAACACCGCCCACACATCCCGAGGTACAGCAGTTAAGCTCAATAAAATCAAGAGAATCAAGCTTTTCATCCTCAAGCTCCTCAAGCACCTTGATAACATTTTCAATTCCGTCGGCAGCAAGATATCTCTCCTTAAGAAGACCTGCAGCCTCTCCGCCGCTTCTCGCCCAGCCGATGCCGATGATACCCGAATCACTGATGCTTTCAATTTCATCAGGTCTGAGCTTATCCATTGTCTGAACAAGCACGGGATAAATGTCCTTGATTGCAATTGCTCCGTTTATGCCCGAATCGTCGTGGCAAAGAGGGGATTTGATTGCTGTTCTTTTTGCAGGGCAGGGTGTAATGAAGAATACACCGATTTCCTCGTCGGAAAGACCTGTTTCCGCCTTTGCCTGCTTTCTTGCAATTGTTGCAGCGCAGTCAATGGGCGCATAAAAGGGAAGCAGCTTCGGAATAAGATTGGGAAATCTTGTTCTGATGAGTCTGACAACAGCGGGACACGCCGTTGAAATCACAGGCTTCTTCAGCTCACCCGTTTCCATCATAATTCTTGTTGCATCACTGAGAAGCTCAGCGCCCTTGCTCACCTCAACAACCTTATCAAAGCCCATTTTCTTAAGACCTGTCAGAACATAATCAATGTTTTCAAGATTATTAAACTGACCGTAAAGGGCGGGAGCAGGCAAAGCAATTCTGTATTTATATTTGATTAATTCATTGAAATGCTCGCTGACAGCGTATTTTGCGTGATGAGGACAAAGTCTGATACATTCACCGCAGTCGATACATCTGTCTGAAATTATGTAAGCCTTTTTGTTTCTGATTCTGATTGCCTCTGTGGGACAGCGCTTGACGCAATTGGTACAGCCCTGACACTTTGTGTCATCAAGACGCACAGAGTGAAAAACTGTGGTAGCCATAATGTTCTCCTTATAATTCAGAAGGCGTCGGAGCTCTTACTGAATATAAACCTTGAGATATAAGGTTGTTCCGACATCAACTGTTGATTCGATTCTGAATTCATCTGTATATTTTTTTATGTTCGGAAGACCCATACCCGCACCGAAGCCGAGGTTTCTGATTGTGTCGGGGGCAGTTGAATAGCCTTCCTTCATTGCAAGCTCAATGTTGGGGATACCGGGTCCGTGGTCACTGAGAATCATTGAGATTTCGTTTTCTGTTATTTCAACATCAATCTCACCGCCGCCGGCGTGGATAACCATATTGATTTCTCCCTCATACATGGCAATTGATACGTTTCTGATAATTGACGGGGAAATTCCCAGCTCCTTGAGAGTGCGCTTGACATCGCTTGAAGCGGCACCCGCCCTTGTAAAATCGTCACCGGAAACGTCATATCTAAGCCTGATACTGTCACTCATTATTTTCCGCTGCCTCCCATCAGACCTGCCGCGTAAAGCTTTCCGCAGGAGGTAAACATTTCAAGATCGGTACAGATAATGACCATATCTCTTTCCTTTGCCATTTCAATCATTTCATCACTGGGACGCTTGCCTCTGACAAAAACCACACAGTGCATATCCATCATTTCTGCTGTTCTGATAACCTGAGGATTGACAAGACCCGTCAGAAGAACTGCCTGCTCCTTCACAAAAGCGAGCACGTCACTCATCATATCGCTTCCGCAGGCCGTGTTGACCTGAATGTCACCAAACTGCTCACAGCAAAGAATTTCTCCGCAAAGAATTTCACTGATTTTTTTAACTGTCATAATGTTTCTTCCTCCGTAAAATAATCAAAGATTATTAATTTAAAAGGCATAGGAACCCCCTATGCCTTAATTTTTTTATAAGATATATTTGAATTCTGCTTTTTCGATTTCCTTGACAATAATGTCAACGGCAATGTTCCACACGGTTTTACCCGCCTCAATGAAGCCCTCCTTGTTCTGAACAGAGCAGAGCATTGCAAAGGCCTCACCGATGTTCTTGCTGATATCTCCGCCCTTCTGAACGGCAAGGTAATAGAAGGTGTAAGCCGCACCGTTGGAGATATTCTTGTAAAATGCAGGTGAATTCTTTTCCATTTCACTGTGCATTGCTGCAATCGCAGTTGTTGTGATGGTGGGAACGGGAATTTCAATCTGAAGAAGTGTCTCACAGGCAAAAACAAGAAGCACCTTTATCTGATAAAGAATATCCTGAGCAAAATATTTCTGCGCAAGATGGTCTCTGAGATTGACAACAAGACCCTCCTCACCTGTGGGAGCTATTGTACCCAGAAGCTCACCGAGCTTTTTTGCCTTGTCAAGATTTCCGTTTGCACGATGAACAAGAATGTTGTCCAGCGCTGACATAGCCTCGCTGTTGGGGGCGTTGACAGACTTTTTGCTCACATAAATCTTTACATCATTTTCTTCCATAATAAAACCTCACATTAATCTTTTTGTGCAGCGGCCGCTTCCTTTTTCTGCTTTCTGCGCTTTTTGGCTTTATAAGCATAAAGCTGAGCAAGAGCATCCTCATCCACGCCGTAATCTCCGAGCTTGACTGCTTTTTCGTTGTAGCCGCCGTGGAAGTCACTTCCGCCCGTTGTCAGAAGACCGTGCTTTTTGGCAAGAGCAAGAAGCTGCTCCTGCTGAGCCTCATCATTTGAGGGATGCCAGACCTCAACACCGTCAATGCCGCCTTCAATGAGCTCCTCAAAAAGCTCAAAATTATCATAAAGACCGGGATGGGCAAGAATTGCAATACCGCCTGCCTCATGAATGGCGTCAACGATTGCCTGGGGCTCGGGATACTGAGCGTCACTGAGAACATTCAAGGGTGAGCTTTTAAGGAAAAGCTTGTTATAAAGCTCACCGAAAATTGTAATTGAATAACCGCTTTCAACAAGAGCCTTCATAATATGCTGCTTATAAATATTGGTTGAGCCCTGGCAGCACTTACCGATAAACTCCGGTGTCAGAGGATAGCGTCTGATGATTTTTGCCACCATCATCTGACCTGCTTTTTTTCTGATGTTTGAATTATCTTTACAAAGTCCTTCAAGTCTTCCGGGAGCATCGGGCAAATAACAGAGTATATGAGCTTCGGAATTTCTTTTTGAATCTGTTGCAGTGAATTCCGCACCCGCAATTACCTCAACACCGTATCTCTTTCCGATCATCTCGCCTCTTACGGTACCTGCAAGGCAATCGTGGTCTGTGATTGCAATTGCAGACAAGCCGCTTTTTTTGGCAAGAATGATAAGATCGTCAATTCCCAACGTACCGTCAGAAAGTCTGGTGTGACAATGTAAATCTACCTTCATTATTTACGCCTCTTTCTTTTCTGCTTTGACCCTGATTTTCATAAGCTGGTTTTTATTTGAAAAAAGGTCAAAAATCCGCTATGTTAACATTCTTTAATAATTATACTATATTTAAAATATTTTTCAAGTTTTTATTTCAAAAAAATTCACATTTTACGGTGTTTTTACAGCCATTGGCTGTCATCGGCAAGAAGTCTTGACAACACATTTACAACAAGCTCAGTCAAGCAGCTTTCCTGTCTTTCGTTCATTTCGCGGTAATCCTCAACGGAAGCATCGTCGGCATCGTCACTTATCTTTCTCAGAGAAAGCATGGGGATTTTGCATTTATCGCATACTCCGGCAATTGCGGCAGTTTCCATATCAAAGGCTTCTACACCGAAACTTTCATAAAACAGCTTCTTTTTTTCGCTGTCTGTAAGGAAGATGTCACCTGTGCCTGTTACTGCCTTTCTGATACCCTTGCTTTCGAGAGCGTAGGAAAGAAGCTTTTCATCAGCCTTATAAATATAATTCTGTCCGTCAGGCTTTACTCCGAGACCGTAACCGATTGCAGTCAGATCGTAGTCACATTCAACATAGCTTTCACCTGCAACCATATCCTCTCTTTTGAGTCCGTGAACTGCACCGGAAAGACCGGCATTGAGAATAAAATCAGCTTTTTTGTCGGCAATAAGAAAAGCTGTTGCCGAAGCCGCATTCACCTTTCCGATTCCGCACTTGACGGCAGTGATGCTGAGACTTCTGTCACCCTTGACGAGAGTCACCTCGACTGTATCGTTTCCTCTTAAAGTGATCTGATTTGCATTTTCTGTTTCCGCCCAGTTGAGAAAGGGCAGATATTCCATTGTGTCCGCAAAGACAATTCCCACATTTTTAACCATAGCTTTTGACTCCTTTGTTTTTATCAACCCTTATATTATAGCTCACCCTTGCCGTCTATGTCAAATTTTCCGTTACAGCATAAGATATATAAGATGCCACACGCCAACACAGAACGGGTTATCGGTGGCTGAAAGATATTTTCAGCCCGCAGAGCTGCCGATAAAGCATAACGCCCCGTCTGTTTTATTATACACAAGCCGCCGCAAAGCAATGCTTTATGACGGCTTGTCTCCGCTTTATGAAACATATGAAGATAAAAAAATAAATTACTGTTGCATATCTTATTTTTTTCTGATATAATTGTCACGTAAAATTTACAAGGAGGAAAATTATTATGACACGTAAAGCACTTGCATTATTACTGGCAATCATTGCCGTTATGACAATAGCCTTCACCGCTGCGGCAGAGGATTATGTTCCCGTACCTGAAGAAACAACAGCTACTGTTACTCTTCCCGAGCCCACTTCAATTGCTCCCACCACAACAGAGGCTGATTTTGTTGACGGTATACTCAACGGCTCACTCGGAGATCAGCTTGGCGGCTCATCTGACACTGTTGTCAACGGTATGTTCTCTATTCAGAACATCCTTCAGGCAATTGTCACCGCAATTGAAAGCCTCAAGCAGTCAATCGTCACCCTTCTCGGTTCATTGACAAACATTGACATCGGAAGCATTTTCTGATTTCACAAAAGCATTAACAGCACATTTGGGGCGATGCCCTGCAAGAAGGTCAGCTCCTGGCAGAATTCACAGCTCAGGCGTTACACAGTTCTGTTCTGACACTCTTGCAGAGCACCGCCTTTTGTGTTTTTTCAAGGCGCATTAAAGAAAGGAAAATTATGAGAAGCTTTATCAAAACCGGAATTCCCTTTTTCAAAAGAATGATGCTCATTGCACTGCCCATTATGATTCAGTCGGGCGTCACCAATTTTGTCAGCCTTCTTGACAACATTATGATCGGACAGGTGGGCACCCTTCAGATGTCCAGTGTTTCAATCATCAATCAGCTGATGTTTGTTTTCAACCTCTGTCTTTTCGGTGCAATGTCGGGCGTAGGCATTTTCACAGCTCAGTTTTACGGAAAGAAGGACAACGAGGGCGTCAGAAATACCCTTCAGTTCAAAATTGTCTTTTCTCTTATCATAACCGCTGTCGGACTTCTCATCTTTCTGACCGCAGACGATATGCTTATCAGAGCTTATCTTCAGGGTGAGGGAACCGCTGAGGACATTGCCGCTGTTGAAGCCTTCGGAAAGGAATATCTTAAAATTATGCTCTGGGGCACACTCCCCTTTGCTGTTTCACAGGCTTATGCAAGCACACTCAGAGAAACAAACGACAGAATAATCCCAATGGTTTCAACTGTCACTGCGGTGTTTGTCAACCTCATTCTCAATTACACTCTTATTTTCGGTCATTTCGGTGCTCCCGCTCTGGGAGTGAACGGCGCCGCAATTGCAACGGTTATTTCAAGATATGCAGAATTTTTAATTCTCATCATCTGGTCACACACTCACAAAAACAAATATCCTTACATAAAAAAGCTTTTCACCGCTTCAACGCTGACAAAAGCTCAGATAAAAAAGATGCTCATCGTTTCCTCTCCCCTTCTTATCAACGAAACCTTATGGTCAGCGGGAATGGCAATTCTCAACCAATGCTATTCCGTCAGAGGTCTTGACATCATTGCCGCAATCAATATTTCCTCGACCATCAGCAACGTTTTCAATGTTTCCTTCATTGCCTGCGGCTCTGCTATCGGAATAATCCTCAGTCAGATGCTCGGAGCGGGAGAAAAAGAAAAAGCAAAGCTTGCTTCAACAAGACTTCTGTTCTTTGCTGTTTTCATTGTTATCTTTATCGGTGCAGTTATGGCGGCTTTTGCCCCCATCTTCCCGACGATTTACAACACTACAGACGAAATCAGAGAGTGTGCAAAAAATCTGATTCTTATCGTTGCTGCCTTTATGCCTGTTCAGGCATTTGCGAATGCTTGTTATTTCACTCTGCGCTCAGGCGGAAAAACCTTCATCACCTTCCTTTTTGACAGCGGCTTTGTCTGGACGGTATCCGTGCCTCTTGCGTTTGTGCTCAGCCGCTTCACAGGAATCCCTATTCTTGAGCTTTTTGCAATAATAAATCTTACAGATATAATAAAATGCATCCTCGGTTATATCTTTATGAAAAAAGGCTTATGGCTTAACATCGTTGTTTAAAAATCCACTCTGACGGATTATTTATAAGGAGAAATTTGTATGAAGAAAATTTATGTTTCACCCCAAAACCTTTCCGCCACGGGAGACGGAATATTCAAGGGATGGGGCACAAGTCTCTGCTGGTGGGCAAACCGTGTGGGGCACAGTGAAGCTCTCACGGAAAAAGCGGCAAAGCTCTTTTTCTCAGCCGAAGGTCTGAACCTCAACATTATGAGATACAACATCGGCGGAGGAGATGACCCCGACCACAGCCACATCACCCGAACCGATTCAATGATGCCCGGCTTTCTTGAAAAAGATAAGGAAACAGGTGAGCTTTGCTGGAATTACACCGCCGACGAGCGTCAGCTTCGGGTTCTCAAGGCCTGCTATGATGCATCGGGAGATGACGCTTTTGTTGAAGCCTTTTCCAATTCACCGCCATATTTTATGACAATCAGCGGATGCTCCTCGGGACACAAAAGAGCTTGCTGCAACAACATCAGAGAAAGTGAAATGCAAAGCTTTGCTGAATATCTTGCCCATGTCTGCGCTTATATACAATCAGAATTGGGCATAAAAATAGGCAGTCTCGCACCCATGAATGAGCCTTACACGCCCTATTGGCACGCATACAGCAACAAGCAGGAGGGATGTCACGTTTCTCCCGGCAGAGTTCAGAGCAGACTGCTCACCGAAACTGCCGAAGCAATGAAAAAATATAACCTTAATGATATTGACCTTACGGCAAGTGACGAAACAAATTCCACCCTTGCCCTCACGGCCTTGAAAAAGCTTTCACCCGAGGCTCTTTCAAAAATTGACCGAATCAGCACCCACACCTATTCAAAAGCAACGCCCGGTCTCAGAAAGCTTTGTCATAAGTTGCGTATCCCTCTCTGGATGACGGAAACGGACTGGAGCTCCTGCGAAGGTGAAAATCCGCAGGAAATGGGCGCAGGTATATGGCTCTCAAAAAAAATCATCGAGGATATGAACACCCTTGAGCCTCAGGCGTGGGTAATATGGCAGATTGTTGCAAGCTATATTTCAAAGGACGGCTATCTGGGACGAAAGGATATGAGTGAGCTTTTCGATCTGAACAAGGGATATTGGGGCTGCAGTGTTGCGGAAATTGACAAAGAAGAGTATATCCTCACTCAGAAATACTATTCCTTCGGTCAGTTCACAAGGTACATAAGACCGGGCATGAAAATAATCAAAACCGACAAAAAATCCCTTGCCGCCTATGACGAAAAGGAAGAAAAGCTTGTCATAGCCGCTGTCAACGACCTTGACCGCAGTGAAGAGCTGATTTTTGATTTTTCAGCCTTCGGAAAGGATTTCTCACACGCAGAAGCCATCCGCACCTCAGGAAATTCAGAGGGCGGAGAAAAATGGGCTGAGCTTGACAGCATTTCCGTCACAGACGGTCAGCTTGCCGTCACCCTTGCGCCAAACTCGGTCACAACCTTCATTATCAAAAAATAAAATTATAAAAGGATGATAAATTATGCTCGAAGAACTTAAAGAAATCGTACTCAAGGCTAATCTCAGCCTTCCCCGTCACAACCTTGTCACCTTCACCTGGGGCAATGTCAGCGGTATCGACAGAGAAAAGGGACTTGTTGTCATCAAGCCCAGCGGTGTTGAATATGACGTTATGACAGCCGAGGATATGGTTGTTGTTGACCTTGAAGGAAATGTTGTTGAGGGCAGACTCAACCCCTCCTCAGACACACCCACTCACATTGAGCTTTACAAGGCATTTCCCCACATCGGCGGTGTAATCCACACCCATTCAACCTGGGCTACCTCCTGGGCTCAGGCAGGCAGAGCAATTCCCGCTTACGGAACAACTCACGCTGACTATTTCTACGGACCTATCCCCTGCACACGACAGCTCACACCCGAAGAGGTTGAAAGAGCCTATGAAAAGGAAACGGGCACCGTTATCATTGAGACCTTCAAGGACATCGACCCTATGGCAGTACCCGGTGTAGTTGTTTACAAGCACGGACCCTTTGCCTGGGGAAAGACTCCTGACGAGGCGGTACACAATGCCGTTGTTATGGAAACTGTTGCAAATATGGCTTACCACAGAGAGCAGATAAATCCCGACTGTGAGCCCATTGAGCAGTACCTTCTCGACAAGCACTATATGAGAAAGCACGGTCCTAACGCTTATTACGGACAGAAGTAAAAAACAAACAGATGTATGTGAGCACAAAGCTTACAATACATCTGTTTTTTGTTACTTAATTTTATATCCTGCCTGAGAAACAGCCTTTTTCATAGCCTTATAGTCCGCCTGACCGTCTGCTATGATTTCAACGGTACCCTTGTTGAAATCGGGCACAGCACTTATCACAAAGGGTAGATTTTCAAGAGCTTCCTTAACTCTTTTTTCACAGTGGCCGCACATCATTCCCGAAACTCTGATAACAAGCGCACCCTCCTTGGAGGAGGATTCAGTTAAGGGAGTCTTCTTTTTCTTTTTATCGCCGTAAACGTCAATGAGATTAAGTCTCAGTGCATTTGAAACAACACAGAAGCTTGAAAGACTCATTGCCGCAGCGGAAAACATCGGACTCAGACCGATGCCGAAAAGATTAATAAAGGCACCCGCCGCAAGAGGAATACCGAGAGCATTATAGAAAAATGCCCAGAAAAGATTTTCCTTGATGTTTCTCAGCGCACTCCGACTGATTCTGATGCTTGCCGCAACGTCACGAAGGCTGTTTTTCATCAGAACAATGTCAGCCGCATCAATGGCAATATCCGTACCCGCACCGATTGCAACACCCACATCGGCCCTTGTGAGGGCAGGAGCATCGTTGATTCCATCACCCACCATTGCGGTAAAGCCCTTTTTCTGAAGCTTACGGATAATTTTTTCCTTTTCACCGGGAAGAATACCTGCAAAGACCTCATCAACACCGCTTTGTCTGCCGATTTCTTTTGCTGTTTTCTCATTGTCCCCCGTGAGCATAACAACGCGTATCTGCATTTTCTTCAGCATCTCCACAGCTTCACGGCTGTCATCTTTAAGCTTATCGGCAACGGCAATAATGCCGAGAAATTTCTCCGAATTCCCAAAGTACATCGGTGTCATTCCCTTTTCGGCAAGGAAATCAGCTGTTTTTACCGCAGAGGAATCAATTTCACAGTGAACTGAAACAAAATCATAATTTCCCGCAAAGCATTTTTTATTTTTGCAAACGCCTTCGACTCCCTTGCCCGAAACAGCAAGGAATTCCTCTGCACCTTCGGCGTTTATCTGCTCTGCACGGCATCTGCTCACAATTGCCTTTGCAAGAGGATGCTCACTTTTATATTCAAGAGCATAAGCGATTTCAAGAAGCTCATTTTTTTCAACGCCCTCAGCCGTAATAATCTCTGTCACCTCAGGCTCACCCTTTGTCAGAGTGCCGGTTTTATCAAGGGCAACAATTCGCACCTTGCCCATATTCTCCATTGCCTGAGCATTTTTGAAAAGAATTGAATTTCTTGCTCCCACACCGTTACTGACCATAACCGCAACGGGAGTTGCAAGTCCGAGGGCACAGGGACAGCTTATAACAAGCACGGAAATTCCTCTTTCAAGAGCATAACCGAAATCAACACCTGACAAAAGCCAACAGACAAAGGTGACCGCTGAAATTGCAACAACAACGGGCACAAAAATTCCCGAAACCTTATCTGCAATACGGGCAATTTTCGGCTTGCTTGCCGCCGCCTGACTGACAATACGGATTATTCCCGAAAGTGCCGTTTCTTCACCGACGGCAACTGCCTCACACACAAGATATCCCGAAATATTCACCGTTGCCGCTGATACTCTGTCACCTGCATTTTTATCAAGAGGAATACTTTCACCCGTCAGTGCCGACTCATTCACTGAGCCCGAGCCCTCTTTTACAACTGCATCACAGGGAAAGCTTTCACCGGGTCTGACAACAAAAACATCACCTTTTTTAAGCTGAGAAACAGGGATTGTTTCCTCCTTGCCGTCTCTCAGAACATTAGCTGTATCGGGATTAAGCTTCATCAGCGCCTTGAGTGCAGTGGTTGTTTTACCCTTGCTTCTTGCTTCAAGAGCCTTGCCGACGGTAATCAGAGTCAGAATCATTGCAGCCGCTTCAAAGCAAAGCTGATGCAGAAGCTCCATCGACTCAGCCGAGTCGGACCTTGTCATTCTGAAAAGCAGAATTATACTCCACACGAGCGCCGCACCGGAGCCCGTGGCAACAAGTGTATCCATATTGGGAGCCTTGTTCAGCACTCCCTTTATTCCGCTGATAAAAAACCTTCTGTTTATGAAAATCACGGGTACTGTCAGAAGAAGCTGAGCAAGACCGATTGCTGTCGGATTTCCGTGAAAGAAAGCAGGCAAGGGGAAATCCCACATAATATGCCCCATGGAAAAATACATAAGAGCCAGAAGAAAAGCCGCTGAATATAAGAGTCTTTTTTTCAGCGGCGCATTTTCGTCGGCTTCCTCAGCCTTGCTGTCTTTTGAGGCTTCACCCTTGGCAAAAGCCGAATACCCCGCCTTTTCCACCGCCTCGATGATTTCTCTTTCCGTTGCGGTTCCCTTGGTTGTCATTGAATTTGTCAGAAGATTAACCGAGCATTTTTCAACACCGTCAACGGAGGATACCGCCTTTTCAACTCTTGCACTGCATGCGGCACAGCTCATACCTCTGACCTCAAACTCCTTCATTTTTTCCACCTCATTTCATCAGCTTTTCCAAAAGTGTAACCAACTCGTCAACACTTTCCTGCTTGCCCTGCTTTATATCATTCAGAACACAGGAATTAATATGATTGGCAAGAAGAACCTTGTTAAAGGAGGAAAGTGCAGAATTCACTGCCGCAACCTGAACAATTATATCCGTGCAGTATGCCTCATTTTCAAGCATTCCCTTTATTCCTCTTATCTGACCTTCAATGCGGCTGAGTCTGTTGACAAGAGCCTTCAGTTCCGCGTCAGATCTCTTCTTTTGCTTTTTTGTGCAATTACATTCCATAATTCCACCTCCGCTTTCATATTATACCCCAAGGGGGTATTTTGTCAAGAGCAAAAAAAATAAACGGACACATTCTGTTAAAAGGTGTCCGTTTTATGATTTTTCAAACAGAAGACGATTACATCAGAGCTTCAAGCCAACTAAGATTAATGTAGGTGTAATCCTGAGGAATTTCAAAGTAGCTGTCAGGGACATCTGTTGTGAAGCTTGTGAATTCCATTGTGTCAATCACACCTGCTGTGCTGATGCAATCACGTCTGACAAGAAGATCACCGTCAAAATAATAGTTCATTGTTGATCCGTCGGAGCTGCTTATGTAGCTTTCAAGAATCAGCTTTCTGCCGTCAACCTCAACCTCTGAAACGGTGATGTCACCGACATCGGAGAAATTAACGCTTGATGTCATTGAGCTGAGGTCAAAATCTTCACCGAAAAGCTCCTCTGAAAGCTCACAGTATTTCTTCCAGTCATCAAGAAGAAGATACATTACGTCCTCTCTCTTGATGTAAAGCATTGTGCAGCTGAGACCCTCAATTGAGGTCTTGACATACATATTGCCGCCCTTAACGGCCATCTTGACAGGTGTATCACCGAAATCGGCATCACTTGAAATAAATTCCATCACATAATTTCCGCCCTCAAGAATCTGCTGATACATCTTGACTCTGTAAGGCTCATTTGCAGGAACCTGAGTTGTGGGCTGTGTGACAGGCTGAGTGGGAGCCTGAGTTACAGTGGGCTGATTGGGATCAGTTGTGGGAACAATGATTGTAGGCTCTGCTCCCTGAGTTGTAGGCTCTGCACCCTGAGTTGTGGGCTCTGCACCCTGAGTTGTGGGCTGAGTTGTTGCAACGGGAGCTGTTGTTGAGCTGTTGACTGTTGGTCCTGTGTAATTTGAGGGGATGCTGTCAATGGGAATCTGATCGTTAACCTGAGCAATCGTGCTTCCCACCTGATAATTATTGAACTCGGCTGCATATCTGTTTCCTGACTGATCGGTCACGATTGCATAGGTTGTGCCCTGTTCGTCAATTGCAGCAAGGAAGGTTGAGCCGTAAACGTCAACAACTGTGGGGTCCTGAGAAACAGGAGTCTTTCTTTCAGGCTGTCTGAAAAGAAGATACCAGCACATACCCACAACAACGAGCACGAAAACAAGCAGACAAACCAAAGCTCTGAGAATAATTTTTTTCATCTGTGTACTCCTTAAAAATTAAATATCTTACCTGTTTAAAGATTACAGTAACAGGAAGTGAATTTCAAGTGTTTTACTGTAAATCTTGTGTTAAAGCTTAATTGCAAACTTTAACAGATTTTGTTAACAGTGTTCATTCTTTCAAAAGCTTTTCAACAACAGGCATTACTGCATCCATATCAGCAAGCTCAATTGCGCCCTTATCCTCAAGAGAAGGTGTTCTGGGATCAATGGGAAGCTTTGCAAGAACGGGAAGTCCGAATTTTGCGGCAACCTCATCTGTTGCACCCTTGCCGAAAATATAATGCTTTTCTTCACAGCTTGAGCAAATGAAATAGCTCATATTTTCAATAAGACCGATAATGGGAACATTCATCATTTCAGCCATCTTGATTGCCTTTGTGACAATAAGTCCCACAAGATCCTGAGGAGTTGTGACAACAATGATTCCGTCAACCTTAAGGCTTTGGAAAACTGTGAGAGGAACATCGCCTGTTCCGGGAGGCATGTCAACAAACATATAATCAACATCACCCCATGCAACCTCAGTGAAGAACTGCTGGATTGCACCGCTGATGACGGGACCTCTCCACAAAACAGGAGACTCCTGATCGGGAAGAAGAAGATTTACCGACATAACTCTGATGCCTGTGCTTGTCACGCGGGGAACAAGACCTGTTGCATCAGCCTCTGCCTGACCCTTGATGCCGAAAACCTTGGGAATTGAAGGTCCTGTGATGTCGGCGTCGAGAACAGCAGTCTGCATGCCTCTGCTTTGCATTGCAGATGCAAGAAGAGCTGTTACGGAGGATTTTCCGACACCGCCCTTACCGCTTACAACTGCATATATCTTTTTAATATTACTGTATTCATTCTGCTTGAGATGCATATCTCTTTCTGCGCAATCTCCTGATGAACAGCTTGAGCAATTACCTGAGCAAGAACCCATTTCTGAACACTACCTTTCTTATTATCAATTATTAAGCATACACTATATAATAATACAAATAAGACGATATGTCAAACAATTGACCGTTTTTTATTATTTTTTATTTTTAGGAACAACCTTTGTCATTCTTTTGCTTCACAGACCCAAAAATTTCCCTCTTTAATATTGATATTATCGGCATTAAGACGTATAATGATTCTGAATTCAGTTAACGCACAAAGGAGCGGGAAATTATGCTGAAAATAATTTGTTTCTCAGATAAAACCGAAAACATAAAACCGCAGACTCTTGTTCTGATTTCCGAGCTTATAAAGGCGGAAGACTGTGAGGCTATTTTTGCCTGTTCAGAAACAGAAAGCCTTTCATCAGACAAATTCGACTCACCCTTTCTTCTGAATACACATACTGCAGTGTCAGACAAGGATGTTTTCTCCTCTGACCTTTTGAACGATGACGATATTATTCTGCCCGTTTTCAGCGGTGACAGCTTCAGCGGCCGTGAAATCCGCAAGGCTTATGAGCTTTTTTCGGACAATGCCGCTACGGTCATTTCAAACAGAGCAACAGAAGAAAAATCCGTTGATCCCTTTAAAACAGGTGCAGCCTTTGCGCGCATCTGCTTTGACATTGTTCTGATACGCTTCAGTGAAATCAGGGAAAAGCCTCTTGCAAAAATCTGCTTTGAGCATCCCGACGAAGCAAGAGCAATCCTTTTAAGCTATGCCTGTCTCGGCGGCAAAGATGTTGTCATCCTCCCCTGCTCATCCAGAATCTCTCTTTCAGAGACCGATATGCAGAAATTATCCGTATACACCGAAGCATTTTCTGACGGATACGAGGCTCTCGGCAGCTGCTGTCTTGATGCTGTGGGTTATGTACCCAATTTTATTCAGCATATTATGGGATACCAGCTTTTAAAAAGATTCAACCTTAACCGCAAGGGCAATGTTGCCTGTCCCAAGCTTTGTGAACAGCCGCAGCTGAAAGAATTTCTGACAGGCTGTCAAAGAATTCTTCCCTTTGTCGACGTCCGCATTTTTATGCAGCTTGACAAAACAAATTATATGAAATTCCCCAAGACAGGCATCTCCATCATCAGTAATCTGAAAAAAGGCAGCGGAGATTTATCCGTCACCTTTGATCCCCTGAAGGCAAACAACAACATTTATTGCTGCATCGATGACTTTGCAGTCACCTCAATACACAGCAATCCCGCCGTCATCCGACGTGCTGCGCTCATAGACAAGGGATATCTTCATTTCAGAATTTTCACAAACGGTATTTTTGAGGCAACAGGCTGTGAGCTTGAAGCCCTGTGTGACGGCAAAAGAGTTCCCGTCAAGGCGCAGAAAAGTGAGCCTGTTTACTTTTTCAATGCTCCCGTTTTTGACAGAACCGTGTATGCAATCAATATTCCCGAAAGACTGATTCGCCGCGGAAGCCGGATTGAGCTCAGATACAGCTTCGAATCAAAGAATTATCCCCTCAGCATTGATACCTCTTGCATCCCTGAAGGTGAAAACATCCGATTCGCCGCAACCGAGGATAGCATTATCATCACAGACAGACAGTTCCCCCGTGCTCACGAGATGCCTCAGGAGCCGTCAGGTGAATATTCCTGTCTTCTTTTCCTCAGACAAAACGATAAATGTGAAAAGACCGCCTCCGAAGCAATCGAGGACATCATATCCTCCAACAGCTTATACGAAGAAGGCAGACTTCACATTGCTTATATTGCCGACAACGATGAGTCAGCCGCTGACTTTTCAAAAGGCAGAAAGAACATTTACTGCTACACCGCAAAAAAGCTGTGCAGCTTAAGAGTTCTGCGTAACATTATCCTCAGACATAACTGTGACCTTGTCACCTCACTCACAATCGGAGATGAATCTGATGGCCATTATTTTGACGACGCGGTGAGCTATGCCTCCACCAATGACGTTTGTGCTGTTCTGCCCTTTGTCACCCGCGACGAAGAATATATCGGCTGTGAAAATTTCTGTGTCAGCCTTTCCGACAGACCCTCACTCACTCCTTTTGAATTTGCAGGCGCCTTCTTCAGAAAGGATTTATTCCTGCGCAAGAGCCTGACCGCTGAGCAGTGGAACAGCATTATCGGAATCAGCTTTAACGATGAGCGTCAGATTGCGGCCTTCTGCCTTCTGACACTGAAAAACAAAAAGGTCTTCATTCTCAACCAGCACTCTGTGCGCCCCTTTGAGCCTCTTGCAGAGGAAGGCAAGGCTTACACCGCAGCCTCCGATAAGGATTGGTATTTCAAATCTGCAGAGGACTTCTTCCTGATGCTTCAGGGTCTTTATCAGGACACGGAAATTCCCCTTTCCGTGCAGTACATTCTCTTCAAGCGTCTTCTTTACAGACTCAAGCAGAATGAAAATCTTCAGGACAGACACGTAATCACCTCAGAGCTGCTTCCCGCCTGGGAGAAAAAGCTTGCTGAAATCTGTCAGAGAATTGACGATGAGGTAATTGCCGATGTGGCACGAATTTCAAAATTCCACGCCCCCGCTCACATTGCAAGGCACCTTCTTCAGTTAAAGCATACCGATGATTTCAGTGAAAGAATTCTTGCAGCATCACACAAGCTCATCTATGAAGCCTGCGGCTGTCAGATTTTCACCCTTAACAATCAGAAAATAAAAATTGAGGTTATGGATTACGATGCCGACGGTGTAATCCTCGACTGCTCCACAACAGGCTTTTTCGAAAGGCTCAACCTCTTCCCGGAGGCAGAGCTGAACAACGAGAAGCTCGAAACAGAATCGGCCTTCCGTTACACCCACTCAAGACTCTTTTCAAAGCCCTTCTGGAGCCGTTACACCTTCCGTGTCAGACTTCCCTTTTCACAGCTTAACAAGGGAAGCATAAGCTTCTTTTATTCAGTACACGGCCGCAAATATCCCATTATGATTACCACAGGACGCTACACCTCAAAGCTATGCGCATCAGTACCCGGATCATATTGGATATGCAAGAATTTCATCTTTTCTCTGAACAGGAAGAGTTCTGCGGTAACAGTTGAAAATTACAGCAAGACCCTTGCAAAAGCAAAAGAAGAAAATTTGCAGAGCCTTTGCATTAAAAATGCACCTTATTATGAGCAGGAAAACATCAGAGCTCTTATGAAAATAAGATCCAAGTATTTCTCCTCTCTTAAAAAGTACAAAGGCAAAAACATCTGGATAACATACGACAAGCTTTACAAGGCAGGAGACAACGCCGATTACTTTTTCAGATATGCAGCCTCCCGAAAATCCGAGGCGCAGGTACGGTATGTTGTAAACAAAGGCTATCCCGATGCAAAGAAGCTGGCTGAGGACAGGCTTGATCCACTTTATTTCCAGAGCACAAAGCACATTCTTCACTTCCTTAACAGCCGCATTGTTGCAACAACTCACGCAAATCTTCCCGTTTTCAGCGGTGTGGCAACAAACGATTTCAAATATATCCAGGATCTTTTCAATGCAGACGCAGTCTGCATTCAGCACGGTCTTGCAGTTCAGTGGATGCCTCACAACCTCAATTCAGCCTTTGACAACATCAAGCGCTTCTACTGTGCAACTCAGAGTGAGCTTGACAATCTCAGCAGACCCGAATACGATTATCCGGCCCACGCCCTTCGTATGACAGGACTTGCACGTTATGACGGACTTGTAAACCGCTCAAAGCGTCAGATTCTCATTTCACCCACCTGGCGCTCATATATTGCAATGCCCTCAAGTGCAGGCAACACACGTCCCTACTCCGAGACCTTCAAAGAAACTGAGTATTACAGAATTTATAACAGTCTGATAAACAACGCAAAGCTTTCAGAAACTGCAAAACGCTGCAATTATCACATTGTTTATCTTCTTCACCCCACTCTCAGCAATCAGGCAGAGGATTTCACTCCCGCTGAAAACATCGAGGTACGCTCACCCGTAGGTGAAAGCTATGAAAAGATAATGACTGAATCCGACCTTATGATAACTGACTTTTCAGGCATTCAGTTCGACTTTGCCTATATGAGAAAGCCCCTTGTGTATTATCACCCCGATGAGCTTCCCGCAGGCTATGACGAGGGCGGCTTCAGCTATGAGGAGCAGGCCTTCGGTCCCATCTGTAAAAAAGAGGACGAGCTTGTTGACACCGTATGCAGATATATGGAAAACGAATGTCAGACTGAAGAATTTTATCTTCAGAGACAAAACAGCTTCTTCACCTTCAGCGACCACAGCAACTGTGAGCGTATTTATAACGATCTTCTTGAATTTTCAAGACAACAGAAGGGAGAAGACAGAGAGGTCATCGGCACAAGATTCAGCGGTGTTCCCGCAATTTCAAAGGATGCTGAAAACAGCTCACTCATACACTGGACTGCTCCCGATAATGCATCAGGCTTTGAAATTTTATATTCCCGTGAAAGAGAAGGCTTTTATAAAAAGCTTACCGAAGCCGATGCTGACACCTGTCACACCCTCATTCCCGAAGAATATAAAGGCTGTTACATCAAAATCCGCGCTCTGTTTGCGGAAAACAATGCTGTCGGAGGCTGCTCAGACATTATCCGCATATAAAACCCCTGAACAAAAAAAGGATGGAACTCAGGTTCCATCCTTTTTCATTGTTAATTTTTATTTCTTGGCGGGCTTTTTAACCTTGTTGAGAATTGCATTGATTTCAAGAATCTGTTCCTTAGAGAACTTGCCGCCGCCAATCATTGAGAATATACGCTTGACGGTGAAGCCTGATACCATAGCCAAAAGGCTCTTGATCATTGTTTTATTAATCTTGATTCCCGATGCATCAAAGCCTGCAACCTCTGCCTTTCCGTCCTTACCGGAGGAAAGAGCCTTCTTTGCAATGAGAGCAATTTTTACAGCGGCAACCTTACCGCCGAAGGTTGACATAATGTCACCGATTGTGTCGTTGATTGAGAAGCGTCCTTCGGGAGTGTTGATTTCAAACCAGTTGATTACACCGCCCTCTTCCTTCATGATGTAATCCTCGTTGGGAGTGTCAACCTTTCTGATGTTTGCAGAATCAGTAAGCTCTCCTGCCTTTGCTTCAAGAACAGTTTCGCCCTCGTTCTTAACTGAGAAATAGAAGAAGGGGTATTTGCCCTTGGTCTGCTTGCCGACGCTTACACCGTTTGCAAAAAGCTCAACCTCATCAAGGTTTGAATAAACGGTTACCTTGGTGATGTCTTCGGTTCTGTCAATATATCTCTTTGCACAGATATGAAGAACAGGCTTATCTGAAAGCCATGCCTTGTAAGCATAGAAGGAATCCTTCTTATATTTTCTGTCGAAGGTCACAAGACCCTTGTGGTTCATACCGTTTTCGCCGCCCTCAGCACGTGCATCGGCAGCAAAGTCGAACATATTCCATACGTGAGTAGCCCAGAGATAAGGTCTTTCAGCAATCTGCTTGATGAGCTCCTCGTGATAATATGCCTGATATTCTTCAGTATAGTCACCCTGAGTGGGAGTTGATGTGTGCCAGTTGAGAGCTTCACATCCGTATTCACTCAGACCGATGGCCTTGTTGGGATATTTCTTGTGGAAATCGTCAAACCAGGGACCGTTCATCTCTGTTGAACCGCCGTACCAGCCGAAATAGTGGTTATAGGAAAGAACATCACTGATGTGAGCATATTCTGCATTCATTGAGCACATTGAAACAGCAGCAACAACTGTGGGACGGGTTTTGTCCATTTCGTGACAGAGGTTGTTGAGCTTCTTGTGGTTGTTGACAAGGTCGGGATCTGCTTCACCGGCAATTGTGATTTCGTTTGAAAGACCCCATACAACAATTGAAGGATGGTTATAGTTCTGAACAACAAGCTCCTTCATCTGAGAAATTGTGTTGTCGTTACCGCCGGACATATGTCTTGAGATGTAAGGAATTTCAGCCCAGAGAACAAGACCTGCTTCATCACAAAGGTCATAGAAAACCTGTGAGTGCTGATAGTGAGCAAGACGGATTGTGTTTGCGCCCATTTCAAGAATGAGGTCAATGTCTTCCTTGTGATGCTCGGGAAGAAGTGCATTACCGATATCAGGTCTGTCCTGATGACGTGAAACACCTCGGAGAGGATACTCTTTTCCGTTGAGGATGAAGCCCTTCTGAGGATCAATAACAAAGCTGCGGCAGCCGAAGCGGGTTGAAATCTCGTCGATTTCTTCGCCGTTTTCAACAAGAACAGCCTTTGCAGTGTAAAGGTAAGGATCCTTGATACCGTTCCAAAGGTGAACGTTTTCAATTTTAAGAGTAACCTTGTCGTCGCCCTTGCCCTCAGCTGAAGCAATAACCTTACCGTCATCAATAATTTCATACTTAACGGTGCAGTCATCGTCATCGTCAATGAAGGTTTTGATTTCAACAACAGCGTCAGCACCCTTGATTTCAGGAGTTACCATAATTGAGGGTGAGCCGTAATATTCAAGATCAAAGTGATTCTTGCCGACACCGATAACACTTACGTCTCTGTAAATACCGCCGTAGAAGGTGAAGTCAGCATTCTGAGGATAAACTCTGTTATTTGAGCTGTTATCAACAGCAACAACAAGAAGGTTTTCATCCTCGATATCCTTGATTCGTGTGCGGAAGGTTGAATAACCGCCGTCGTGCTTGCAGATGCTCTTGCCGTTCCAGAACACCTCGCAGGATGAATTTACACCGTCAAACTGAAGATATTTCTTCTCGCCTGCGGGAAGTTCATCAGCCTTGATGCTCTTTGCAAAATAGCAGATACCTCTGTAATAGTCGTTACCGCCGTCCTGACCGTCCTTGCCGTTCCAGGTGTAAGGCAGATCAAGAGCAGTCCAGTCAGCAGGAATGCTTACGGGTGCTTTTTCGGCTTCCTTTGAAAAAAGCCAGCCTTTGTTAATAACTGTGATGTTTCTCATAATAATCCTCCTTTAAGAATTACATATCATTTTGATTATAACTGTAAAATTTATTTTTTTCAATAGAATTAATTAATTTTAAAATATTCAATCAGTTGTAATAATTTGTCCGCGGTGATATAATAACAAAAAAATACAAATGAAGTGATAAAATGAACAAATCAAAGAAAAACATTGATATGCTCAGCGGAAGCATTCTGAAAAACATCACCCGTTACACCGTGCCCATCATTTTAACGGGCATACTTCAGCTTCTGTTCAATGCCGCTGATCTGATTGTTGTGGGTCAGTTCTGCGGAAGCATTTCCGTTGCGGCAGTCGGAGCAACAGGCTCAATCACAAGTCTGCTTGTCAATTTCTTCGTCGGTCTTTCCGTAGGAACATGCGTATGCGTGGCACATTCTCTCGGTGCAGGAGATGATGAAAGGGTTCACCGCACTGTACACACGGCAATCCCCACCGCCCTCATCAGCGGTGCCTTCATAACCGTTATCGGTGTAGCCTTTTCAGAAACCTTTCTGAGAATGATGAACACCCCCGAAAATGTTCTGCCCCTTTCGGCAACATATATGAAGATTTACTTCGGCGGCGTTATCTTTATGATGCTTTATAATTTTTCGGCATCAATTCTCAGAGCGGCAGGAGACACAAAATCACCCCTTATTTTCCTCACTCTTTCGGGAGTTGTCAATGTTATTCTCAACTTTATTTTTGTTGTATATCTTCATCTTGACGTTGCAGGCGTCGCCCTTGCAACAACAATCTCCCAGGCTATTTCGGCAATCCTTGTAACTGTCACTCTTATCAGACGCACCGATGCTTGCAAGCTTTATTTCAAAAAGCTGAAATTTTATAAAGCTGAATTTCTCCGCATTCTCTCCATCGGACTTCCCGCAGGAATTCAGAGCGCACTGTTTTCAATTTCAAACGTGCTTATTCAGTCTTCAATCAACTCCTTCGGTGATGTCTTTATGTCGGGCAATGCCGCCGCGGCGAACATCGAGGCATTTGTTTTTGTCATCCTCAACTCATTCCATCAGACAGCCCTCAACTTCATCGGTCAGAATATGGGCGCAAACAAGGTGCGCCGAATCAAAAAGATTCTTTACGGCTGTCTCGGTCTTGTAACAGTAATCGGTATCATTTCAACAACGTCTCTTTATCTTCTCGGACCGAAGCTTCTCACCTTTTACATTACCGACTCCCCCGAAGCAATTCAGTGGGGTATGGTAAGAATAACCACTCTTTTCCTGCCCTATACTATACTCGGACTTATGGATGTTATGACAGGGGCGCTGAGAGGAATGGGAGTTTCCCTTGCACCGATGATTATATCCGTGCTCGGCATCTGCGGAATAAGAATTCTCTGGATATACACTATTTTTCAAATCCCCGAATATCACACACCTGAATGTCTCTTTTCTTCATACACAATATCCTGGATTGTTACCTTTACTGTTCAGTTTGCCGCCTTTCTTATTGTGTACCGAAAAAAGAAAAAATCCTCGGACACTTGAAAAATTCATAAAAATTGAGTATATTATAAACAGAAAAATACAAAGGAGATTTTTATATGAGCTTTTTAAAAGGAAAAACAGCAATCATCACAGGTGCCGGCTACGCCAAGCTTTCTGACGGCAGATGCGGCTCCATCGGCTACGGTATTGCAACCGCTTATGCAAAGGAAGGCGCAAACCTTGTTATAACAGGAAGAAATGTTGAAAAGCTTGAAAAAGCGAAGGAAGAGCTTGAGCGTCTTTATGCAATCAAGGTTCTTGCAATCCCCGCTGATATCTCTGCCGGCGCAGACAACGAAGCAACCGTCAAGGCAGTTGTTGAAAAAACAGTAGCCGAATTCGGCAGAATCGACGTTCTCATCAACAATGCCCAGGCATCAGCCTCGGGTGTTGCAATTCAGGACCACACAACAGAGCAGTTCAATCTTGCAATGTACTCAGGTCTTTATGCCGCCTTCTATTATATGAAGGCCTGCTATCCCTATCTCAAGGAAACACAGGGAAGCATCATCAACTTTGCTTCCGGTGCAGGTCTCTTCGGCAATTACGGGCAGTGCTCTTATGCAGCTGCAAAGGAAGGCATCAGAGGTCTTTCAAGAGTTGCCGCAACAGAATGGGCAAAGGACGGCATCAACACAAACATCATCTGCCCTCTTGCCTGGACAAGCCAGCTTGAAAACTTCGAAAAAGCATATCCCGAAGCCTTTAAGGCAAACGTCAAAACTCCTCCCGCAGGTCATTTCGGTGATCCTGAAACAGAAATCGGCAGAGTATGTGTTCAGCTTGCTTCACCCGATTTCAAATATATGAACGGTGAAACTCTCACCCTTGAGGGCGGAATGGGTCTCAGGCCGTAAAACAAAAACACAAAAACACAAAAGCACGGCATATGCGCCGTGCTTTTTTCTTTCAGCATCCCTTTTCTCTTTGTATTTTTTCAAGAATATCCTTGTCTGCGGGACAGAAATTATATTCGGGAATTTCCTTAGCTGTTATCCATCTGATATCGTTATGCTCAAGCTTTTTCACCTCACCCTGAACAATAACCGCATTAAACAGGGTCAGATGTATGAAAATATCCGGATAATCGTGGTCAACCTCAAAGAACACATCCTCCGCTTTTATTCTGACTCCGAGCTCCTCCATACATTCTCTTTCAAGAGCCTGAATCAGAGTCTCTCCCTCTTCAGCCTTACCGCCGACAAATTCCCATTGGAATGCTCTTGTTTTGTTTGCAGGTCTCTGACAAATCATAAATCTGTCTGCATCCCATATAAGTGCTGCAACAACCTGAACAACCTTTCTTTTATCTGACATAAAACCGCCTCCCTGTAAATATTAACACAATGTCTGCCTCTTTTTCAACAAAACTTTTAAATCTCTTGATAAAGCCACTGCAAATAATATATAATGTTATAAAACAAACGGAGGTGTTCACTTTGTCTGATAAACTGAAAAAAATACTCAAGGGGATTCTTGCTTTCATTCTTTTTGCGGTGGCAGCTCTCGGAGTGGGACTTTCCCATGAGCTTTTTGAGACTCTGCCCTCCTCTCTTGCAATTTCATCTCACACTTCAAAAGCACCCGTAATGGTTGCTCACAGAGGTCTTTCCTCTCTTTATCCCGAAAATTCACTTCCCGCCTTTTACGGTGCAGCCGAATACGGATTTGACGGTTATGAATTTGATGTTCACACCACAAAGGACGGCAAATGGGTTGTTATCCACGACGACGTTGTTGACAATATGACTGCCGCATCAGGTGATGTTAACTCCTTCACCTTCAAAGAAATCAGAGCTCTCACCCTCGACAGCGGAAGCGGTATTGAAAATTATGAAAATCTGCGCATCCCCACCTTTGAGGAAGCTCTTGATGTTTATAAGGAAACAGGCATCACACCCGTTATTGAAATCAAAAAATGTGACACTCAGTATCTTCCTGATTTCATTGAAATCCTTGACAGCTACGGACTCATCGGCAAGGCAATCATTATCTCCTTTGAGAAAGAATATCTTGAGCAGTTCAGAAAGCTTGACAAGAATTCGGAAATAATGCTTTTAAAGGGCACACCCTCAACCGAAGACGTTGACTGGTGCATAAAAAACAATGCAGGGCTCAATATGGGATTTTATAACTATTACAAGTGCTTCAGCGCAGTGAGTTACGCCAAAGAAAACAACATAAAGCTTGCCGCCTGGACAGTTGACAATACCGCCTATATGGATGTTATGGTTATGGCAGGTGTTGAGGTTATTACCACAAATAAAATTCTTCCCTGACAACAAAGCTTTCTTTTAATTCTTGACAAGAAAAATTCTTCGGGATATAATCAAGAAAGAAAATACAAACATTTTCATAAAGGAGAATTTTTATGTCAAATTTTGTAAAAACCTTTGCCAATATCCTTGTTGTTATTCTTACCTTTCTGGGAATTTCAGTTGCATCGGACCTTGATTCACCCATCGACCTTAACAACGGCGGTGATCCCTTTATTGTTGAAGATTCAGGCAACACCTATTACACCTTCACCAACGGCGGAAGCGTTGAAATCAGAAAAATTGTAAGCTATCAGAATACCGAGGTCATTGAAAAGAAAACTGTTTTCACAGCGGGTCAGAACAATACCACGGGAGCTATCTGGGCGCCCGAAATCCACAAAATCGGTGACCGCTGGTACATCGTTGCCTGTGCAGGCTTCGATAAAAACACCGTTGACCGCGGCACAATGCCCGATGCAAAGCAGTTCAACGATCACGATGATTATTACCGTTACAGCTTTGTCCTTGAAAGCAACACGGAAGACATCTTCGGTGATTACACCTTCAAGGGAATTCTCGCTCCCGACGGTCTCAACAACATTGACGGCACTTATCTTCACAAGGACGGAAGACTTTATTATGTCTTTTCGGGATACACCGACGTTGCAAACCAGTCAATTTTCATCTGTGAAATGGAAAACCCTTACACTCTGAAGACTGACGAAAGCGGAAGAAACAATGCAGTCAGAATTTCATCTCCCCTTTACCTTTGGGAAAGAAGGGGCTGGCCCGTAAACGAAGGCCCCGCAGTGCTTTATAATGGTGATGATATCTATATTTTCTATTCTGCAAGCGGTTACAGCTCAGGCAATTACTGTATGGGTATGCTGACACTCAAGGGTGAGGATGTGCTCAGTAAAAAAAGCTGGAGCAAAAGTCCCGTCAGCATCTTCAATCATCAACCTCTCAAAAACATCTATAATCCCGGTCACTGCAGCTTCCTTTACAGAGAAAACGGTGACATATTCATGGTTTATCACGCAAACAATGAAATGGACTTTTTCACAAATCCCCGCCTTACATACATCCGCAAGGTTGAATTCAAGCTCGGAGTTCCCTGTGTCAGTAAATAAGCTTTAAGCAAATAGAAACAGCCGTCATTTTGACGGCTGTTTCAGACTGTCGATAAAGTCACAAGAGCATATATGATGTGACAACAAGATAAAACACAGCATTAAATGTAACAAATAAAGCAAAGAAAATCCGACGAAGCATTGAATTCCGTCGGATTTTTTCATATATTTGCCCTTTTTTCTCCCTCTCGGAGTATCATCATACGCCTTCGGAGCGAAGAAAAGGGCATCTTGCAACATTCTCAACAGTCTGCCAGCTTGTCGAAAAATATTTTTCAACAAGCTGAAACAGCCGTCGTTCTGACGGCTGTTTTTTTCTCTTTTTATTTAATTTCGGGGAGGCTTGCCGCAGCAACTGACTGTCCCACACGGCGTGATTTTTCATCGGGAATGTGAAGCTTGATTTTCTTTGCAAGCTCGGGGAATTCTGTGTCAAGAACATCCTGAGCTCTTTCAAGAAGAATTGCTCCGCCCTCACCTGAGGTTACTCTGCCCATAATCAGCACGTGCTTGATATCATAGAATTCTGCATAATATGCAATTGCATAACCGAAATATGCACCGATTGTGTCATAAATATCGGCAGCTCTCTGATCGCCTTCAGCCATAAGCCCCTGAACAACCTTAAGCTTTTCAGCGGGTGAAAGGCCTTCGTCAATTTCAATACCTGCCCAGGGAGCAACCTTGATTACGCCGTCCTGAGAGAAATACTTAACGCCGCAGCCATAGTCACCTGACCATTCATCAACCATTGCTTCTTCACAGAAATCAACGGGCACAAAAGCAAGCTCATTGAGCCAGCCTGTGATGTTGCCCTGAGGATCAACGTAGCCGCCGGCCTCACTTGTACCCATTGCAATGCCGAGAACGGAATCATCATTGAGATCCATTGCACCTGCAAGAGCGGTAACGTCTCCGTCATTTGCAACCTCAACGGGAATGTTTTCACCGATTTCCTTTGCAACATCAAGATACATATTCTTGACCTTTTTGTCGAAATCCTCATCACTTACCTTAAGGAAAAGTGAAGCGGCCATAATTCTGTTGTCAATATAAACACCTGCTGAAGAAACACCGATTGCATCAACTCTGGGCATCTTTGAAGCAGCGGTTTTCATAGCCTCAAGAATTCCGTTGTAATGATAATCGGGGTCTGAGTTTGTTTTCGGGAACCATACAACCTCTTCGGAATAAACGCTTTCACCGTCAATAACTGCGCTGACCTTTCTGTCACTTCCGCCGGCATCGAAACCGATTCTGCAGCCTTCAAGGTGTCTGCCGATGGGTGAAGCGGCTGATTTATCCTCGGGAGCATCCTCCAAAGCACAGACAGCAACCTCGAACTTTTCCTCATAAACCTTTTCCATAAATTTTACGTCGAAATCACGAAGACCGCCGTAGGAGAAGGCTTCCTTGATTTTTTCGCCCACTGTCTCACTGCCCGCAATGATAACCTTGTAGCCGCCTGCAATCCATAAAAGCGATTTTGCAATACGCTCAACAAAGCGGAAGTTTTCTTCATCGTGACCTGTGCCGTCAGCATAGATGCGTGTTTTATAAGTAGTTGTGTAGCCCTTATTTCTTTCAACGGCAATAACAATATCCTGACCGTTATCCTTTGTTGCTTCACGCATTTCACGGACAACAAGTGAAAGGGGCTGGAATTTGGGATCTAATTTTGCATTAACCTTAAGCTTCATATTTTACCACTCCTGAAATTATAGTTTTCTTTATTTCAAAATTACTGTCTGTAATAATGATATCTGCATCCTTGCCTGTTTCAATTGAGCCCTTTGTCTTTTCAAGACCGATAACAGAGGCGGGATTAAGGGAAGCACAATTGACACATTCATGAAGAGGAATATCGGAATTTGTGAACACATTCCATACACCCTTGTTAAGACGAAGAACACTGCCCGCAACAGTTCCGTCTTCAAGACGGCAGACAATTCCCTTATAAATAATCTTCTGACCGCCGAGAGTATATTCACCCTCGGGAAGTCCGCCTGCAGGAAGGCAGTCGGTTATAAAGCAGAGCTTTCTTTTCTTGAGAGTCCAGAGCATATTATAGAATGAGGCGTCCACGTGGAAGGTGTCAACAATAACCTCTGCGCTTACATCGGAATTAAGAGCCGCACCCACAACTCCCGGAGCGCGGTGAACAAGAGGAGTCATTGCATTGAAAAGGTGTGTTGTATGTTTTACACCTGCAGCAACACCCTTCATTGCCGTTTCGTAATCCGCTGAGGTGTGTCCCATTGAAATCACAACATCAGTATCACGGCAGATTTCACGGATTGCCGCAAAATCCTCTGTATCCTCCTCGGGAGCAAGAGTGATGGTTTTGATTATATCTGCATATTCCTTCACAAATGCGGCATCGGGCTTAAGGATATATTTGGGATCCTGAGCGCCTTTTTTGCTTTCACTGATAAAGGGACCCTCAGCGTGACAGCCGAGAATTGCACTTCCGTCCCAGCTTTTACTTTCTTCCTTGAGCTCTCTGCAGACCTCAAGAGCCCTTCTGATAACAGACATATCCTCTGTCATGGTGGTGGGCAGATAACCCGTGACACCGTTTGCAAGAAGACCCTTTGAAATTGTTCTTATGCTTTCAGCCTTTCCGTCACAGACATCCTTGCCGAGATAGCCGTGAATGTGCAGGTCAATAAGACCGGGAGCAACATATCCGCCCTTTGCATCAATAATTTCCGTATCCTCGGGCACAAGAGTCTCAGATACGATGCCTTCAATTTTTTCGTTGAAGAGCACAGCGCTGTTTTCTACAATTCTGTCCTTGAGAATAATTTTACCGCCAATGATAGCTTTCATTTTTTCACGCCCCAACACTAAAATATTTCATTATAATTTTAGCAAGAAAAAAGACAAGTTTCAAGAGGTTTTTCAAAAGAAAATAAACTCAAAACCCTCTTTGCCCGCAAAAAAGACCCCGAGTAATACGGGGTCATTGCTGTTTTCAGAGTGAGTTGATCATATCAAGGTGAGTCAGATAAAATTCCCTTATCTGAACATTGGTTTTCATCATTCCGCCCTGAAGCGACATATGATCACCTCTGTAAGTGGGCATTACGTTCCAGATGCCCGGCTCAACAGAGCCCTCTTCATAATTCTTAAAAGGAGCAGATGATGGAGCCATTGCAGAAACAGTATTTACAAGCCCGTCATTTTCAAGCCAGCTTTCATCAAAGACAAAGCCGCCCTCAGTTACGCCTGTATAAGAACCCATTGAGTCAGCACTTTCACGGAACATTTGCTCCATAATTTTCTTGTCTGCCTTATAAGTGCCGTCTGTCTGCTGTGTTGTCGCAGAGCAAGGAACCGCAAAATAATAAGTCTGCTTGTCAGTAACCATTCTTTCATTCAGAGCCAGCGCATTATCAATATACATATCAAATGCGGCGGTATCCTTTTCTTCAGATGGTGCAGTGTAAGCCGTTGTACCGTTGCTGGGAGCCGCAAGAGTTGTAAGAGAATATATATAGTCCGACTTTCCGCCGGTAAAAAGAGGCGAAATGTCATTTCCGTCAGTTGCAGCTCTCTCTTTTTCGTCACCCTGAGCCATAAGAGTTGCAAAAACTCTTATTGTTGCACCGCCGAAGGAGTGACCGAGAAGGTTGATTTTATTGGTTTCATCAAACTTATCAATAAGGGCCTTACCGGTAAAATCAGGGCCGAAGCGATCGTGACCGTATTCTTCACTGTGTGCTTTGCCGTAATCGGTCACAGTGCCTGTAAGCTGAGCATACAGCTCACATGCTCTGTCCCATGCACTTGCTGTTGCAGCAACAGATGCAGCGCGGCAGTCAAATCCGCTTTTGTTCAGCTTTTTCATCAGCTCTCCGCCGAACATACCCCAATAAGGCATAAGCTTATACTGTGAATCGTATTCACCCCAGCCCATAAGACCGTGAACAAAAACATAAGTATAATTTGTTTTCCATTTTTCTTCATCAACTGTTATATCCGTCTTCGGAAAATAAAGACCGAATAATGAAAAGAACGCAAGAATAAGAGATAAGGGAAATGCAACAATCTTTGCCATAATATCACTCCTTTTTTATTATAAAGAAATATTAACTCAAAAACCGCACCTTGTCAATAACACTCAAAAAAATTCACAATAAATGCACAACATCGTTCATTTGTGTCCGCAAGAGAAAACATAATAAAGTCTTCCGTTCTTTTGAAGATATGTGCCGTCAATATTATTCAGCCCGTCGGGAGCAATTATTCCCTTGAAGGTATAGTTGCCGAAAATATCCTCTGAGTTGCTTTCGAGGATAAAGCTGTAACGGTAGTAGTCATCGTGGTCAGTGAATTCTTTTGCATCAGGCATTGCACTGGGTTCAACAGCGTTTTTGTCAAAGCCTGCACAGGCAATGATATACCAACGGTCACCGATTTTATGTATTTCGGGAGCCCAGATTGCACCTGAGGTTCCGTGTTCACCTGCCCAAAAAACAGTTTTCTGCTCGATGAGAGTGGTGTCAGTTTTGTTTTTAGTTGAATTCTTTCATTGTTGTAGAAATGGATATATTGCAATACAGTTGATAAAAGAATCCCTTTTTTCGAGGAGAAAAAGTTAGCTGTCACCCGTTAATTTCCTTTCGAAATAAAATCCATCGCCCGAAAAGCAAGGTGCAATGTTGACAGTTTTGCTGAAATCTGTTAGTATATTCACGATATTTTTCGAAAAAGGTGAGATTTATATGAAAGGAAAAACAAAAATTATTTCCCTGCTTCCAATGCTTATCTCCGTGATTTTTCTTGCTCTGAGTTTTAACTCCGCAGCCATAAGCGCAGCAGCAGGCTCCATTACCGATCACACGAGTATGCACAAGTTTTTCACACCGAATGAACCTGTTTCTGCACCTACTGTCAGCAATATCCTAACAAAAGGTGCAGCAATCGGTACTGTGTCGAACATAAAAGCTACGCAAAGAACGACAACTCAGCTCAAGCTGACCTGGAGCAGCACAAAAAATGCAACAGGCTACAGAATCTTTATTTATAGCACAAATGTCCATTCATGGGAAAAGCTTGCAACAGTTGTCGGCACAGACTATACCGTAAAAGGTCTTGCTGCAGGCACAATATACAAATTCAGAGTAAAAGCCTTCAGCCGCAACAACGGAGGGCTCACCTGGGGAGAGGCATCACCGACTCTCAAAACAGCGACAAACCCCGCCGTTCCCAATCTCTTCAAATCCACTAAAGGAACAGAAAGCTCTGTCACACTCACCTGGAAGGAGACTTCAGGGGCATCAGGCTACAGAATATTTGTTTACAACAGCAGGACTAAAGCCTGGAAAAAAATTAAAACTCTTTCCGATACAAGCTACACTATGAAAAAGCTTACTGCAGGCACGACATATAAATTCCGTATAAAATCCTTCAAGCGTGTTGACGGAAAGCTTTTCTGGAGTGATGCAACGCCAACTCTCACCACCTCAACAAGACCTGCAACTCCTCAGAGCTTCAGCTCTTGCGCAAGTACAAAAAGCTCTGTCACATTAGCCTGGAAGAAGACCTCAGGTGCATCAGGCTACAGGATTTTCATTTATAACAGCAAAACCAAAGCCTGGGAAAAAGAAAAGACCGTAACCGACACGAGCTGCACCGTAAAAAATCTTGCTGCAGGCACAACCTACAAATTCCGTATAAAAGCCTTCAGACGTGTTGACGGCAAGCTTTTCTGGAGCGACTCAACGGCTACTCTCAAAGTAAAAACCGCAGCACCACTTTCAACACCTGAAATCACAAAGGTAGACATAAAGTACGAGGAGCTGACTCTGAATTGGGGCAAAATTTCCCAGGCAGACGGCTATATTGTCTACCGAAAAAATCTTGATGAGGAAGATCCTGAATTTTATGAAGGATATATCCTTCTCGGAAAAACAAAAAACACCTTCTTTATCGACAGAAACATCGCCCCTATAAACGAATTTGCAACTGAATCACTCGGAAACGCCTCTGCCGTCAGATATTCTTACTATATCAAAGCTTACAACAACAGCAACAAAAGCACCGTCTACAGTAACGCCTCAACGCCGAAAACCATTTCCAGATTAGGCGGATTCAAAAATACGGATTATATGGATATTGAAGGCAAATTTATAAATGAAAGCACTTTTATGCTCTCATGGAAAAATCTTTATAAGGGAGTAGACGGTTATGAAATTGTCTACGGCAACGATGTTCATTTTTATGAAAAGAACATAAAAAAGATTTATGTAAAAGGTGAAAACAGCACCTCGGTAAAAATTGAAAACCTTGATAAGGATATGATTCATTATATACAGGTCAGACCCTGCAAAAAAATCGGTATAGTCAATTACCTTACCGAAAGTGCCTTTCTGTCAATAGAATACGACAATGAGTTCAACAGTAACTATAACGATATGTATCTCAACAGATACTATACCTATAACATATACAACACCTGTGTGGATGACATTTACGGGTGCAGCACTATAGTCAACAGTCTGAATTTAGGAAATCCAACCGAATATGATTATAATTTATACTGTCATATATGTGATAAAAAAGGCTGCAGCGTGGTAGCTGCGCCCTTCGGAAATGCCTTCAATCATTTTTGTTTTATCTGCAATAAGCAGATTTATCCCTTCGACTGTCACCCCACATCCCATGTTGTTTATTCTGAAAATTTTGTTACAGAACATAATTATGAATACTGCTCAATCTGCGGACAGCTCGACTGTAATATAACTCTTTCAGGATATTACTGTGTAATATGTGAAAAATACATTTCCGGTATGGTCTGCCATCCGGAATCACATTTCTTGGCATCGTTTGAATAATCAACCTTAATGCAATCAAAGAAGCCGGGCAAGCTTGATCATCTCAGGCTGCCCGACTTTTTCTGAATGTTAACGAAAAAGAGCCGACATTATGCCGGCTCTTTTTTTGGCACCCCCTGCGGGAATCGAACCCACAACTAACCCTTAGGAGTTTGCTCCAAGGGGTGTTTTTTTGTTCACTTTTTGTCACTTAAAAAACCTCACAAACCCTTATTTTACTAGGGTTAGCGGGTGTTACGATGTTAACAGAGTCACTCTCAGTTTTCTCTGATATTTAGCAGTTTTGCTAATGAAAATTAGCAGAATATTAGCAAGCGAGCGACAAACAGGCGAATGATAATGTGTTAATTTTGTCACTTTAAGACCTTTTTCTTTACTGCAAGTATTATGTAATCACTTTTTATGACAATTAAATTTCGTGATTGATATTTAAACACAAAAGACAATTTTTTAATGCATAAAAGTCACAATTTATACTGTATGCCCTTCTCCATATAAACGAATAAACTCGTCTGCAAATTTTTTAACAAAATCTCTATCTTGTGCAGTTGCTAGTGTTCATTTATCATAGTGTGTATTGAAATCCAAGGAGCAAATATGATATAATTAAATTATAAAAAATATAGTTATTTTTATAGTGATTTTAATGTAAAAAAAGAGATATAAGCTTATGGATATAAAATCATTTAAGAAAACAAAAATTGACTTTGTAGGGATGATTGATATAATGCAGCAACCTTAATTATGCATTCATCCCAACAAACTTCAATTTGCTATTATGTTAATATTGGTAGATTAGCGTGTTGCCTATTTTTTTGTTGCTATTTGTTTTGTTCGGGGAAATATAATTAATTTAAAAGTAAGACTTTATGGGGGGGTGTTTTTTTTGCAGTTTTTTGTCTATTTTCTGTTAGCACTTTTTGCTACAACTGTAGGTTCACTTACTGGAATGGGTGGCGGCGTAATCATCAAGCCACTTATGGATGTTTTAGGTGATTATGATGTGAAAACCATTGGTATTGTTTCATCAATAACTGTCTTTTCGATGGCTATTGTGTCTGTCCTGAAACAGATTAAAGCCAAAACA